>NZ_JBFPKO010000018.1:0-172597 GCF_040948765.1 Paraburkholderia sp. BR10923 | reverse complement strand
CACGCTGTCGACCTTCAGGTCGCGTGCCAGATCGAAGTTCACGTCGTTGCCGGCCGTGCTCTTGCTCACCGCGAGGTTGCCATCGGTGTTCTTCAGGTCGACCGTGCCGCCCGGCGCCACGTTCGTCGCGTTCGCGCCCTGCGCGCTCACGTTCCAGCCTGCGCTGGCCGTCTTGCCGACCTCGTCGAGCTGCTCCTTGTTCACCGCGTCGCCAGCGTCCACACCCGCCGCCACGTTGATGATCTTCCTGCCACCCGCGTCGATGCCACCCGTGGTGATGCTCGGGCCGTTCTTGATGGTCAGGCCGTCGTTGTTCACCACCGTGTCACCCATCGTCACGCTGTCGACCTTCAGGTCGCGTGCCAGATCGAAGTTCACGTCGTTGCCGGCCGTGCTCTTGCTCACCGCGAGGTTGCCATCGGTGTTCTTCAGGTCGACCGTGCCGCCCGGCGCCACGTTCGTCGCGTTCGCGCCCTGCGCGCTCACGTTCCAGCCTGCGTTGCTCGCCTGGCTGATCTGCTCAATTGCCTGGTTGGTTGCATACAGTTGCGAACCATTGACCGCATCGGTGCTCGTCGCACTCAGACGGCCGGCCGCCACGTTCGTGATCGTACGCTCGTTACCTCCGCTGCCCACGCTAACCGTGCTCGTCGGGTTCGCGCCGGCAAAGCTATAGTTCGTGCCACGAATGTTCGTGCCGCTCGTGCCCACCGCCTGTGCCGTCCGCGAATTCGCACCCAGTGCCACTGAATTCGCCGACGTTGCAACGGCGCCCGCACCAAGCGCAACCGAGACATCACCTGACGCCGCGGCGGACGTACCAACAGCTGTGCCCGCACCTCCATTTGCAGTGGCATAAGCACCAAGTGCCGTTGCTCCGTACGCTGACGACGTAGCTCGCGAACCGAGCGACGTAGCAAGATCTGCCGTCGAAGCAGCCTGATAACCAGCTGCAATTGCTTCCGGGCCCGAGGAAGTAGCCTCACCACCAAGCGCCACCGAGTCAGTTCCTGTCGCAGTGGTCTTATGGCCAAGTGCCATGGAGTCGACGCCAGATGCCACACCCCAGCTTCCGAGCACTATCGACCTATCAGCAGATGCCAACGCATTGAGTCCAACTGCAGTCGTATCTCTTCCGCTGGCGACAGCACTCGTACCGACCGCCGTCGCGCGGAAACCCGACGCCAACGAATAGGCGCCCAATGCCACGCCGAACCCAGCTTCGGCTGCCGCATGGTCTCCGAGCGCGACGCCACCTAGCTGCGCAGCAGCGCTAGATCCGACAGCAGTACTGCTGACGTTCGGCGGAGCAGGATAATTCGGATTGGCAAATTCCCAAGGGTTTGCGCACTCGCCGACCTGGCAGGGGTGCACCCACAGTTTTTCCACGCCGGCAACCGCGCCTTCGCCGGCCGCATAATGCGCCGTCTCAGCCTGCGCGCTGCCGACAAGCCCTTGACCCACTACAAACAAGGCCGCAGCTACGCTTGCAATCGCCGATGACTTGCTTCGCTTACCACGAGACGTCGTCAACTCTGAAGTTGCGACCCAGGTGCCACGGGATTCATTCCAGACACTTTTATACGACTTATTCATAATCCAATCCTTTCTCAAAACTAAAATTTGGCATCAGAGATTGCGACGTCCGCGTTATTCGTCGTCGCCCTTGGCCGCCGCGAAAGAGACGTTAATTTTTCTTTTCCTCTGAAATCTTTCACTTACCTACAAATCGTTTCTCAATACCGCGCATCATTCATGGCCACCCCGCCCGATGGGGGCGTGAACGAAAGAATTTGCATTTGAGGCATTAAAGAATTGCCTATGAACACAAAGATCGAAACGACTTGCTCACGACTAAAGTTCCGGATAATCTTATTTTTTTTGGATAAGCAAGATAATCAGCCTCGTCCTAAAGTCTCCACGCAAGACATAGGACAAAGCCGCAGGCTCGGCTTGATCGGCAAATGGTTTCCCATCGATTTTTTGATCTTCTCGTGATGAAAAGGAAAACAAGAGATAGGGCAAAAATTGGATGACTGTAGAAATGGAATTCGCCAGGTGTGAATCGCGGCAACGTGGCGACTGGACCGGGAAGATGGCGAAGTGAGCCCGACGGACGCGCTCGCGGCGTTCAAGACGGAACGATCAAGAGCGAGCAGATGCGAGCCGAACTGATGCCGCCGTTTAAATCTGCACCTGAACCAGATCTCGTAAAAGAGGCAACGGCGACTGGGTGCGGCAGGTGAGTTCGTCGCTGCCGGTGCTCTATCGAGCGACCTACCGTTTGATCTGAAATTGCTGCGTGCAACGATCGGCCGGACCTTGAATCGACGCCTCGAAAGAAGCGCTATTGGGGCAAGTTCGACTGTACGCACAGTTCGGCGGGTTTCGCTGCAGACCCCGCCTGTTAGGGTCGCGAGGTCGAGCTGCATGACCCATCAGTGCCAGGGAGCGAAACGGATCGATGATGGCGCGAAGTGCGCCTGTTCCTGTTCGACTTCGCGGGCCTGCGGGATCGTTAAGCCCCTGTACGCCCGCAAGAATCCAACACGGCAGCGCCAGTGACGCACTCATCGCGCCGGCACGGCGAGGCTGCAACTCGTAATTGCTCGTCAATCGCCGCGCACCGCCACTCAGCGCGAACAAAACTTCATGTCAATAACCTATCGCCCCATTCGCAGTAGTGCCTTCACCCATATCGCTAAATTACGATATATGATTCGTACTGTAGCGATGCAGTTGCGCGCACGCCAACCAGCGTGCCGCTTGTCGAACCCCCTGAAACCATCCACATGACGCCCGATTTCGATGCGATCCACAAAGCGCTGGCCAACCCGGTCCGCCGGGAGATTCTCGGCTGGCTGCGCGAACCGCAAGCGCATTTCGCCGATCAGGAGCTGCCGCTCGACCACGGCGTGTGCGCAGGCAAGATCGACGCGCGCTGCGGCCTGTCGCAGTCCACCGTGTCGGCGCACCTCGCCGCATTGCAGCGCGCGGGGCTCGTCACGTCGAAACGGGTCGGTCAATGGGTGTTTTTCAAACGCAACGAGCCCGTCATCCAGGCGTTCCTCGAATACATGAACACCACGCTCTGAGCACCGCACTCGCATCGCCGCGTTTCCTTTTTCACGCAGTTTTATGAGGCTCGGGCCCTGCCCGCCGCCAAAGGTGAACTCTCATGCCGACTCTTTTCGATCCCCTGCAAATTGGCGATATCACGCTGCCGAACCGCATTATCATGGCGCCGCTCACGCGTCAGCGCGCCGAGGAAATTCGCGTGCCGAACGCGCTGATGGCGCGCTATTACGCCGAACGCGCGAGCGCCGGCCTGATCCTCAGCGAAGCGACGTCGGTCACGCCGCAGGGCGTCGGCTACGCGGACACGCCGGGCATCTGGTCGCAGGAGCAGGTCGAAGGCTGGAAGCTCGTCACGCAGGCCGTGCACGACGCGGGCGGCAAGATCTTCCTGCAGTTGTGGCACGTCGGCCGTATTTCGGATCCGGTGTTCCTGAACGGCGAGTTGCCGGTCGCGCCGAGCGCGATCGCGGCCGGCGGTCACGTGAGCCTCGTGCGTCCCGAGCGTCCGTTCGTGACGCCGCGCGCGCTCGAGCTCGATGAAATCGCCGGTGTCGTCGAAGCATTCCGCAAGGGCGCGGAAAACGCCAAGGCCGCAGGCTTCGACGGCGTAGAAGTGCACGGCGCGAACGGCTATCTGCTCGACCAGTTCCTGCAGGACAGCACCAACAAGCGCACCGATGCCTACGGCGGCCCGATCGAAAACCGCGCGCGTCTGCTGCTCGAAGTCACCGACGCGTGCATCAGCGTGTGGGGTGCAAACCGCGTCGGCGTGCATCTCGCGCCGCGCCGCGACGCGCATACGATGGGCGACTCCGATCCGGCCGCAACGTTCGGCTATGTCGCGCGCGAACTCGGCAAGCGCAAGATCGCGTTTATCGCGGCGCGTGAAGCGCTCGGCGACGACCGCCTCGGCCCGCAGCTGAAGGAAGCGTTCGGCGGCCCGTACATCGTGAACGAGAAGTTCACGAAGGAAACCGCGCAGCAGGTGCTCGACGCCGGTGAAGCGGATGCGGTGGCCTGGGGTCAGCTGTACATCGCGAATCCGGATCTGGTGCGCCGCTTCGCTGAAGATGCGCCGCTGAACAAGCCGGTTCCGGCGACGTTCTATGCGCGTGGTGAAATCGGCTACACCGATTATCCGGCGCTGGAAGCGGTGTAATCGGCAGTGACAGCGGGCTCATGTCCGCTGTATGAAATGATGAAGCGGCGGGCGCGACTGAATTTCAGCCACGGCCGCCGCTTTTTTTGCGCGCTAGACCAGATCGCGCTGCATGAACACCCGTTTCGACTCATCGAGCCCGCGCGCGATATGCGCGTCGCGCCGCGCGAGCAATGCCGCGTCGAGCTCTACTGTGGCGAGGTCGCGAAAGCCGAGCCGCCGGTAGTACGGCGCGTTCCACGGCACGTCGCGATACGTCGACAGCACGAGTTGCGTCAATTGCCGCGCCCGCGCGATTCGCGCGACCTCTTCGATCAATGCCGCGCCGATGCGCCTACCCGCGTGCGAGGTCAGTACATCGAGCTCCTGAACGTAGACGCGCGCCGGCTGCGGCTCGAACATCACGAAGCCCACGCAAATCTCCTGCTGATCGAGCGCGACGATGATCTCGCGCGCATCGATCTTGCGCTCGACGACCTCGCGCGCCATCGGCGGTGCGTCGGCGATTCCGGTCATGCCGACGCCGACGAAACGCAGGCCCGCTTCGAATTCGATGGCACGAATCGATTCCGCTTCGTGCGGCGCGGCAAAACGGAAGGTGATGACGGAGTCGCGCGACATGGCCTTGCATCTGATGAAGACGACCCGAGTTTGACATCGGCGCGGCAACATCGACAAGCGTCAAACGACATAAACTCGCGCAAGCACCCTGCACCCACGCTCGCGGGACTACACTCATCAGATCCGAACGCCACCCGAGGCTCATGCCAACATGAACCTGATGAATGTGCTGCAGATCGCGCTGCACCTCGACCAGCACCTGAGTACGCTGATCGTGCAATTCGGCACGGCAATCTACGCACTGCTGTTCGTCGTCGTGTTCGTCGAATACGGTTTTCTGCCGCTGTTCTTTCTACCCGGCGATCCGCTGATTTTCATCTGCGGAGCGCTCGCGGCCACCGGCGCATTGAACGTGTGGATCATCGCGCCCTTGCTGTTCGTCGCGACGGTGGGCGGCAGCATCGTCGGGTACGCGATTGGCCACGCGGTCGGCGACAAGGTCTACACCCGCAATTACTACTGGCTGAACCGCAATGCGCTGAGCCGCGCCCACGCGTTCAGCGAAGCGCGCGGCCGCCTGACCTTCCTGCTGTCACCTTACATCGCCGTAGTGCGCACGTTCGCGCCATTCGCCGCGGGCGTGTCGCAAATGATGTTCTCGCGGTTCGTCACGTTCGTCACCGCCGGCGCGGCGCTGTGGATCGTGTCGCTGATCGCGGCCGGCTATCTGTTCGGCAACGTCCCGGTGGTGCGCGAGCATCTGAGTTCGCTGGTGTTGCTGGGCCTCGCGCTCGGCGGTGCGATGCTGGCCGGCGCCGCGGCATGGCGCTTTTTCAACCGGCGGATGCGGGCGCGTTGAGCGCGATCGTCGCGCCGCCCTCGCGTACGGCGTCCCGTCACATCAAATCTTGACCCGAGCGAAATACGAAGGTAGCCTTAGCAGGATACCTTCAGATCATGTCATCGCGCGAGCTCATCGCATGAGCAAGTCCCCTCTCCCCGTTACGCAGGAAGAACTCCATACGCTGGCCGAAGACCTGCGCGTGCTGGTGGGCAAGCTACGCCGGCGTCTGCGCGAAGAGTCGCATGTCGGCGACTTCACGCCGTCGCAGGTGCAGGTGCTGAATTTGCTGGAACGCGAAGGCCCGGCCACGGTCACCGCGCTCGCGCGCGCCCACGGCATGCGTCCGCAGTCGATGGGAGAAACGCTCGCGGCATTGAAAGCCGCGGGGCTCGTCAACGGCGCGCCCGATCCCAACGATGGACGGCAGACGGTTCTATCGCTGACGCCGTCCTTTCGCAAGAAGGTCAAGGCGAGCCGCGCGGCGCGCGAAGACTGGCTGTATCGCACGATTCAAACGCGCTTCACGCAAGCCGAACAGCAACAGCTCGCGACGGGCGTCGATCTGCTGAAACGCCTCGTCGATTTGTAACTCGCGATGCGCGCACGCGCGTCTCGCCACTCGCAGGAGCACCTCATGGCACTCACTACCCTCGATGCCAAAACCGCACTGGTCGTCGTCGATCTGCAGCGCGGCGTCGTCGCGTTGCCCACCGCGCCCCATCCGGCCGGCGAGATCGTCGAACGCTCGGTTACGCTGCTCGACGCGTTCCGCCGCCACGGCCTGCCGGTCGTGCTCGTGAACGTCACCGCCGGCGCACCGGGCCGCACCGACCAAGGTCGCCACTCCGCCGACTTCCCGGCCGGTTTCGCCGATCTGCTGCCCGAACTGAAACAGCAGCCGTCGGACCATCTGGTCACGAAGCGCACGTGGGGCGCCTTCACCAACACCGATCTGGCCTCGTATCTGCAACAACAAGGCGTCACGCAAGTGGTGCTCGTCGGTATCGCGACCAGCATCGGCGTCGAATCGACCGCGCGTTTCGCGAGCGAGGCCGGCCTGAACGTCACGCTCGTCGTCGACGCGATGACCGATCTGAACGCCGACGCGCACACCAACAGCATCACGCGCATCTTCCCGCGCCTCGGCGAAACCGGCACGACGCAGGAAGTGCTCGATCTGCTCGAACGCTCGCGTGCTTAAAGCCCGAATTGAAGCGAGTCACTACCCGCATGCCGTCCACCCCGCGTTGAGGACACCCCTGCCGTGAGCACCACGTTCCGTTCGCTGCGCATATTCAACTATCGTGTCTGGGCGAGCGGCGCGCTCGTCTCGAACATCGGCACGTGGATGCAGCGCACGGCACAGGACTGGCTCGTGCTCACCGAGCTTACGCATCACAACGCGACGGCGGTGGGCATCGTGATGTCGCTGCAATTCGGCCCGCAGATGCTGTTGCTGCCGCTCACCGGCTACGCGGCCGATCACTTCGATCGCCGCAAACTGCTGTTCGCGACGCAGACGGCGATGGGCACGCTGGCACTGGCGCTCGGTCTGCTCACGGTCACGGGGCTCGTGCAGCTATGGCAGGTCTACGTGTTCGCGGGGCTGCTCGGCTGCGTGACCGCGTTCGATTCCCCCGCGCGTCAGACCTTCGTATCCGACCTCGTCGGCGAACGCGATCTCGCCAACGCGGTCGGGCTGAACTCCACGTCGTTCAACGCCGCGCGTATGCTCGGCCCGGCGGTCGCGGGTCTGCTGATCGCGTCGGTGGGCAGCGGCTGGGTGTTTCTCATCAATGCGCTGTCGTTCGTCGCGGTGCTCGGCGCGCTGCGCATGCTGCGGCTCGACCAGTTGCATATCAAGCCGCGCAATGTGCGCTCGCGCGGCAGCTTCGTCGAAGGCTTCAAATATGTGTGGACGCGTCCCGATCTGAAGGCGGCGCTCCTGATGCTGTTCCTGATCGGCACCTTCGGCCTGAACTTCCCGATTTTCATCTCGACGATGTCCGTCACCGCGTTCCGTGCCGGCGCCAGCGAGTACGGCCTGCTCAGTTCGACGATGGCGATCGGCTCGGTCACCGGCGCACTGCTCGCCGCGCGCCGCGCGCGGCCCACCATCGGGCTGCTGCTCGGCGCGGGCGCGATATTCGGCATCGGCTGCACGACAGCCGCGCTGATGCCGAACTACGTGCTGTTCGGCATCGTGCTGGTCGTGATCGGCGTGTCGACGCAGACCTTCACCACCTCGACCAATAGCCTCGTGCAACTGACCACCGAGCCCGCGATGCGCGGCCGCGTCATCGCGATCCTGCTCGCAATCGCGCTCGGCACCACACCGCTCGGCGCGCCGGTGGTCGGCTGGGTCGCCGACCGTTTCGGCCCGCGCTGGGCGCTCGGCGTCGGCGCGGCATCGGGCTTCGGCGCGGCGCTCGTCGGTCTTGTCTATCTGATGCGATACCGGCAGTTGCGCTTCTATCGTGAAGGCTGGCGCCTGCGTTACAGCATCGAAGACCCGCGGCCCGTCACGGCCGCCACGGTGTTTCCCGACTCCGTCACGACGCTTCAGCGCAGCGAGCTCGACGCGGCGGAAGAGGATACGGCATCGAGCGTGTAAGCACGCAAGCGGTGAGCGCCGGACCCAGGCAGGCGCAGTTCAGAGTCCGCCCACGCCGCGCGTCACCAGTGCATACGGTCCGTGTGTCAGCTGCTCCCTGAGAAACTCGATGCACACCTGAATCCGCGCCGACGACGACAAGCGCTCGGCCGTCACCGCCCACACATCGGCGGATTGCTGATAGTCGGGCAGCACGCGCACCAGTTCGCCCGCGCGCAGGCTCTCGGCCACGTCCCAGACCGACACCATCACGATCCCGTAGCCCTGCTTCGCCCACTGCACGACGATGTCGCTCAGATTCGACGCGACCGTGCCCGTCACCTTCACGCTCTTTTCGCCGTGCGGCCCACTGAGACGCCAGACCCCGAAGCGGTCGTCGCGGCCGCGAAACAGCAGGCAATCGTGGCCGGTCAGATCGTTGAGTTCGACCGGCGCGCCGTGCTGCTCGAGATAAGCCGGTGACGCGCACAGAATGCGCGCGCTCTCCACCATCTTGTGCGCGATCAGATGCGGCTCCTGCACTTCGCCCACGCGCACGTCGATATCGAAGTTCTCGCCGACCACATCCGCGCGCCGATCCAGCAGTTCGAGCCAGATTTCGAGGTTCGGGTGACGCTCGCGCAGCATCGCGAGAATCGGCGACACGTGCTTGCGGCCGAGCCGCAAACTCGTGCTGATGCGCAATAGGCCGCTCAGCTCGGTGCGGCGATCGGCGAACGCGTCGGCCATGCCCTGCACGTCATCGAGGATTTTTTGCGCCCATTGCAGCGCGGCTTCGCCGTCGCTCGTTACGCTGACGCGGCGCGTGGTGCGCTGAAAGAGCTTCACGCCCAGACCGGCTTCGAGCATTGCGATGCGCTTGCTCACATGCGACGGCGACAGCCCCATCTCCGTCGAGGCCGCGACAAAACTGCCGCGCCGCGCGATATGACAGAACAGTTGCAGATCGCGCAGGAAGGATTCATTCGTGGCTGTGAGCGCATTCTGATTTTGCATCTGGACGCATTGTGTCGGCGCATAACGCTATTACCCTAGCTCCAACGGATTGGTTGGGCAAGGGCCGGTCGTTTGAATGCCGGTCTGAATGCAATGCCCCGCGCGATGAGACATGGTTAACCCGCAGTGCGCCGCGGCGGCGCATGACATGCGTCGACCATGCCGTTGTGCTGCACCGCGGCAAGGAGATCAGGAAAATCCTGGCTTGCGCGGTGCCCGTTTAAAAGCGCCAATGATTCAGCCGTAGAAGCTGACAAAAAACATTTCCCATTCAGGAGACGACATGCAAACGAACGCATCGGCAAGTAGCGGGCATAGCTCGCAGGCGCGCAAGGCAACCGCCAGCGGCTGGATCGGCTCGGCACTCGAGTACTACGACTTCTTCATCTATGCGCAGGCCGCCGCGCTCATCTTTCCTCAACTGTTCTTCCCTTCCGGCAACCCCAAGATCGCGATCGTCGCATCGCTCGCAACCTACGGCGTCGGCTACGTCGCGCGGCCGATCGGCGCAATCGTGCTCGGGCACTGGGGCGATACACACGGCCGCAAGAATGTACTGCTGCTCTGCATGTTCCTGATGGGCCTATCGACGATGGCGGTCGGTTTGCTGCCGACTTATCACCAGATCGGCTTTCTTGCGCCGGTGCTGCTCGTCGTGCTCCGGCTGATCCAGGGCTTCGCGGTCGCTGGTGAAATCTCGGGCGCCAGCTCGATGATCCTCGAGCACGCGCCATTCGGACGACGCGGCTATTACGCGAGCTTCACGCTGCAAGGCGTGCAGGCAGGCCAGATTCTCGCCGCCGCGGTATTCCTGCCGCTCGCGTATTACATGGACGACGCCTCGTTCAACTCGTGGGGCTGGCGCATTCCGTTCCTGCTCAGCGCGATCGTGCTGATCGCCGGCTACATCATCCGCCGCGAAGTCCACGAAACGCCGGCGTTCGAGAAGGAAGGCGCGAGCGGCGGTGTGCCGCGCTCGCCGATCGTCGAAGCGTTCAAGTACAACTGGCGCGACATGCTGCGCGTCGTGCTGTGCTCGCTGATGAACGTGATCCCGGTCGTCGCGACGATTTTCGGCGCGGCCTACGCGGTGCAGCCATCGTACGGGATCGGCTTTTCGAAGAGCCTGTATCTGTGGATTCCGGTGATCGGCAACATCGTCGCGGTGCTGGTGATTCCGTACGTGGGCAATCTGTCCGACCGGATCGGGCGGCGTCTGCCGATCATCGTCGGCTCGCTCGGCGCCGGGCTGCTTTCCTTCGCGTATCTGTACGCGATCAGCATTCACAACGTGCCGCTCGCGATGGTGATGTCGATCCTGATGTGGGGCGTCATCTATCAAGGCTACAACGCGATCTTCCCGAGCTTCTACCCGGAACTGTTCCCGACGCGTTCGCGCGTCTCCGCGATGGCGATCGGCCAGAACATCGGCACGACGATCACCGCGCTGCTGCCGGCTCTGTTCGCGTACGTCGCGCCGCCGGGATCGCACAACGTGCCGCTGACGATCGGCGCGATCACGTTCGGCATTACGATCGTCTGCGCGATCGCCGCATGGAGCGCGCGCGAGAACTTCCGTGTGCGGCTCAGCGACCTCGGCGAAAAGAACGTCGTGCCGATGGACAAGCTCAGCTACGAAACGATGCGCGCGCAAAGCATGGCCGCGGGAAAAAAGGCCGTTGCTTGAGCCCGCTTGCCGGTTAGCGCGTCTAATCAGTACTTTCAGGGAACCCGCTCATGACCAGCACCCGGATCGCCGTCGCCGGCGCGGGCTACATCGGCCGCGCTCATATGGCGGTCGCGCAGCAAAGCGACGCGTGCACGCTGTCGGCGATCGTCGATCCGTCGCCCGCGGCCGCCGCGCTCGCGGCCGAGGCGGGCGTGCCGCTGTTCCGCACGCTCGACGAGCTGCTCGAACGCGATCGCCCCGACGGCGTGATTCTCGCAACGCCGAACCAGCTGCACGTCGAACACGCGTCGCGTTGCCTCGCGGCGCGCGTGCCGACGCTGCTCGAAAAGCCGATCGCGCCGAGCGTCGACGAAGCGGAAACGCTCGCCGCCGACGCCGAGCGCAGCGGCGTGCCGCTGCTGATCGGCCATCATCGCGCGCACAGTCCGATCATGGCGCGCGCGCGGCAGCTGATCGACGAGGGACGGCTCGGCAAGCTCGTCGCGGTGATGGGCAGCGCGGTGTTCTTCAAACCCGACGAGTACTTCGCCGACGCCGAGTGGCGGCGCCAGCCCGGCGGCGGTCCGATCCTGCTGAACATGATTCACGAGGTGCACAACCTGCGCATGCTGTGCGGCGACATCGTCGCCGTGCAGGCCTTCTCGTCGCATGCCACGCGCGGCTTTCCGGTCGAGGATACGGTCGCGATCAACCTGCGCTTCGCGAACGGCGCGCTCGGCAGCTTCATGCTGTCCGATACCGCCGCGAGCGCGCGCAGCTGGGAGCAGACGTCGCAAGAGAACAAGGCCTATCCGTCGTATCCGGACGAAGACTGCTACGCGATCGCGGGCACCTTCGGCTCGCTCGCGGTACCGACGATGCGCCTAAAGACCTACGCCAAGGCCGCGGACCGCTCGTGGTGGAAGCCGTTCGACGTCAGCGTCGCCGACATGACGCGCGACGATCCGCTAAAGCTGCAGCTCGAGCATTTCGTGCGCGTGATTCACGGCAAGGAGCCGCCGCTCGTCAGCGCGCAGGACGGTTTGCAGAATCTGCGTATCACCGAGGCGATCGTCGAAGCGGCGAGGACCGGCGCGGTCGTCGATACGACCCGCGCTGTCGCGGCGGCGGTCCACTAAAACAAGCTGAAGTCGCGTCGATACTACTCAGTTGATCACTCAGGATGGCTATATGAAAACATTCGTGATGCTGCACGGCATCAACCACAACATGTTCGGCAAGCGCGATCCCGCGCAATACGGCACCATCACGCTCGAAGAAATCGACGCACGGCTGCGCGCGCTCGGCGACGAGCTCGGCGTGCGGGTCGACAGCTTTCAGACCAATAGCGAAGCGGCGATGTGCGAGCGCATTCACCAGGCGTTCACCGACAACGCCGACGGCGTGCTGATCAATGCCGGCGCATGGACGCACTACAGCTATGGCATTCGCGATGCACTCGCGATCCTGACCGTCCCGGTGGTCGAGATCCACATGTCGAACATTCACGCGCGCGAAGCGTTCCGGCATCAGTCGGTGTTCGCGGAGATCGTCAAAGGGCAGATTTGCGGCTTCGGCGTGGACAGCTATCTGCTCGGGCTGCGCGCGGCGGTGTCGGCGGCGGGCTAGCGCCACGTTTCGGTCAGCTCGTTGGCCAGCACCATTTTGTGGCGGACCACCTCGACGAAGGCCGGGTCGATACCCGGCTGCGCCTTCAGAAATTTCAGCGCGGCGGAGTGCACGGCGCGCAACGCGCCGCCGTCGATGCCCGTCATGCGCGCCGCGCTGCGCCGCGTTTCAACGACCAGATCGCGCGCGCTCGTGAAGTCGGGTGCCAAGCCGCATTGCGCGTCGAACGCGGCGCTCAGACTGGTCGCGTAGCCGCGCGACTCGCCGAGCCGCTCCATATCGATCAGCAGATCGACGCCCTCACCCATGCGCAGCGCGCAGAGAATCCACAACGCGATGAACGCGCGATACGCGTTGTCGCTGTCCACCGTGCGCGCGAACTGCTCGCACGCGACCGCATAGGCGTCATCAGGCATCGGCGGCAGCGGCGGCAGGCGCACGCCGCACACGCCGATCGCCTCGCTCACCAGCGGATCGATCTGATTCAGACCGAGCACGCGAAACGGCGCGGCGACAAAAAACGCATTGCTCCATTGCTGCCGCAGGAGCCAACCCGACGCGAACTGAGACGCGGGATTGCGCAGCACGCCCACGTGCAGCGCCTCGGCAAACGCGCGCTTCAGCCACGGCAGACGACCGCCCGTGCGGCAAAACTTGAACACGGGCACGCGGCCCTGCTCGATCGTGTGTGCGCTCAGCGCGCGCAAATAGGCCTGCAGTGACGGGAATGTCGCATCGGGCTCGCGCGTAAAGCGATCGATGCTGAAGCGCCGGTCGTAACCCGCGACGCCGCGCGCGTCTTCGCGCAAAAACGGCCGGTATTCGTCGAAGTATGGCGCGGCGAGCGGCGGGTGCCCCGAGGTCAAGGTCGGCCGCGAGGCGGGCACGTCGGCGAGCTTGAGATCGGCGAGCACGTTGCTGAGCGGCTCGTAGAAACCGGCCGCGCCTTGGAGCTCGCGCAGCCGCGACCACACCCACGTGCCCGCGCTGCGCCAGCCCGTATGCAGAAAAACCGCCTGTTTCAGCGGAGTATTGGGCGCTGCGTCGTTCGCGGACGACTCATGAGGCAACGACATGGGACTTCTCTTCCAATGATTGAATCGATAGACCGGAAGCGCCACTTTACCCTGTGATCGATCGGGACGCATTATGCTGCTGGATTCCACGCTCCGCCATTGCACCCACCTCCCCTCATGAACGATTCGGCCGATATCCGCTTCCTGCTCACACTGCGCGCGAGCGGCAGCCTGATCGCCGCCGCGCGGCGGCTCGCGCTGTCGCCGTCGGCGGTCACGCAGCGTCTGCAGCAACTCGAAAAGAAGCTCGGCGCGCAGCTCGTGAACCGCAGCGCGCGCCGCCTGCAATTCACCGACGAAGGCCTGCTGCTGTGCGAGCGCGGCGCCGAGCTGATCGCGCAGTTCGACGCGTTGTTCGACGATCTGCAAACTCGCCGCGGCGGCCTCGTCGGCACGCTGAAGATCAATGCGCCGCTCGGTTTCGGACGACGCCATCTGGCGCCGCTGATCGGCGAGTTCCAGCACCAGAACCCCGATATCGACGTCGCGCTGACGCTGTCCGACCGGCCGTTGACCGAAACGCTCGATCGCTTCGATATCGTCGTGCATATCGGCGAACTGCCGCTGTCGAACCTGATCGGCTATACGATCGCGCCGAACGCGCGTTTCGTCTGCGCGGCGCCCGCGCTCGTCAAGCGAATCGGCCAAGCCGAATCGCCGGAAGCGTTGAGCCGGCTGCCCTGCATCGTGCTGCGCGAAAACAACGAGGACGTGTCGCTGTGGCAGTTCAGCAAGGGCCGCACGCGCCGCAGCGTGCGCGTGTCCGCGCATCTGAGCTGCAACGACGGTGACGTGATCCGCCAATGGGCCTGCGAGGGACGCGGCGTGATTCTGCGCTCCGAATGGGACGTCGCAGACGACCTTGCGAAGGGCAAACTCGTGCGTCTGCTGCCGGGCTGGAAAGCGCCGGATGCGAACGTGATCGCGCTCACGCATCAGCGCACGGGGCTGCCGGCGCGCACGCGCCATTTCATGCAGTATCTGCAAAGCCGCTTCAGGCCGCTGCCACCGTGGCGACGATGATTCAGTTCGTCTGAATCTAAGAGTCATCCCATCTGAACGCTGACGACCTGTCGAAAACCTATAATCGACTCATCCTCAACAGCCGGCCCACATGCAATCATGACTGCTGCCGCCCACGCCACCGACACCCCCGCCTACCCCGACGCGGTGCTGTTCGACCTGCTCACCGCCCTGCTCGACTCGTGGACCTCGTGGAACCGCGCGGCAGGCTCCGACGAAGCGGGCCGCGCATGGCGTGCCGCCTATCTGCGGCTGACGTACGGCTGCGGCCGGTACGTTCCCTACGAACAACTGGTGCGGGAGGCCGCCTCGCAAGTCGGTTTGTCCGAGGCGGCCGCGAACGCGCTCGAAACGGACTGGCTGAACCTGAAGCCGTGGCCTGGCGCGCTCGATGCATTGCGCGCGCTCGCGCCGCACTGCAAGCTCGCGGTCGTCACCAACTGCTCGACGCGGCTCGGCTTGCAGGCGGCCGCGCTGTTGCCTGTGCGGTGGGACGCGATCGTGACCGCCGAGGAAGCCGGCGTCTACAAGCCGGACCCGCTCCCGTACCGCCTCGCGCTCGACGAGCTCGGCGTCGAACCGCGGCGCGCCGCCTTCGTCGCCGGGTCGAGCTACGACATGTTCGGCACCGCGGCCGTGGGTCTGCGGACCTACTGGCACAACCACGTCGGCCTCCCGCTCGTTGCGGGTGCGCAAGCGCCCGAGGTCGAAGCGGCATCGCTCGACGGGCTCGTGCCGTGGCTCGCAAGCTTTGGCCGCGATCGTCGTCATTGACCCTGGAACCTCACCTCGTTCCTCAGGTGCAAACATGAAACTCGAACAGATCGAAACCCCGGCCGCGTTGATCGACGTCGCGCGGATGCAGAAGAACATCGCTCGGATGCAAGGGCGGATGAATGCGCTCGGCGTCGCGTTCCGGCCGCATGTGAAGACCACCAAGTGCATCGACGTCGTGCGCGCGCAGATCGCCGCCGGCGCGCGCGGCATCACAGTATCGACGCTGAAGGAAGCGGAAGCGTTCTTCGCGGCCGGCGTCGACGACATCCTGTACGGCGTCAGCATGGTTCCGTCGAAGTTGCCGCGCGCGCTCGCGCTGCGTCGTCAGGGCTGCGATCTGAAGCTGGTGGTCGACAACCCGACCGCCGCCGCGGCGATTGCCGGGTTCGGCGACCAGCACGGCGAAACATTCGAGGTCTGGATCGAGGTCGATACGGACGGCCATCGCTCCGGAATCCAGCCTGAACAGCAGACGCTGCTCGACGTCGGGCGGATTCTGCACGAGAACGGTGTGAAAGTCGGCGGAGTGATGACCCATGCGGGTTCGAGCTATGAGTTGAATACGCGTGAAGCGCTCGCCGCGCTCGCGGAGCAGGAACGCGCCGGCTGCGTGCGCGCCGCCGAGCGGCTGCGCGAAGCGGGCATCGCGTGTCCGGCGGTCAGCGTCGGTTCGACGCCGACCGCGCTCGCCGCACGCAATCTCGAAGGCGTCACCGAGGTGCGGGCCGGCGTCTACGTGCTGTTCGATCTGGTCATGCACAACGTGGGCGTTTGCACGCTCGATGACATCGCGCTCAGCGTACTCACGACCGTGATCGGTCATCAGGAAGACAAAGGCTGGGCGATTCTCGACGCGGGCTGGATGGCGCTAAGCCGCGATCGCGGCACCTCGCGGCAGTCGCACGATTTCGGCTATGGGCAGCCGTGTTTGCTCAATGGCACGTTGCTGCCGGGCTATGTCGTGAGCGGCGCCAACCAGGAGCACGGGATTCTTGCGGCGGCTCAGGCCGATCCGCACGCCGATGCACAGAGCGACGACATCGCGCAGCGCTTTCCGATCGGTATGAAACTGCGCATCATGCCAAACCACGCGTGCGCGACCGGCGCACAGTTTCCCGAATATCACGCGGTCGCACCGGACGGCAGCAGCGTCGCGTGGCAGAGGTTTTACGGCTGGTAAGCCGCCGCGTCACTCATCCTCTTCCGACAACCCCGCCAGCAAATCGTCGACCGCGCGATACACGCGCTCGACGATCTCCGGTCCCACCTTGCGCTCGAGTTCGCGATAGTGCGCCTCGAGATCCTTCGAAATCACCCGCACCAGTTTGACGCTCGTATCGGTCAGCGACACGAGTACGCGTCGCTGATCCTCCGCGAAACGTTCCTTCGTCACGAGCTCCATGCTCTCCATGCGCGCGAGCACGCCGGCCATGCTCGGGCTCGAAATCGTGCAGATGTCGGAGATCTGGCGCGGCTCCATCGGGCCGTGCTCGTTGAGCGCACGAATCACTCGCCATTGCTGCTCGGTGAGTCCGTGCGCGGTGATCAACGGACGAAAACGCTCCATCATTTTTTCGCGAGCGCGTAACAACAGCATCGGCAGATTGCGGTGCAAAACTCGGGTGGACGCAGCGGACATGTTGGCAAGGAATCGGTAAGAAAAGCTGTCGAAGCTTACGGGAAAACCCGCGATCAACCGACAGCCTATTGACCGTCAATCATATCAAGCCGGATACTACTAACATCTTAGTGTTTTCGCCGAACTTTCGCTGAAATCTCGTCACGAGGCTGCGCACCTATGTTTGCCCTTGCCGATCATCTATTGCATCCCGAAGGCGACGCGCTGCCTCGCGACGTGGACGCGCACACCGCGGCCGCGTTGCTCGCGCGCGGCGTCGCGTGTCGCGCGCCGGTTAGCGGCGCGGTGTATGGAGTCCTGCTTAACGATCGCGCCGCCTTGAACGCGCTGGGCGACGCAATGCATGCGGCACCGTACAAGGCGCCGCCGAAAGCGCCGATTCTGTATCTGAAGCCGCGCAATACGCTCGCCGGGCATCGGGCGCGCGTGGTCGTGCCGGATGACGCGCTCGGCGTCGAGGTCGGCGCGTCGCTCGGCATCGTGATCGGTCGCACCGCGACGCGTGTCGGCGTCGAGTGCGCGGCGGACTATATCGCTGGCTATACGCTGGTCGGAGATCTGAGCGTGCCGCATACCAACGTGTATCGCCCGAACGTACGGCTGCGCGCACGCGACGGCTTCTGCGTGATCGGACCCGCGCTCGTCGCCGCGCGCCATGTCGCCGCGCCGGATCGGCTCGGCATCGCCGTCTCGCTGAACGGTGGCGAACCGTTTATGGCGAGCACCGCATCGTCGGTGCGCAACGTCGCGCAATTACTCGCCGACGTCACCGACTTCATGACGCTGAACGCGGGCGACGTGCTCACGCTCGGCGTGCGGCACGGCTCGCCGGTCGCGCATGTCGGCGATACCGCCACGCTGTCGATCGGTACGCTGCCGCCCTTGACCGTCTCGTTCGTGAGCGTCGCTCAACACCACGGAGAACAATCATGATGCGCGGCCGCGTTGCCTATGCGGGAGCGATTCACGAAGCGTATCTGCACGCGCAGGGTGTCCGTCTCGCCGACGGCCGCGTGTGTCGCGAGGACGAAGTGGTCTGGCTCGCCCCGATCGAAGTCGGCACCATCTTCGCGCTCGGCCTGAACTACGCGGAGCACGCGAAGGAACTGCAGTTCAGCAAGCAGGAAGAGCCGCTGGTATTTCTGAAGGGACCGGGCACGGTACTCGGCCATCGCGGCGTTACGCGCCGCCCCGCCGACGTCACGTTCATGCACTACGAGTGCGAGCTCGCGGTCGTGATCGGGCGAACCGCGCAAAACGTCGCGCGTGAAGACGCGATGCAGCACGTGGCCGGCTACATGATCGCGAACGACTACGCGATTCGCGACTACCTCGAAAACTACTATCGCCCGAATCTGCGCGTGAAGAATCGCGACGGCGGCACGGTGCTCGGCCCCTGGTTCGTCGACGCCGCCGACATCGCCGACGTCACGCAGCTCGAGCTGCGCACGTTCGTCAACGGCACGCGTCAGCAGTGCGGCAATACGCGCGATCTGGTCACCGACATTCCCGCGCTAATCGAATATCTGAGCGGTTTCATGACGCTTGCTCCAGGCGACGTGATCCTCACCGGCACGCCCGAAGGCATCGTCAACGTCAACGCGGGCGATGAAGTCGTCTGCGAGATCGACGGCCTCGGCCGCCTGGTCAACACGATCGCATCGGACGCGGACTTCGGCCGCGCCTGATGGACAGCAAAAACCCAGCGAACAGCAAAAGGACAAGGCAATGCCGATCGACCATCTGATCAACGGCGAGATGTGCACCTCGAGTGACTACTTCGAAACCGTCAATCCAGCCACGCAGGAAGTGCTCGCCGAAGTCGCGCGCGGCGGTGCGAAAGAAGTCGATGCGGCCGTGCAAGCGGCCAAAGGCGCGTTCCCCGCCTGGGCCGCGAAACCCGCTGCGGAACGCGCGAAGCTGATCCGCAGACTCGGCGAGCTGATCACGAAGCACGTACCGGAAATCTCGGAGACCGAAACGAAGGACACCGGTCAGACGATCTCGCAGACGCGCAAGCAACTGGTGCCGCGCGCGGCCGACAACTTCAGCTATTTCGCCGAGATGTGCACGCGCGTCGACGGCCACACGTACCCGACCGACTCGCATCTGAACTACACGCTGTTTCATCCGGTCGGGGTGTGCGCGCTGATCTCGCCGTGGAACGTGCCGTTCATGACGGCAACCTGGAAGGTCGCGCCCTGCCTCGCGTTCGGCAACACCGCCGTGCTGAAGATGAGCGAGCTGTCGCCGCTGACCGCGTCGATGCTCGGCAAGCTCGCGCTCGAAGCGGGCATTCCGGCGGGCGTGCTGAACGTCGTGCACGGCTACGGCAAGGAAGCGGGCGAACCGCTCGTCGCGCATCGCGACGTGCACGCGGTGTCGTTCACCGGGTCGACCGCGACCGGCAATCGCATCGTGCAAGCCGCGGGCCTGAAGAAGTTCTCGATGGAGCTTGGCGGCAAGTCGCCGTTCGTGATCTTCGACGATGCCGACTTCGAACGCGCGCTCGATGCCGCGGTGTTCATGATCTTCTCGAACAATGGCGAGCGCTGCACCGCGGGCTCGCGCATTCTCGTGCAGCGCTCCATCTACGCGCACTTCGCGGAGCGCTTTATCGAGCGCGCGAAGCGTCTGACGGTCGGCGATCCGCTCGCAGACAGCACGATCGTCGGCCCGATGATCAGCCAGGGGCATCTCGCGAAGGTACGCAGCTATATCGAACTCGGCCCGAAGGAAGGCGCGACGCTCGCGTGCGGCGGCCTCGATACGCCCGAGTTGCCCGACGCCTTGCGTCACGGCAACTTCGTCACGCCGACCGTGTTCGTCGACGTCGACAACCGCATGCGCATCGCGCAGGAAGAGATCTTCGGACCGGTCGCATGCCTGATTCCGTTCGACGATGAAGCCGAGGCGATCCGTCTCGCCAACGATATTTCGTATGGTCTGTCGAGCTATATCTGGACCGAGAACACGGGCCGCGCGTTGCGCGTGGCGGCCGCCGTCGAAGCCGGCATGTGCTTCGTGAACAGCCAGAACGTGCGCGATCTGCGTCAGCCGTTCGGCGGCACGAAAGCGTCGGGCGTGGGCCGCGAAGGCGGCACATGGAGCTATGAAGTGTTCCTCGAACCGAAGAACGTCTGCGTGTCGCTCGGCTCGCATCATATTCCGCGCTGGGGCGTCTAACCGCGACATCGAAAAGACTGGGAGACCGCGATGGGCAAGCTCGCGCTGGCAGCAAAAGTCACACACGTGCCGTCGTTGTATTTATCCGAGCTGGACGGTCCGCACAAGGGTTGCCGTCAGGCCGCGATCGACGGACACCACGAAATCGGCCGACGCTGTCGCGAACTCGGCGTCGATACGATCGTCGTGTTCGACGTGCACTGGCTCGTGAATAGCGAATACCACATCAATTGCGCGCCGAAATTCGAAGGCGTGTACACGAGCAACGAGCTGCCGCACTTCATCAGGAACATGCCGTACGCGTACCCGGGCAATGTCGGGCTCGGTGAGCTGATCGCGGAAGTCGCCAACGAAATGGGCGTGAAAAGCCGCGCGCACAGCGAGACCACGCTCGAACTCGAATACGGTACGCTGGTGCCGATGCGCTATATGAACGGCGATCAGCACTTCAAGACGGTGTCGGTTGCGGGCTGGTGCATGTGGCACGACCTCGCAACCAGCGCGCGCTTCGGCCTCGCGGTGCGCAAGGCCATCGAAGAACGCTACGACGGTACCGTGGCCATTCTCGCGAGCGGCTCGCTGTCGCATCACTTCGCGAACAACGGCACCGCCGATCAGTTCTTGCACAAAGTCTGGAGCCCGTTCCTCGAACAGATGGATCGCAGCGTGGTGCGCATATGGGAAGCCGGCGACTGGAAGACCTTCTGCGACATGCTGCCGCTCTACAACGAGAAATGCTGGGGCGAAGGCGGCATGCACGATACCGCGATGCTGCTCGGTGCGCTCGGCTGGGATCGTTACGACGGCAAGGTCGAAGTCATCACGCCTTATTTCGGCAGTTCGGGCACCGGTCAGATCAACGCGATCTTCCCGGTCACGCCGCTACCCGTCTGACACTCGCGAGGAAATCGCCATGCCTCACTTGACACTCGAATACAGCGCCAACCTCGCGGATGCTCAACGGCTCAGCGAACTCTGCAAAGACCTCGCGCAGTGCCTCGACGCGCAGCGCGACAACGGCGAGCGCGTCTATCCGCTCGGCGGCATTCGCGTGCGCGCGCTGCGCTGCGAACAGTACTGCATCGCCGATGGGCGTCCCGACGCCGCGTTCCTGCACGCAAACCTGAAGATCGGCGCGGGTCGCTCGGAGGCCGTCAAGAAGGTGACCGGCGACGCGCTGTTCGCGCTGATCAAGCAGTGCTTCGCCGCTGAGTTCGAAAGGCAGGGGCTCGCGTTGTCGCTCGAAATCAACGAGTTCAGCGAAGCTGGCACCTGGAAGCACAACAATCTGCATGCGCGGCTCAAGGGCTGACACATCATGCTAGACGAACAAACCATCCGCGACCTCGCCGCGCAACTCGATCACGCGGAAAAGACCCGCACGCAGCTGCGCCATTTTTCCGCGCAGTATCCGCAGATGACCGTACAGGACGGCTACGCGATTCAACGCGAGTGGGTCAAGCTGAAACTCGCCGAAGGCCATGTCATCAAGGGCAGGAAGATCGGCCTGACGTCGCGCGCGATGCAGCGCTCGTCGCAGATCGACGAACCCGACTACGCGCCGCTGCTCGACAGCATGTTCATCGACAGCGGCCAGGACATTCGCGCGGATCGTTTCATCGCGCCGCGCGTCGAAGTGGAACTCGCGTTCGTGCTGAACAAACCGTTGAAGGGGCCAGGCGTCACGCTGTTCGATGTGCTCGACGCGACCGCCTATGTAACGCCGGCCATCGAAATCATCGACGCCCGCATCGAGCAGTTCGATCGCGAAACGCGCGCGCCGCGCAAGGTGTACGACACGATCTCCGACTTCGCCGCCAACGCGGGCGTCGTGCTCGGCGGCAGGCCCGTGCGTCCGCTCGACGTCGACCTGCGCTGGGTCGGCGCGCTGCTGTACAAGAACGGCGCGGTCGAGGAAAGCGGGCTCGCGGCGGCGGTGCTCAACCATCCGGCCACCGGCGTCGCGTGGCTCGCCAACAAGATTGCTCCGTACGACGAATCATTGAACGCGGGCGACGTCATCCTGAGCGGCTCATTCACGAGCCCGATTCCGGCCCGCGCGGGCGACACGTTCCACGTCGACTATGGCCCGCTGGGCGGCATCGGTTTGAATTTCATCTGAGAGCAACGACATGTCCTTGCCGACCAACCCCTTCAAACGCGCACTCGCTGACGGCAGGCCGCAGTTCGGCTTGTGGGCCGCGCTCGCCGACGCCTATGTGACCGAACTGCTCGCCACCGCCGGTTTCGACTGGCTGCTGATCGACAACGAGCACGCGCCGAACGACGTACGCAGCACGCTGTCGCAGTTGCAGGCGGTCGCCGCGTATCCGTCGCATCCGGTCGTGCGGCCGGTGAAGAGCGACGCCGCGCTGATCAAGCAGTTGCTCGACATCGGCGCGCAAACGCTGCTGCTGCCGATGATCGACACGGCCGCGCAGGCGCTCGATGCGGTCGCGGCCACGCGCTATCCGCCGCTGGGCATTCGCGGCGTCGGCAGCGCACTCGCGCGCGCGTCGCGCTGGAATCGTGTGCCCGACTATCTGAACACCGCCGCCGACGAACTGTGCGTGATCGTGCAGGCGGAAACCGTGCAGAGCCTCGACAGTCTCGCGGAGATCGCGCGCGTGGATGGCGTCGATGGCGTGTTTTTCGGGCCGTCGGACCTGAGCGCGTCGATGGGATTGCTGGGCAAACCGGGCGACGCACGCGTGCGCGACGCGATTCGCCGCGGCATCGATACCGTGCGCGGCGCTGGCAAGGCCGCGGGCGTGCTCGCACCCGATCCCGCGCTGGCGGCTGAATATCTGGCAGCGGGCGCGAGCTTCGTCGCGGTCGGCACGGACACCGGCTTGCTGAGTCGCGCAGCCGCGGACCTCGCCGCGTCGTACAAAAACACGGCGGCGATGGCACCGCAGGTCAAAGGCGGGTATTAGCGCAAAAGCGGACGCAAAAGCCGCGGGCCGCCCCCCATCCGCGCTCGCGGCCTTCCCCTACTCCCCCGCCGGCCAGGGCAAGCCTCGCGCCGACCAATCCAGCTCGACCCCCATCACACAGCGCCCGTTCGCCAATTGCACGGCCAGTGTCACCGCGATGCACGGCCGCCCGCTCGCGAGCGACAGATACGGATTACTGGTGATCGCCTCGCCGGGCAGCAGCACCGCATTGCGGAAGTACGGCCGATGATCCCAGCGCGCATCGCGCGGATTCGCGACCGGCTGCAGCGACGCGGCGTCCTTGCACCATGCCGGCCCGCGCACCTCATGACCGATCTGGCGGCCGGTATCGTCGAGAAGGAAGCAGCTGATGCAGCGCTTGAAGGTCGCGAGCAGCGCGAACGCGTCGTCCATCGTGACGCCGGCGCGCAAGCCGTCGGCCGCGCGCCGCAGTTCGACCCGGTACGGCTCCAGCTCGGATTCGAACAACGCATACTGATGCGCGCGGCCCTGCGCGATGACGTCGAATGCATCGTCGATCTGGCGATGCACCGACTCGGGCGGCGCGATCTCGACAGCGGGCCGCCCGAGCAGATAGCCCTGCGCGAAATCGACATTCGACTCGACCGCGAGAATCAGCTCGTCGGTCGTCTCGACACCTTCGACGACCACCAGCATCCCCGCCTGATGCAGCAGCGAGACCAGCTTCGGCAGGATCGGCTGCTGCGTGCCGTGCGTGGTCGCGCGAATCAGCTCGCCGTCGAGCTTCACGATGTCCGGCCGAATCCGCAGCAGCCGGTCGAGGTTCGACTGGCCCGCGCCGAAGTCGTCGACGGCGATCAGGAAGCCGTGCTGGCGATAGCGCGCCGCCGCGCGCGACATCTCGTCGACGCTGCTGCCATGCGATTCGAGGATCTCCAGAATCACGCGCTCGGGTTCGAGCCCCGCGGCGCGCACGATCTTCGTCAACTGGTCGGCATAGCCGTCGGCGACGAAGGTGGACGGCAGGATGTTCAGGAACAGCCACGCATCGCCGGGCAGCGCGCGGCGCGCGTTGCCGAGATGCACCGCGTGGCTCGCGCGGTCGAGCGCGCCTTCGTCGCTCGACGGCTTCGGCGCGAACATCACGACCGGCGGCACCAGCGTGCCGTCGTCGTGCTCACCGCGCAGCAGCGCCTCGAAACCGACCTGCTTCTGATGCGACAGGCTGTAGAGCGGCTGGAAGTGCGAGATCAGATAGAAGTCTTCCCAGCGGTAACGCGGCGCAAGCACGTCGTCGAACGGCAGCTGCAGCGCGTCGAACGGTAGCGCGCGCTCCGCGCAGACACGGTTGCGGCCCGTCTGCTTCGCCCGCAGCAACGCTTCGTCCGCGCGATCGAGCAGCACCATGAAGCTTTCGCCGCGCCGGTGCTCGGCCACGCCGAAGCTCGCGGTGAGATTGCCGTCCGGCCGTTCGATCGCGGAGATGTCGAGGCGCAGCCGCTCGGCGAATTGCAGCGCGCCGGTGAGGTCGTCGTCGATCAGCAGCGCGAACTCTTCGCCGCCGATGCGGCTCACGCTGTGGTAAAGCGCGACCGCGTCCTTCAGCACCTGCGCGACCTGAAACAGCGCATGGTCGCCGACCGCATGGCCGAAGCGGTCGTTGAGCGACTTGAAGCTGTCGATGTCGAGGAAGATCGCGCTGATCTGCGCGCCCGGCGCCAGCGTCTCAAGTCGTGCCTCCGCGTGCTTGACGAACGAGCGGCGGTTTTGCAGGCCCGTCAGAGAATCGGTCGCGGCGAGCTGCGCGAGCTGGCTTTCGAGCAGAAAGTGATTGCGCCGGAAATGGTAGAAGGCGAAATGGAACACCGCCGTCGTCGGCGCGCCGATTGCGATGACCCACGTCCACACGGCCACGTCGACCTCGGGCGCCTGAGATTTGCCGCGCAGCAACGCGATCGCCACCGCGTAGAACAGCGCGCTGCCGGTGGCGAAATGCGCGGGCGTGAGCCATATCGGCGCCGCGCAGATCGGTATCACGACGAACGCCGGCAAGAGCCACGGCAACGGCTGTGCCAGGCCTTGCGCATTCAGCACGAGCCCGCCGATCAGCACCAGCTCGTATGCGACGCAGATTGCGCCGAACAGCGCCGTCGATTTCGTGGATGGGATCGCCAGTACCAGCAGCGCAAGCACGAACGCGCACAGTAGCCGGTATCCGAGCGGCGCGGCCGGCGCGCCGACCAGTTCGCGCGCCGCCACCATCGACAGGAACGCAAGCACCGTGAAGCCCAGCTTCACGAGGGCAAGCGGCCGCTGATGCTCGAGCGAGCGCCGGTGAAAGCGCTCACGCATACTCGGCTGGGACAGGTGCTGCGTTGGGATGGCAGACATAGAGGCTGATCAGGCTGGGTTTCCGGTCACTCCGCCAATGGTTATCGGCAAACGTTCGATAAACATTTATGGCTAACGTTCGCCGCGTACCCATTACGAATTGTTTTGAATCGGAGATCGTTCTCGGCCCTGCCGGCAAGCGACGATAACTTTCATTACGATTTCAGGCAATGCCGCAATTCGATTCGCGCGAATTACCACTCGCCGAATGCATGATTTCTATGTTGCGCAAGTCTTTTTGCATGAAGCGAAGGCAAACGTTTCAATTTAGTTTGAATCAGCAAAAATTACGTAATTCATGTGTCTCGAATGCGCATCAATGGAAATTGGCTAAAAGTCACTGTCTTAAGTAGACTTCTGACGAGTGTGCCGGACACGCTAGACATTCCGGTAGAAATGACGTAAATGGCGCGGCGTGCGATTGCCGAACGACTCCGCTGCTCAATTGGGCAAACGTTTGCGAATGTGCAACAGGCAGCGACCACTTCCGAAAAACATGGTCCCAATCCTCGAATATCTGCTCGAACGCCAGATCTCACCGCAGTGGCGCGGCATGCTGAGCGCACTGGCGAGCGAGTTCGAAGCGCAAATCGGCCGCGACGAATTGCGTCAGCTGATGCATCGCGTCGGCAATCGTTTCGCGCTCGCGCATCCGCTGCCCGCCTGCTCATCGACGGCCGAGCTCGAGCAGGTGTTGAACGCTCACTGGGAACAGATGGATTGGGGTTATGTCGCACTCGCCGATGAGGCGGAGTCGCTGCGCATCATTCACTATTGCGCGCCGCTGCTGGCCTTCGGCGATTCGGCGCTTGCCTGGACGCCGGCGTTTCTCGAAGGCGCCTATCAGACGTGGTTGAGCGCGTTGGGCGCGCAGGGTTTGTCGGTCGTGCAGACGAGCGCATTCGGCGAGGACAGCTCGCTCGAATTCCGCCTCGGCCGTCATCCCGCCTGAGCATCAGCGGCTCTGCGGAACGACATACCAGGTTCAAGACAGTGCGGTAGTAGCGCAAAAAATGTGCGACGTCGATACAGCCGACGCGTGGAAGCAGGAAAGGCAGTTCAAATAAAACAGCGCTCCGAGACATCGGCTCGGGGCAATGCACGGTATGTACCAGACGACGGCATCATGAGTTCATCGAGCGACATCGAAAAACTGTTCGAGCAATTCGGCGGCGACGCCAACGCGTACCAGGAGATCGGTCGCGAAAACGACGCGCGCGCCGCGCGCACCCGTTGGCCGCTGCTCGTCACGCTCGAACTGACGCAGCCGGCCATTCCGGCGATCGGCCAGCTTCGCGACCCGAAACAGCAGCCGCCGGCGAGCGTGGCGCCACGGCCCGTCGCCGTCCATGAGGACACGACACCGAAGGACATGGCATCGGTGACGCGCGCGAAGGCGCCGCTGTTCACGCGCCCTCACCGGCGTGACATTCCACCGGTGCCGGCGACTCCCGCGCAGCCGGCGGCGCCGAGTGGCGCGTCGCGCTTCAGAACCGCTGATGAACCCGACGAGGCTGCCGCGCGCGCGGCGGCGGCGGGCGTCGCGTCATCGGGCATCGCTGCCGCGCCCGGCGTGCCGGCTGCTGCCCCACCCGCGCATATCGCGCCTATCGCGCCTATCGCGCCGATCCCGCCGGTATCCGCACCGGCTCCGGCAGCGTCGCAAGCTTCGGTTCCACCGACCGCGCCCGCATGGGTCGCACCTAGCGTCAGCGCCGCACCGGCAGCGCCGATGCAACCGTTACAGGCCACGCAACCTACCTACGCTGTCCCGCCCGCGCAACCGGCCCAACCACCGTCGATCCTCGGCAAGATGTTTGCCGCGCAGAACCCATCCGCGCCGCCGCAAGCTGCCGTGCCCGCGCCCCAAACCACGTCGCTGAACTCGCTCTTCGACCGTCTGCGCGGCACGCCCGTGCAAAGCGCCCAGCCATCCGGCGGTCCCGCGCGCGGCGGCTTCCCGTCCTGGCTCAGCAACGGTTCGCGTCGGCCATGAAAGTCATTGCCGTGGTATCCGCCAAAGGCGGGGTCGGCAAGACCACCCTCGCCGCCAATCTCGCCTCCGTGCTCGCCAACAGCGGCCGGCGCGTGATCGCGCTCGATCTCGATCCGCAGAACGCCTTGCGTCTGCACTTCGGCGTGCCGCTCGACAGCATCGACGGCGTGTCGCGCGCAACGCTCTCCGGCAACCCGTGGCAAACGGTGATGTTCGACGGCATCGACGGCGTGACGGTGCTGCCCTATGGCGCGCTGCTGGAAGACGATCGCCGCCGCCTCGAGGCGCATATCGACCAGCATCCGCAATGGCTCGCGCAGTCGCTGCAGAGCCTGCGGCTCGATGCGTCCGACATCGTCATCATCGACACGCCGCCCGGCTCGTCGGTCTACGTGCGAACCGCGCTGAGCGCGGCCACCTTCGCGCTGAACATCGTGCTCGCCGACGCCGCGTCGTACGCGGCGATCCCGCACATGGAGCGGCTGATCGAAACCTACGCGGCGCCGCGCGCGGACTTCGGCGGCGTCGGCTACGTGGTCAACCAGATCGACCAGTCGCGCCAGCTGACCAAGGACGTGCTGAAGGTGTTGCGCCAGATGCTCGCCGGCAAGGTGTTCCCCGGCGTGATTCATCTCGACGAAGGCGTCAGCGAAGCGCTCGCCTGCGACACGACGCTGATTCACTACGATCCACTGAGCCAGGCCGCCGCCGATTTGCGCGCGTGCGGCGCGTGGCTCATGGCGGCGCTCGACGCGATCGCCGCCCAGCCGAGGAACGTCGCATGAGCAGCCCAGCCTCCTCCCGCGAACCCGAGGGCGGCGAGCCTTCGCGGTTCGAACGCTTCATCGAAGCGAACTTCTGGAACAGCCGCATCGTCACCGGGCTCGTCACGCTGCTCGCGCTGTACATGCTGTACTTCGTGTTCACGGTGCCGCTCGAGTTCTATCAGCAGCTGACCTTCGCGACGCTGTGCTTCGTGCTCGCGCTGATGTTTCGGCGTCTGCCCGGCCGCTACGCGACGATGGTGATGATCATGCTGTCGATCGTCGCGTCGGGCCGCTACATGTACTGGCGTCTGACCGAAACGACCGGCTGGGAGCAGCCGCTCGACGCCGCCTGGGGTTTGCTGCTCGTCTCCGCCGAGGTTTACGCGACGCTCGTGCTGATGCTCGGCTACTTCCAGACCGCGTGGCCGCTCAAGCGCAAGCCGATGCCGCTGCCCGCCAATCGCGACGAATGGCCGACCGTCGACGTGTTCATCCCGACCTACAACGAGCCGCTCGCCGTCGTGAAGCCGACCGTCTACGCGGCGCTCGCGCTCGACTACCCGGCCGACAAGATGTCGATCCACGTGCTCGACGACGGCCGCCGCCCCGAGTTCAAGGCGTTCTGCGAGGAAGTTGGCGTGAACTGGACGATCCGCACGCACAACCGTCACGCGAAGGCCGGCAACATCAACGAGGCGATGAAGATCACGAGCGGCGAGTACCTCGCGATCTTCGACTGCGATCACATTCCGACCCGCTCGTTCCTGCAGATCGGCCTCGGCTGGTTCCTGCGCGACAAGCTGCTGTCGATGCTGCAAACGCCGCACCACTTCTTCTCCGCCGACCCGTTCGAGCGCAACCTCGGCACCTTCCGCAAGGTGCCGAACGAAGGCGAGTTGTTCTACGGCCTCGTGCAGGACGGCAACGATCTGTGGAACGCGACGTTCTTCTGCGGCTCGTGCGCGCTGTTGCGCCGGAGCATGGTCGAAGAGATCGGCGGCATCGCGGTGGAAACCGTGACCGAAGACGCGCACACCGCACTGAAGCTGCACCGCCTCGGCTACACCACCGCGTATCTGGCGATTCCGCAGGCCGCCGGCCTCGCGACCGAAAGCCTGTCGGGTCACATCGGCCAGCGCATCCGCTGGGCGCGCGGCATGACGCAGATCTTCCGGATCGACAATCCACTCACCGGCAAGGGGCTGAAGATCGGCCAGCGGCTCTGTTATCTGAACGCGATGATGCACTTCTTCTACGGCGTGCCGCGTCTCGTGTTCCTGACCGCGCCGCTGTCGTACCTGTTCTTCGGCGCGCATGTGATCGAAGCGGCGGCCAGCACGATCGCGATCTACGCGCTGCCGCACATGATGCACGCGAGCATCACGAACTCGCGGATGCAGCGCATGTTCCGCCATTCGTTCTGGGCCGAGGTGTACGAGTCGGTGCTCGCGTCGTACATCACCGCGCCGACGCTGCTCGCGCTGATCAATCCGAAGCTCGGCAAGTTCAACGTGACGGCCAAGGGCGGCGTGATCGAGAAGAGCTACTTCGACTGGTCGATCTCGCGGCCGTATCTGTTCCTGCTGCTCCTGAACCTGCTCGGCTTCCTCGCGGGTCTCGTGCACATCTATCTGAACTGGCACGTGCGCAGCATCGTCGAGACCACGCTGCTCAATCTCGCGTGGACCAGCTACAACATGCTGATCCTCGGCGCGAGCGTGGCCGCCGCGAGCGAGCGTCGCCAGATCCGCGCGGTGCCCCGCGTCGCGATGAAGATGCCGGTGATGCTGAAGTTCTCGACCGGCCGCACGCTCGCATGCGAAACGATCGACTACTCGGAAGGCGGTGTCGGTGTCGCGCTGCCCAGCATGATCGAAGTGCCGATGCAGGAGCCCGTGACCGTGTCGCTATTCCGCGGCGACGAAGAGTACGCGTTTCCCGCCACCGTCAGTTTTACCGGGCCGGGCCGCGTGGGCCTGCGCTTTTCGTCGTTGTCGCCCGAACAGGAGTACGAGTTCGTGAAGACCACCTTCGCCCGCGCGGACGCGTGGACCGGCTGGGCCGAGGGACGCGAGACGGACACGCCGCTGCGCGGCCTGTCGCATGTGCTGAGGGTCGGCGTGCGCGGCATCGCGGGTCTGTTCGAGCATCTGTACGACGACTTGCGCAGTTCGATCAAAAGCCGTCCCGCGGACGTCAAGAAGCTAAAAACGAAAGACTGATCTATGGGCTACCGGATGCCGAACGACAAGACCGAACACCCGGCTCACGGGCGCAACAGCACGGAACCCCAATCGCGTCTGTTCGCCCTCCACGGCTCGCGACACTCGCGGCGAATCATGCGCGGCGTCGCCTGCTGGCTTGCGCTGCAGACCGCGCTGGCGTCGTTCGTGCCGCTCGCTGAAGCGGCTGCTCCGGCAACCGCCGCCGCGGCGCAAACCCCGCAAGTCGCGACCGGTGTCGGCAACGTGCCCGCGCCGAGCGCGGCGGTACCGTTCGATCCGAACGCAATCGCTCAGGACCAGCTCGCCGCGCCGACGCCCGCGCTCGCGGCGTCGTCGGTGAAGGCGCTCGGCATGCGCACGCCGACTACCGCCGAGCCCGGCACGCTGGTGCCCGGAGGCCGTCGTCAAACGCTAACGTTTGCCGACTTCGGCGCGCTCGACCCGCTGCAACTGCGCGGCGTCGACGGCCAGAACGGCATCGCGTTCTCGGTGCGCGGCGACGAGGTCGTGACCGGCGCGACGCTGCATCTAATCTACAGCTACTCGCCCGCGCTGCTGGCGAACCTGTCGCAACTGAAGGTGCTGATCAACGGCGAGGTCGCCGCGACACTGCCGCTGCCGCACGAGCAGGCCGGCATGCTGGTCGCGCGCGACATCACGATCGATCCGCGCTTCATCACCGAGTTCAACCACCTGAACCTGCAACTGATCGGCCATTACACGACCGCCTGCGAAGACCCCGCGAACTCGTCGCTGTGGGCGACGATCAGCAACGCGAGCTCGCTCGACCTGACCTACTCGTCGCTCGCGACGAAGGCGGAACTGGCCGCTCTGCCGCAGCCGTTCTTCGACCGCCGCGACGTGCGCCGCCTCGAACTGCCGTTCGTGTTCGCGCAGAAACCCGGCAACGGCACGCTCGAAGCGGCCGGCATCGTCGCGTCATGGTTCGGCTCGCTCGCCGGCTATCGCGGCGCGCTGTTTCCGACCCAGCTCGACAACCCGCCGCTGTCAGGCAACGCGGTCGTGTTCGCGACCAGCGACCAGCATCCGGCCGGCGTGACGATTCCCGAGATCACCGGGCCGACCATCGCGGTGGTCGAGCGCGATGCGAACGCGCGCGGCAAGCTGCTGCTCGTGCTCGGCCGCGACGAGGCCGAGCTGAAGACCGCCGCGAAGTCGCTCGGCATCGGCCATAGCACGCTGTCCGGCGCGAGCGCGACGATCACGTCGCTGAACGCGATCACGCCGCGCGTGCCGTACGACGCTCCGAACTGGCTGGCGACCGACCGCGCGGTGCGCTTCGGCGAACTCGCCGATCCGAAGGACCTGACCGTGTTCGGCTACGACGCCGACGCGGTGCGCATCAACATGCGTGTAGCGCCCGATCTGTTCATGTGGCACACGCGCGGCGCGCCGATCGCTCTGCGCTACCGCTACACGGTGCGGCCCAAGCGCGACCGCTCGTCGCTGAACATCAGCGTGAACAACGGCTTCGTGCAGGCGCTGCCGATTCCGGCACGCTCTACGTCGGTGTTCGAGCTGAGCCGCTACTTCAACCTGATCATGCCCGACGGCACCGCCGACGCGCGCCGCAACATCCGCATCCCGCCGCTCCTGATGACGCCGCGCACACAGCTGCGCCTGCACTTCTACTACGACATCCCGAACACCGGCGAATGCGCGGGCCGCCTGCTGCAGAACGTGGTCGGCGCGATCGATCCGAACTCGACGATCGATCTGTCGTCGTTCCCGCACTACATGGCGCTGCCCGACCTGGCCGCGTTCGCCAACAGCGGCTTCCCGTTCACGCGGATGGCGGATCTCTCCGAGACCGCCGTCGTGCTGCCGGACGACCCGGACGCGAGCGACTACAGCCTGTATCTGCTGACGATGGGCCGGATGGGCGAATCGACCGGCTTTCCGGTCGCCGGTGTGACCGTCACCCATGCGGCCGACGTCGACCACTTCGCCGACAAGGACCTGCTGGTGTTCGGCGCGCCCGGCAAGCAGCCGCTGCTGCAGCGCTGGTCGAAGTCGATGCCGTTCTCCAGTAACGGCGACGCGCACACGTTCCAGCTCACCGACCTCGTGTTCAAGCTGCGGGACTGGTGGCACGGCGAGCGCGGCGTCGAGCGCACACCCGCGCGCGCCGATCTGACGATGGTCAGCTCGAACGGCGCGGCGCTCTTGACCGGCTTCGAGTCGCCGCTGCAGAGCGGCCGCAGCGCGGTTGCGCTGATCAGCGCGGCCGGTCCGTCGGACGCCGACCTGTCCGCCGCGCTGCTCGACGCCGACGTGCTGCCGAAGATTCAAGGCGCGATGGCCGTGATCCATGGCCGCGACGTCACCATCACGTCGAACGGCTCCGCATACTATGTCGGCCATTTGTCGCCGCAGGAGTATCTGCGCTGGGCGCTGTCGTCGCATCCGCTGCTGCTGTTGTTCGGCGGCGTGCTCGCCGCGCTGATCATCGCGGGCCTGTGCTACCGGACGCTGCGCGCGCTTGCCGCGCGTCGACTGAAGGACTGATGGAAACGGATATGACTCGTATGCGGTTTAGGATCGACAGAAGAAGCTCTTTTGCGCTGGCGCTCGGGATCGGCATCGCGGCGTCGGCGAGTCTTGCGGCTTCGAGCGGCCCCGCTCAGGCCGCGCAGAACGGCGCCGCCTGCGGCGACTGGAGCGCCTGGCGAACCTTCGTGCAACGCTTCGTGCAGGCCGACGGCCGCGTGATCGACTACTCGACGCCGACCCAGCAGACCACCTCGGAAGGCCAGTCCTACGCGCTCTTTTTCGCGCTGGTCGCCAACGACCGGGCGACCTTCGACAAGCTGCTCGGCTGGACCCGCGCGAATCTCGCGGGCAACCAGTTCGACCCGCAGAGCCTGCGGCTGCCCGCGTGGCAATGGGGCAAAAAGCCGGACGGCTCGTACGGTGTGCTCGATCCGAATTCGGCATCGGATTCCGACCTCTGGATCGCCTACGATCTGTTGCAGGCGGGCCGTCTGTGGCACAACCCCGCCTACACGCAGCTCGGTCAGGCGCTGGCCGAGCGCATCGCGCACGACGAAGTCGCGAATCTGTCCGGCCTCGGGCCGATGCTGCTGCCGGGCGCGCAGGGTTTCAGGAACGGCAGCGTCACGCGTCTGAACCCGAGCTATCTGCCGCTGCCGGTGCTGCGCGCGCTCGCGCACGAGGTGCCGGACGGCCCGTGGGCCAAGCTCGCCGACAACGCCTACCAGTTCGTCAAAACCGTGTCGCCGCAAGGCTTCGCGCCCGACTGGGCGGCGTGGCAGAACGGCCGGTTCGTCGTCGATCCGAAGAATGGCGACGTCGGCAGCTACGACGCGATCCGCGTCTATCTGTGGGCCGGCCTCGCGTCGCCGGCCGATCCGCTCGCGAAGCCGTGGCTCGGCGCGCTCGGCGGCATGCGCGCGAAGGTCGCGCAGAACGGCTTCCCGCCGGAGAAGGTGTCGTCAACCACTGGCGCGTCGAGCGGCGAAGGCCCGCTCAGCTACTGGGGCGCGCTCGCGCCGTACTTCAAGACACTGGGCGACGAGCACGGCCTCGGCCTCGCGCGCACGCGGCTCGCCGCGCTCGACGCGAGCGTGCCGGGCCGCGAACCGGTCTACTACGATCGTGTGCTGGGTCTGTTCGGCACGGGGTTCATCGATGGGCGCTTCCGCTTCGATGAAGCCGGCAGTCTCGTGCCCGCGTGGAGGGCCGCATGCGATTGAACGCTCTGGCCGCGTCGCTGCGCATCGCGCTGTCCGTCGGCGCGGTGCTCTGCGCGGCCGCGACCGCGCCCGATGCGCTCGCGCAGGCGACCCAGGATCCGCTCACCGTGCTGATCGATCAGGGCAAGTACTGGCAGTCGCATCAGCGCGGCGATCTCGCCGAGCAGGCCTGGCAGAAGGTGCTCAGCATCGATCCGAAGCAGCCCGACGCGCTGTTCGGCATGGGCATGGTGCTGGCCGACCGCAAGGACGGCGCCGGCGCGCAGCAGTACCTCGCGCGGCTGAAGGCGGCCGCGCCGAACTATCCGAATCTCGATGAGCTCGGCCGCCGGCTGGGCCAGACCAGCCCGCGCGATCAGACGATCAACGAAGCGCGCCGGCTCGCGCAAGCCGGTCAGAGCGCGAGTGCGGTGCAGGAGTATCAGCGCGCGCTGACCGGCAAACCCGCCACGCCGCAATTGCAACTCGAGTACTACCAGGCGCTGTCGGCGACGCCGCAGGGGTGGGACGAAGCGCGCCGGGGCCTCGAACAGCTCGCGCACGACAACCCGAACGACCCGCGCTTCGCACTCGCGTACGCGCAGCATCTGACCTATCGCGACGTCACGCGGCGCGACGGTATCGCGCGGCTGCAGAAGCTCGCGGGCGACACCTCGGTCGGCGCGGCGGCCAAAAAGAGCTGGCGCCAGGCGCTGCTGTGGCTCGATGCGCGGCCCTCCGACGCCGCGCTGTACGAGTCGTTTTTCCAGACCGCCGGTGAAGATGCCGCGGTGAAGGCGCGCTTCGACTCGATGGTGCAGCAGGACGCCGCGGCGCGCGCCCGCGCGCAGCAAAACGCCGCCGCCGACGCGCGCGGCCGCGTGATCGCCGAGGGCTTCGCCGCGCTCGACCGCGACGATATCGTGACCGCGCGCGCCAGGTTCTCGTCGGTGCTCGCAAACAGTCCTAACGATACCGACGCGCTCGGCGGCATGGGCATCGCCGCGCTGAAGCAGGAGCATTTCGCCGACGCGCGCAACTACCTGGAGCGCGCGTCGCGCGGCCCCAATCCGGCGCGCTGGAAAACCGCGCTCGACAGCGCGACCTACTGGACCTACACGAGCGAAGCGATCGGCGCGCGCAGCAACGGCGAGTTCGCGAAGGCGAAGGCGCTGTTCGAGCGCGCAATCGCGCTGAATCCTTCGGACGTGACCGCGCAGGTGCAGCTCGGCGAAATGCTGCTTCAGACCGGCGACCCGGCCGGCGCCGAGCAGGCGTACCGGATGGCGCTGCGCCGCCAGGCCGACAACCCGGACGCGATTCGCGGCCTCGTCGGCGCGCTCGCCGCCCAGGGCCGCGCCGACGAGGCGCTGCAGTTCGCCAATCAGCTGAACGCGGAGCAACAGGCGAAGGTCGGCGGCATCGACCGTTTGCGCGGCGACGCGCAGGCGGCGCAGGCACGCGCGGCCGAAGCGCGCGGCGATCTCGGCACCGCGCGCAGCCTGTTCGAGGACGCGCTGCTGAACAAGCCCGACGATCCGTGGCTGCGGCTCGACCTCGCGCGCATCTACGTGCGCCAGGGCGCGGTCGCGAATGCGCGCAGCATGATGGACGGTCTGCTCGCCACCCATCCGGACATGACCGATGCGCTGTACGCGAGCGCGCTGCTGTCGGCGGAAACCCAGGACTGGTCGACCGGTCTCGCGCAGCTCGACCGCATTGCGCCCGCGCAGCGCACCGACGCGATGACGACGCTGCAGCATCGGCTGTGGGTGCATCAGCAGGCCGATCTCGCGACGCGCATGGCGAAGAACGGCCAGACGCAGCAGGCCATCGCGACCTTGCGCGCCGCCGAGCCGGTGGCCGGCAACAACCCCGAGCTGATCGGCGTGATCGCCGGCGCGTACCAGCAGGCCGGCGATCCGAGCCGTGCGCTGAGTCTCGTGCGTGCCGCGATGAGCGCGGCGCCGGGCAACACCGATCTGCTGCTGCAATACGCGGGCATTCTGTCCGCGGCCAACCAGCAGGTCGAGCTCGGCAACGTGATGCGCCAGTTGCAGAGCATGCAACTGACGCCGCAGCAGCGCACCGACTTCGACAACCTGAATCTCGGCATCGTCGTCCGGCAGGCTGACGCGGTACGTCTGCGCGGCGATCTCGCGAGCGCCTACGAGGTGATCGCGCCGTGGCTCGCCGCGATGCCCGACAACCCCGACCTGCAGGCCGCGCTCGGCCGCATGTACGCGAGCGCGGGCGACGACCGCAACGCGCTCACGAGCTTCCGCGTCGCGCTGCAGCGCCGCCCCGACGACCTGAGCCTGCTGCAGGCGGCGATTTCGGCCGCGGCCGGCTCGAAGCAGTTCAGCTACGCCGAAACGCTCGCGAACCAGGCGCTTGCCCTCGCACCGAACGATCCGGGTGTGCTCGCGACCGTGGGCCGCATGTATCGCGCCCAGGGCAAGCTGTCGCTCGCGTCGACCTATCTGCAACGCTCACTGGTCGCGGCCAATACGCCGCTGGTCGCGAACGCGCCCCGTACCGCAGGCGGCAACGTGCCGCGCGGCTGGGAAGCGGCGATGAGCCAGATCGGCGCGACGCCGCTGCCGGGCACCAATCCATTCGAAGGCAAGACGGCGATCGCGACTTCGAGCGACGCCGACCATGCCGCGCGTCCCGCGCTTCCGTTCCTGAATACGCAGTCTTCCTCGCCGACGCAGACCGTGCCGAACTATCCGCCGCCCCCTCCGCCCGCGCCGTATGTCGCGCCTTATACGGCGCCCGCCGCGGCGCCTTATAACGCGCCTGCCGCGCCGCCCGCACCCGTCGCCGCCCCGTATGGAGCGCCCCGCTCCGCCGCCGAAGTCGGCGGCTACGGCCAGGAATCCTACGGCTCGAGCCAGTCGGGCGCGCCGTTGCAGCCTTATCCGGGGCAAGGCCCAGCGCCCATGCAGCCGATGCCGCAGCAGCAGTACAACGCGGGTTATCCGCAGCCGCAGCCTTATGCGCAGCAGCCGGCGTATCCGCAGCAGCCCTACGGCGCGCAGGACGGCTATGCGGCCACACCATGGCCGATGTCGCCGGCCGCGCGCGAAGCGCAGGCCAACGCCGCGTCGACGACGCCGCTGCCGTACGGATCGACACGCGCCAGCGCAAAGAAGAACACGAAGAAGAGCACCGCTAAAACGAGCCAACCCGCGCCGGTCTACGCGCAGCAACCGCCGCCGTATCCGCAGCAGCAGGGCTACGCGCAGCCGTATCAGCCATATCAGCCGTACCAGCCGTACCCACAGCAGCAGCCCTATCAACCGCAGCCGCCATACCCGAATCAGGGCTACTACGCGCAGCAGCCGTACATTCCGCAACCGCCGGCCGGCTACGCGCAGCCGTACTACCCGCCCGGCGGCGGCGCACAGAACAACCCGCAGACGAACGCCGCGAACGCGCAGACGCTCGGCGTCGCCGAAGAGCTCGCGCAGATCAATCGCGAGCAGTCGAGCACCGTGTCGGGCGGCCTGATCTTCCGCAATCGCGTCGGCGAGGACGGCCTGTCGTCGCTCACCGACATCGAGGCGCCGATCCAGGGGCGCATCAAGGCGGGCAACGGCCACGTGGTCGTGAGCGCGACCCCGGTCACGCTCGACGCCGGCACCGCGTCGAACAGCACCTCGACGCTCGCGCGCTTCGGCGCGGGGCTTTCGACCAACTCGTCAAAGAACGCCGCGCAAAACGGCACCAACAACTACGGCAGCCAGACCGCGAGCGGTGTGGGCCTGTCGGTCGGCTACGACAGCCGCAGCATCAGCGGCGATATCGGCGTGACGCCGATCGGCTTCCGCGAGACCAACATCGTCGGCGGCGCGCAATACAACGGCGGCATCACCGACAAGGTGTCGTACTCGATCGCGGTCGCGCGGCGCGCGGTGACGGACAGCCTGCTGTCGTACGCGGGCGCGCGCGATGCGGCCGCCGGCCTCGAATGGGGCGGCGTCACATCGACCGGCGCGCGCGCCAGCCTCACGTGGGACGACGACACGAGCGGCCTGTACGTGAACGCGTCGTATCAGCACTACATGGGCACCAACGTGCCGAGCAACAACGCGGTCAAGGGCGGCGGCGGCGTCTACACGCGTCTGCTGAAAGACGCCGACCAGACGCTGACGGTCGGCGTGAACACGACGATCATGGGCTACAACCGCAATCTGTCGTTCTTCACATACGGCCAGGGCGGCTACTTCAGTCCGCAGCAGTACGTGATCCTGAATCTGCCGGTCGAATGGTCGGGCCGCGCAGGCCTGTTTACGTACGACGTGAAAGGCTCGATCGGCGTGCAGCATTATCGCGAGGACGCGTCGAACTACTTCCCGCTGAACGACGGCTCGTCGCGCCAGGGCGACGCGGCCGCCGCCGCGCAATCCCTCGGCAACGGTCTGACCGCCGTCTACCCGGGGCAGAGCAAGACCGGTGTGTCGTATTCGATCAGCGGCGTCGGCGAATATCAGCTCGCGCCGCAGCTCGCGGTCGGCGCAACCGCGTCGTTCGGCAACGCTTATGAGTATCGCGAGTGGCTTGCGGCCGTGTACGTGCGCTATAGCTTCAACAAGCAGACCGGTTTGCAGCCGTTCCCGCCAGTGCCGTTGACTTCGCAGTATCTGTCGTTGTCCAACTGACGCCTCAGTTTCATTCGCATCCCTCGCATAGCGCGTACGGCGCGTATCGATCCACGCCGGAAAATGCGGGCGCTTCTTCCGCTTTCGCTGTGCAGCAAACGCACTTCGCGGTAAATGTTGCCCGTGCATCGAACCACGTGCCGAATCGGTACGTTTTCGGACATGGCTGCTTACCCGGCAAAACCCCGAATAGCGTCCGCGAAGCATCAACGGTATGGCGATGTGCCATACAATAATTGCAGCTCGCGAGGCTGCGCGAAGCCTGCGAAGCTTCGGTCCCGAGCCGACCATTTTCGACGTGAATTCAGGTGGAGCGCTGCATGCCTTTTCCGGCACAAGACTACGGCTGCGCCGGCTGGCGCGGCGAGATGGCGCGACGCATCAGCGAATTCGACTGGCGCGCGACCAGCCTCGGCGCGATCGAAAACTGGCAGCGCAGTCTGACCTCGACGGTCCTGACGATGCTCGCGTCGCCGATGCCGCTCGTGCTGTTGTGGGACGAGCCCGGCTACATGATCTACAACGACGCCTATGCGGTCTTCGCGAGCGGCCGGCATCCGTATCTGCTCGGCCGTCCAGTCGAAGACGGCTGGCCCGAAGTCGCCGAGTTCAATCGTCACGTAATGGCCACCTGTCTCGCTGGCGGCACGCTGTCGTATCGCGACAAGGCGCTCGTGCTGCTGCGCGACGGCAAGCCGGAAGACGTGTGGATGGATCTGTACTACAGCCCGGTCGCGGGCGACAGCGGCGCGCCGGCCGGTGTGCTCTCGATGGTCGTCGAAACCACCGGGCGCGTGCTCACCGAGCGCCTGCGCCAGCAAGCCGAAACCGAACTGCACGAGACCAACGAACGCCTGCAACTTGCACTGAACACCGGCGCGGTGCTCGGCACCTGGGTGCTCGACGTGCGCACGGGCGAGGTTACCGGCGACGAACGCTTCGCGCGCACCTTTTCATTTGGGCGCGATACAGCGTCGAAAGGCGTCACGCGCGATGCGGCCACGCAGATCATCCATCCCGACGACCAAGAGCTCAACGACCGCCTGACCGCCGAAGCGATCCGCAGCGGCGAGCCGTTTCGCGCCGAGTACCGGATCCGGCGTCCCGGCGGCGGCTATATGTGGGTGCAGGCGAACGGCCGCTGCCAGTTCGACGAACACGGCGAACCAACGCGCTTTCCGGGCGTGCTGATCGACATTCACGAGCGCAAGATCGCCGAACAGCAGCTTCTTCAGCTGACCGAAACACTCGAACAGCGCGTCGCCGATTCGATCGCGGCGCGCGCGCTCGCCGAGGAGCAACTGCGCCAGGCGCAGAAGATGGAAGCGATCGGCAGCCTGACGGGCGGCGTCGCGCACGACTTCAACAACGTGCTGCAGGTGATCAACGGCAATCTGCAGATGCTCGCCGCCGACGCCGACGACAACCCCGTCACACAGCGGCGTCTATCCGCCGCGACCGATGCCGTCAGACGCGGCGCGAAGCTCGCCGCGCATCTGCTCGCGTTCGCGCGGCGTCAGCCGCTGTCGCCGACCGTGCTGAATCCGCGCCGCCTGCTGACCGGCATGAGCGAGATGCTGCACCGCGCGCTCGGCGAAACGGTGCGGATCGACACGGTGCTCAGCGACGATCTGTGGAACGTGCAGGTCGATCGCAATCAGCTCGAAAACGCGCTGCTCAATCTCGCGATCAATGCACGCGACGCGATGCGCACCGACGGCGTGCTCACCGTGCGCGCGACCAACCGCACGCTCGACGCCGCGTTCTGCCGCGGCAAACCCGACCTGTCGCCCGGCGAATACGTGGAGTTCTCGGTTGCCGACACCGGTTCGGGGATGCCGCCCGAAGTCCTGCAACACGTGTTCGAACCGTTCTTCACGACCAAGCCCGACGGCCACGGCACCGGCCTTGGCCTGTCCATGGTGTTCGGCTTCGCGCGACAAAGCGGCGGACAGGTGTCGATCGAAAGCGAAGTGGGACGCGGCACGACCGTGTCGCTGTTGTTTCCGCGCTGCTGCGAGGCGGAGACGCCGGAGACCGTCGACGGCACCGCGGCATCGGTTGGCGGCGGCGAAACGATACTCGTCGTCGAGGACGATGCCGACGTGCGGCTGACCGCGGTCGAAATGCTCGCGCAGCTCGGCTACAAGGTGCTGACCGCGTCGAATGGCGACGCGGCGCTCGAGTTCATCGACAGCGACGTGCCGATCGATCTGATGTTCACCGACGTCGTGATGCCCGGCAAGCTGAAGAGCGTCGAGCTCGCGCAACGCGCGGCCGCGCGCACCCCGCCGCTGCCCACGCTGTTCACATCGGGCTATACGCGCGACGAAATCGTCCACCACGGCAAGCTCGACGCGGGCATCACGCTGCTGTCGAAGCCGTACCGGCGCGACGATCTCGCCCGTCTGGTGCGTAACGTTCTACGCGCGGGCGCCACCCGCGCGGACCGCGCGGCCGAGATGCGAGAAGCGCGTATCGCCGCATGCGTTCCGCCCGCGGCGTACGAAACCGTCAACACGTATGGCGCGACGAAGGCGCCGCAGAAAACGTCGAAAAAAGAGCCGAAGAAAAGGCCGCAAAAGGCGGCCCAGGAAGCCGCACGCGTGCTGTTCGTCGAGGACGACACCGAATCGCGCGAGGCGCTTGGCGAACTGCTGGGCGCGCTAGGTCTCGCGTGCACCGCGGTCGCGAGCGCGGAAGCAGCGCTGCCGCTCGCGAACACGCAACACTACGACGTGCTGTTGACCGACCTCACGCTGCCCGGTATGTCCGGCGATGAACTCGCGCGCGCCGTGCGGCAAGTGCAGCCCGCAATCCGCGTGCTGCTGGTGTCGGGCTACGGTCGCAGCGCGGAGATCGGGACGGCGATTCCGGGTGCGCGGCTCCTCGGCAAGCCGCTCGATATCGCGCAGTTGCGGCACGAGTTCGCGCAATGGCTCGATCACACCGAAGCGACGTCCTAGTCCAGATACCGAACCTCTGCCGCCGTGGCGTAGGTGTCTACATGATGCTTCAGACGTGCTACATCAGATGGCTGCAATGGCGCTTCCCGCGAGGTCGCAAGCCGACGCCTGAAATCGCAGACTGGAATGGCATATATTGTTGGTAAGGATGAGTACCCGCAACGGCGCGGACAACCGCATCAGCCGTGCGCGCGCGGGTATGATGCCGGGCGCGGTATCCACCGCGGCCGCTTCCGATGCCGCATCTTTTGCCACGAGAACCATCATGCCTGCCCAACACGACGAAGCACCCGGCGCTCACGACACGAACGACAAGCCGAAGCGCAAGACGCTGTCCCTATCCGTGCGCAATCTCCTCATGGTCGCCATTGGCGTGGTGATGTTCGCGATCGTGTCGGGCGTCGTGCTGTACAACCCGATCATGTACGGCGACGAGATCCCGAACTTCGGCATCATCCTGATGCTGACCGTGCCGGTGATCGCGGGCGTCGCGTTTCGAGTCGGGCTCGACGCGTGGCTCGATCGCGAGTGAGCGGCAACAACACCGCGCCCTCCTCCCGTTTCACGGTTATGCCGCCTTGACCGGCAATACGACCCACACTTCGAGGCCGCCCCCTTCGCGCGGATGAAACTGCAGGCCGCCGCCGTGCAGCCGTGCGATCCGCTCGACGATCGACAGACCCAGCCCCGTGCCGCCGCTGTGCGCACGCGCATTGCGGCCACGCTGGAACGGCGCCTTCAGCTTTTCCAACTCCTGCGCCGTCAAACCTTTGCCGCGATCGCAGACCGCGACCGTCACCGTGTCCTGCGTCGCCCACGTGCGCACCGCGAGCCCGCTGCCGCCGTAGACGATCGCGTTCTGCATCAGGTTCATCAGCAGCCGCATCATGCTGATCGGCCGATATGGAACGGCCGGCAAACTGCCCAACGAAAGTTCGAACTCATGCCCGAGCCCAGAGAAGTCGCCCGCGAGCCGTTCGATCAGCGCGTTCAGATCGCCGGGCTGCGCTTCCTCGCGCTCGCCGCTGCCCGCGTAGTCCATGAACTGCTGCAGGATCGTCTCGATCTGGTCCAGATACGATTCGGCGGCGATCACGAAGCTGCTGTCGGCCCCCTGCGGCATCGCCATCGCCATCGACAGGCGCAGCTTCGTCAACGGCGTGCGGATGTCGTGCGAGATGCCCGCGAGCATCAACGCACGCGTCGCTTCGGCGTCCTGTAACGCGCGCGTCATCTGATTGAATGCGCTGCCCACGGCGGCAATTTCGGCGGGGCCGTCGGTCGGCAGCGGTGCGGGCAGATCGCCGGCGCTTACGCGGCGCGCCGCTTGCGTGAGCTCGTGCAAGGGTTCGTTCAGATGCAGCTGGATCGCGTAGCCGGCGAGCGCGGCAAGCACGCCGAGACCCAACGACAGGAAGATCGCCGCTTCGAGGCCGCTGCCCTGCGCGTCGTCGGGAACCGGCAGCGCAATCCAGTATGGCGCGCTCGCCAAGCCCGCCGCGTTGCCGGCGCCGGCAAGCGACCCATGCATGCGAATCCACAGCCGCTGTGCGCCCTCGGTCTGCCAGCGCGCGGGCATATCCGCGGGCAGGTGCTTCTGCAGGCTGTCGATGAACACGCCGCGCTGATAGGTGCGATACGCGTGCAACAGATCGTGCGGCGGCGTGTCAGTCGCTTCGGGGGGCAATTGCTCGCGTGCGTCGAGTCGTGCGCTCAGCGCCGCGCGCGAGGCGGGCGGAGTGGCCGCGAGCAGGTTGTCGAGCGTCGTCACGTAGGTCGCGAACACGGCCGCCGCGCGCTCGACGCGTGGCCGCTGCACGTAATGCAGCAGCACGACGATCGAGCAGATCTGGCTCAGCATCACGAGCGCGATCAATAGCGCGATGTTGCGCGCGAGCAGCGTGCGCGGCAGCAGCATGCGTGACAGCGAGCGCATCATGATTCGACATCGGCGACGAGCATATAGCCGACGCCCCAGACGGTACGAATGAAACGCGGCTTCGACGGGTCGTCCTCGACGATCTGCCGCAGCCGCAGCACCTGCACGTCGATGCTGCGATCGAGCGCATCATGATCGCGCCCTCGCGCACGCGCGAGCAGGTTGTCGCGGCTCACCGCGCGATTCGGCGACGACGCGAGCGCGACCAGCAGCAGCATCTGCGCGGAATGAATCTCGAGCGGCTCGCCCGCGCGCGATAGCTCCTGTTTGCCGACATCGAGCGTGAAGTTGCCGAAACGCACGCGCTGTGACGTCACCGTGACGTCGCCGGCGGCCATCTTCTGGCGGCGCAGCAGCGCATTGATTCGCGCCACCAGCTCGCGCGGCAGGAACGGCTTCGCGAGGTAGCCGTCGGCGCCGGTTTCGAGGCCGGTCACGCGATCGAGCGGATCGCCCTTCGCGGTCAGCATCAGGATCGGCAAGGTCTGCCCTTGCGCGCGCAGCTTCGCGCAAATCTCGAGGCCGTCCTCTTCGCCGATCATCAGATCGAGTATCAGCAGATCGAACGGCTCTCGCTCCAGGTAGCGGTTCAGACGCTTGCCGTCCTCGGCCGCGCGCACGTCGAAACCCTGGCCGCGCAGGAAGCGCAGCAGCATGTTGCGCAACTCGGCTTCGTCGTCGAGCACGATGATCCTGGCGGGGCGTTCCATCCGAAAGCTCCTCGATGTCCGAGCCGCTCAGTGTGCGGCGCCGCGTTTCTGCATGAACGCCTCGATCTGCGGCAGCGTGATGTAGCCGGCCTTCTGCATGTCGATCTCATCGAAATGACGCGCGAGCATCGGCATGCCGGCCGCCGCCTGCTCACGGGTCAGCTTGCCGTCGTGCGTGGTGTTCGCGGTTGAAAAGCGCGTCTGCAACTGCTGCTCCATGCGCTCCATGCGCTCCATGCGCTGCTGGCTGATACCTTGCGGCGCGGCGGCCTGAGCGAACGTGACGGTGGACGCGCAGCACAGCAGCACGGTGGCGAGCAACTTCTTCATGACTGACTCCTTCGGTTGGAACATCGACCGTCGCCTGGCTGGGTGCCGCGATCCGTTTCGATGACAGGCCGAATTCTTGGTCAGACGCCGCGCGATCGCAATTCAAGAATCATGTCGAATCATGTCACGGCGCCCAGTGCCGGTGCCGCGTGACATCGAATGAAATGAGTTTGCGGTTTCGCTTCGCGGACCTGCTGCGTATCGTTCCGCCTGCCGTCTGTCGGCTTTCACGCATCAGGAGTCCCAAATGAGTATCCGTCTCGCCTGTGCTTCGACTTTCACCGCCATCGGTCTCGCCTGTTCTTCCGCTGCCTACGCGAGAGTCGTCGTGTATCTGCCCGCCGCCGTGGTCTACGCGCCGCCGCCACGGCCGGTCTACTACCCGGTGCCGATCAATCCCGTGTACGTGTCGGCGCCGCCTGTCGCCGTTCCGGTGGCGGCCGCGACCATCGTCGCGGCGCCGCCCGTACAGCCGGCGAACTCTTCCGCCACCGCCGCCGCGGTCGCGCCGCCCGCGCCCAACTATGCGGTGGTGCCCGCGCCGACCGTCAGCTATGCGCAACCGCTGGTGATCGTGCCGCATTGAAAGCGCGTTGCGGGCCCCCGCGCGGGCGGTTTTCGATCGCACACGGCCGGGCCACGCCGTTGACTCAGCATAGGACACGCGCCTGGCGCGCACGCCTGGTGAATTCCCGTTGTCTGGTTGAAAGGTGGAGCGCCGCCAGTAAAGCTTGCATGGACTTTGCCGCTTCTTACCATCGCGCAGCGCGCGAGGCGCGCTCACATGTGGCGCTTTGCGCCGTCACGGCTGATTTTGACTACATAAAGGCGGGATGGAACGGAGCTTGCTGTCCCTTTCAGGTTCGCGCGCCCCTATCCCCACATCTTTCCTGGACCTTTGTGATGAGTTACCAAGATATCGACAGGGAAATTGCCCACCTCGAAGTCGTTTTCAATGCACTTTCAGCGCGCGACCGTTTTCCGCTGTCGTACTGGCATCGCCGGCTGCATGCGTTGAACCGGTCGTCGATGGTGCCCGCGCAACGTCAGCGCGTCGCTCACCTCGAAGCGAGGCTGCGCTCGGTCGGCGCGCAACTGGACCAGCTCGCCGGCGCCGCACGCCGCGGGTCCCGCGCAATCCCGCGGAGCAAGGACCGGTCAGCCGTCCGTTCAGCCCGTTAGAATCCGTGCCCCAAGCGCCAGCACGAGCGCGGGCACCATCACCAGCACACCGACCTTCAGGAATTTCATGAAGCCGACGTCTTCGCCTTCGCGGCGAATCGCGTTGAGCCACAGGATGGTCGCGAGCGAGCCGCTGATCGACAGGTTCGGCCCCAGGTCGACGCCGATCAGGAACGCGTCGATCACGCGCTCGGGGCTCTGCGCCTGCATCACGGTCGAACTCGCGATCAGTCCGGACGGCAGGTTGTTGATCAGATTGCTGAGCGCCGCGATGCTCGTGCCGGCCCACGCGGCCGCTTCCATTTCGTTGTGCTCGGTCGCGCGCCGCAGCGCACCCGCGAACGTGCTGATCACGCCGGTGTGATCGAGCATCTCGACCAGCACGAACAGCCCAGCGACGAGCGGCAGTACATTCCACGAAATTTCGCGGATCATCGGCAGCGGTGATTTGCGTTCCTTGATCAGCACGACGAGCGCGGTCAGCGCGCCGAGGATCGCGGTCGGCATGCCGAGCTGGATGTCGTACGCGGAGACCGTCAGCAGCGCGCCGGCCGTCACCGCGATGCCCGCGAGCGCGACCCGGCCGCTCGCCGACAGCTCGACCGCGTCGAGATTCGCCTCGCAGACGCCAGCCAGCGCGTCGCGTTGCGTCCAGCGCAGCATCACGAAGGTCGCGCCGATCGACAGCACCGACGGCAGCGCGAAGCGCAGCATCCACGGTCCCAGCGGCGGCGTGTGATTGCCGTACAGCACGATGTTGGCCGGATTCGAAATCGGCAGCACGAAGCTCGCCGCATTGGCGACGAACGCGCAGACGAACAGCAGCGGCAGCGGCGGCGTCTTCGCTTTCTTCGCCGCCGCGAACACGGCGGGCGTCAGCACCACGGCGGTGGCGTCGTTGGAAAGAAACGCGGTGATCACCACGCCGAATAGATACACGAGTACGAACAGCTTGCGCGGCGAACTGCGCGCATGATTGACCGCGAGCACAGCGACCCAGTCGAACAGCCCTTCGCGGCGGCCGACTTCGGATAGCAGCATCATGCCGATCAGGAACAGATAGACGTCGGTGCCCTTGCCGATCGCTTCGATCGCCAGATGCCAGGGCAACAGGCCGAGCACGACGAGCAGCACCGCGCCCGCGACGGCCCACACGGCTTCGGGCCATTTGAACGGCCGTGTGATCACACCGGCGGTGGCGGCCGCGGCAATGCCCCAGGAAAGAAAAACGGAATTCACAGCTTAAAGCCCGGATATTGGGTTATGTCGGTGGCTGCGCAAAGCGCGCGCAACCTTGTTGTTCGGGGCCACAAGTTACCACAGCGGTTGCCGCAGCGACCGGTCCACGGCAGTCGGCGTGCCTCGTCACGCGCATGCCTTTCAACACAATTAACGTCAACGAAGAAACAATCTGTTCCCGCGCACCCCCTATTCAGTTTCTATTGGCCTCCCTACTATCCGCATTCCCACGCGGCTTATCGCGAGCAACGGATAGAAAACGATGCAAACACAGGCTTCCGCTCCCACGCGCTACCACGGCGCCGCAATCGCGCTGCACTGGCTGATCGCCGCGCTGATGATCTGCGGCTTCTACATCGGCTGGATCATGACGGATATCCCAGGCTTCACGCCGACGAAGCTCAAATACTTCTCGTGGCACAAATGGATCGGCGTGACCGTGTTCGCGCTCGCGCTGCTGCGCGTGCTGTGGCGCGCGACGCACCGCGCGCCCGCGCTCGATGCCGCAACGCCCGCATGGCAGAAGGCCGCCGCGCATCTGGTGCACGGCCTGCTGTATCTGCTGATGCTCGCGATTCCGCTGTCCGGCTACTTCTACAGCTCGGCGGCTGGCATTCAGGTCGTGTATCTGGGCGTCGTGCCGCTGCCGACCATCATCGGTCCCGATCAGGCGCTGAAGGCCACGCTGCGCACTGTGCACGTGCTGCTCAATTACACGCTGCTCGCACTGGTGCTGATGCACGTGCTCGCGGCGCTCAAGCATCAGTTCGTCGATCGTGACGGCCTGCTCGCGCGCATGGTGCCGTTTCTGAAGACCCATGCATAACGACATGACAGCTTGAAGAAAGGCACAATGCCTGTCGATTGGTTACGACTGGTTGGCAATCAAATTCCTCGCGGTGTGCAATCACGCCGCGAAGCTCGGATAGGATGCGTACCATCATGAAGACACCCTTTTATCTCTCCGCTCATCGCGCGGCGCTCGCTTCTTTCGCGGCGCTTGCGCTCATCGGCGCGAACCTCGCGCACGCCGACGTCGACCTCGCGAAAAGCAGCGTGATCGCGACGACCAAACAGATGAACGTGCCCGTCGACGGCAAGTTCCGGAAGTTCTCCGCGCAGCTGAACTTCGATCCGGCGAAGCCGGCCGCGGGCAGTGCGAACGTGTCGATCGACACCGCGAGCTACGACCTCGGCGCCGACGACTACAACAAGCAGGCGCAAGGCAAGGAATGGTTCGACAGCGGCGCCTTCCCTAGCGCGACCTTCGTGTCGAGCTCGATCGCGCCGGCCGGCGGCAACCAGTACAAGGTGACCGGCAAGCTGACGATCAAGGGCAAATCGCAAACGGTCGTCGTGCCCGTCGTGATCGCGAGCCAGGGCGCCACACAAACCTTCGACGGCTCGCTGCCGATCAAGCGCACGCAGTTCGACGTCGGCACCGGCGAATGGAAAGACACGTCAGTGGTCGCCGACGAAGTCGTCATCAAATTTCATCTGGTCGCGGCAAACAAATAACGTTCAACACAGCAGCACTGCATTACCTTTAGACCCCTGGAGTCCAACTTGAAGAAATCCTTCCTGCTCGCCGCCGGCGCGCTCGCCGCCGCATGCTCGTTCAACGCGATGGCTGCCGCCGAGACCTATCTGCTCGATCCGACGCACACATCGCCGAGCTTCGAGACCGACCACTTCGGCGGCCTGTCGATCTGGCGCGGCAAGTTCCAGAAAGCCAACGGCACCGTCGTGCTCGATCGCGCGGCGAAGACCGGCACGGTCGAGGCGACGATCGATCTGAGCTCGGTCGGCATCGGCAACGACAAGCTCAACGAGGAGCTGGTCGGCGACAAGTTCTTCGACACCGCGAAGTTCCCGACCGCGACCTACAAGGGCACGCAGATCCGCTTCGACGGCGACAAGCCGGTCGAAGTGATCGGCACGCTGACGCTGCACGGCGTGACCAAGCCGGTCAACCTGAAGATCGAATCGTTCAAGTGCATCCAGCACCCGATGCTGAAGCGCGAAGTGTGCGGCACGGAATCGGTCGCGACGTTCAATCGCGACGATTTCGGCATCGACTTCGGCAAGGCGTACGGCTTCAACATGAAAACCACGCTGCATATCCAGGCCGAAGGCATCAAGCAGTAAGCGCATCGCGCCCGGCCAGGCCGGGCGCTGAACTACTGGATCGCGGGCTGCGCCGGCGCATGCGACGCGCGGCGCGCCTCGAGCCATGCGAGCAGTTCCTCGCGACGCATCGCCTTCGCGAACAGCCAGCCCTGGCCATACTGAACGCCCCGGCGCACCAGATACTCGACCTGCTCGCTGCGCTCGATCCCCTCCGCGACGATTTCCACCCCCAATTCGTGCGCCATCTCGATGATATGCGGCGCGACGATGCTCGACGCCGCCTCCTGAGCGATCGTGTCGACGAACGATTTGTCGATCTTCAGCACGTCGATCATAAAGGTTTGCAAATAGGCGAGGCTCGAATAGCCGGTGCCGAAATCGTCGATATAGACCGGGTGGCCGGCGCTTCTGAAGGCCGCGATCGTCTGCCGGGTCACATCGGCGTTCAGAAAACTGCGCTCCGTCGCTTCGATCCTGATCTGCGCGGGACGCAGGCCGGTTCCGGCGAGCCTCGCGGTGATCAGGTTCAGAAAGCGCGGCGTGCGCAGATCCTCGCCGCTGACGTTGACCGACACGTAGAACGACGGCCGCGAACGCAATAGCTCTGCCAGATCTTGCAGCGCTTTATCGAACACGAGGTCGGTCAACGACTGGATCAGGCCATGCTGCTCGGCCAATGCGATGAAGATATTCGGCGAGATATCGCGTCCGTTCAGATTCCATCTGGCCAGCGCTTCGACGCCGACGCATTCGCTGGTCGCGAGATTCACGATCGGTTGATAGACGACGTCGATGGTTTTGTGGGAGATCGCCCATTCGAGCGAGGCCTGGAACGACACCTGCCGCGAGATCCGTTTGAACGCGAACCAGCCGAACGCGGCGCCCATCGCGACGCCGATCGATAGCCACGTCGCCAGCAGCCCGGGCCAGTCCCTGAGCAGGCTGGTGCGCCGGCCTTTGACGACGACACCGAGGGCGCGCGTCTCCGAGCGTGCCACCGCGTAGTTCCATTCATCGCTATCGACGCGCCCCGCCTGCTTCCATGCATGGAGCATCTCGTCGGGGTCCGCGCCGGACGACAGTGCAACGATCGAATTGATCTCCGTGTTGATCGTAGCGATAGCCCTTCCCGCTGGATCCATCACATCGACATATGACTGGGGATCGATCGACACGTATTCGCCGTTGCGCCCGATCTGGATATCCTCGCGCAAGTCGCTGAGCGGATTCTTTTGCTGAAACCAGACCAGGTAGCCGTCGTTGCTGCGCCAGCGCGGCGGCGGCAGTTCGACATCCTGGGTCCGAACCTCGCCCAGAAGAGGCGAGCAAAGATAGCGCCCGTCGCCGTACGCGCCCGCGTCCCGCACGTAGCGGTAGTTGAAGATCACATGGGCAGCCCGTTTCAGGTATTCCGGCGAGCACGGCTCGGCGTGCTCGGCCTGCAGGTCCGCGATCGCGGCAAAGCCCTGATATGTGACCAGTTCCGTGCGCATCATGGCCTTCTCCGCGTAAAGGCTCAGATCTCGCTGCTCGCGGCGGGCGACGTCTTCGTTCGCGATATAGATGCTGATCAGGACCGGCAGCACCGTTGCGGCGCAGCCGAGTGCGATATACGCCGAAATCAGCCACATGCGCTTGATCATCAGTCGAGCCCGGTGGTGGACGGTCGCGGCGAATTCGGCTGCAGCGGTTGCGGCCCCGCCTGGACCCGCCACGCAACCTGCGGATTTCAGTGTGAAGAATAGTTACTGGAGCCGCTTTTGCAACATTGCGTTGAATGCCACGCATGCGGCCAGCCGCGGCGACCCTGACCGGTGGCGCGCCCGGCAAGGTACCATTACGGCCTACCGGCGTCGCGACGCGCGCCGTCACCGCTTTCGTTCATTCCCATCGCCCGCTTCAATTTCCATGAATTCGCCATCCCGCCGCATCGCGCACCTCGATATGGACGCGTTTTACGCGTCCGTCGAACTGCTGCGCTATCCGGAACTGCGCGGCCGCGCGGTGGTGATCGGCGGCGGCCGCAACAGCGCGCCACAACTGCTCGAAGACGGCAGCAAGCGCTTCGCGAAGCTGCGCGATTACGCGGGCCGCGGCGTCGTCACCACCTCGACGTACGAGGCGCGCGCGCTCGGCGTGTTTTCGGCAATGGGCATGATGAAGGCCGCCGCGCTCGCGCCCGACGCGATCCTGCTGCCGACCGACTTCGATTCGTATCGCCACTACTCGCGCCTCTTCAAGGCGGCCGTCAGGACGTTCACGGACCGCATCGAGGATCGCGGCATCGACGAGATCTATATCGACCTGACCGAGCTGCCGGGCGAATCGGCCGACATCGGGCGGCGCATCAAGGAGGCCGTTCATCAGGCCACCGGTCTCACGTGTTCGATCTGCGTCGCGCCGAACAAGCTGCTCGCGAAGATCGGCTCCGAACTCGACAAGCCCGACGGCCTGACGATCCTCACGCCAGCCGACATACCGCTGCGCGTGTGGCCGCTGCCGGTGCGCAAGGTCAACGGCATCGGCCCGAAGGCGGCGGAGAAGCTGAGCGCGCTCGGCCTCGCGACGGTCGGCGATCTGGCCGCCGCCGACGCCGGGCTGTTGCAGGACAATTTCGGGCGCAGCTATTCCGCGTGGCTGATGGAAGTTGCGCAGGGTCACGACGAGCGGCCGGTGGTGGTCGAATCGGAGCCGAAGTCGATCAGCCGCGAGACCACCTTCGAACGCGATCTGCATCCGCGTCACGATCGGCCGGCGTTATCTAACGCGTTTACGGGGCTGTGCGTGCGTGTCGCCGACGATCTCGTGCGCAAGGGCTACGTGGGCCGCACGATCGGCATCAAGCTGCGTTACGACGATTTCCGCACCGTCACACGCGACCTGACGCTCGATGAACCGACCGCCGACGCGACCGAAATCCGCCGCGCGGCGACCGAATGTTTGCGACGCGTGCAGTTGAACCGCAAGCTGCGGCTATTGGGCGTGCGCATCAGCACGCTGAGCTCGGCCAGCGAACAGGCGCTGAAGCCGCGCCTGCCGGTTCAGGCCGACTTGCCTTTCGCGAGCGACGAATAGGATGTATCGGCGGCGACGCCGGCCGCATTCGCATTGGCATTCGCGCTCGCACGCGCGGCCGGTATATCGCCCGAAGTGGACATCACCGACGCCGCCATCGAAAACGAAAACGTGTTGATGCCGTTCGCGCTGTGCGCGGATACGGTGCCACGATGCATCTCGGCGATCGCCTTCACGATCGCGAGTCCGAGCCCGTGGTTTTCGCGGCTATTGGTGCGCGAGACTTCCGCGCGATAGAAACGGTCGAACAGATGTTCGAGGACGTCCGGCGCGATCGGCTCGCCCGGATTCGCCACCGCGACGCGCACCTGGTCGCGCATCGCACCTTCCCCGCGCGCGATCGTCACGCTGATCGTCGCGCCCGGCTCGCAGTGCTGGATCGCGTTCATCAGCAGGTTCGTGCACGCGCGGCCGAACAGCGAGCGGTTCACGCGCGCGAACGCATCGCCCTGCAACTTCGCATGCACGCGCGCCTCTTCGAGCGGAATCTCCAGAAATTCCAGCGTATGCGCGACTTCGGCCGCGAGCGACACCTCGATCAACCCCGTCGCGCGTTCGCCCTGGTCGGCACGCGCGAGGAACAGCATGTCGTTGATGATCGCGCGCATCCGCTCGAATTCTTCGAGGTTCGATTGCAGCGTGTGACGCAGATCGTCGACCGAGCGGTTGCGCGTCAGCGCCACCTCCGTCTGGCCGATCAGGATCGTGACCGGCGTGCGCAGTTCATGCGCGACGTCCGCGTTGAACGATTCGAGGCGGCCGTAGGCGCCGTCGAGCCGTTCGAGCGCACCGTTGAACGAGTTGGCGAGATCGTTCAGTTCGAGCGGCAAGGACGCGGTATTGAGCCGCTGCGAGCGGTTGTTCGGGCTGACCGCGGATGCGTCGCGCGTCAGACGCGTGAGCGGTGCGAGGCCGATGCGCGTGACCGAGTAGCTGAGCAGCAGCACCGCAAGACTGCCGAGCGCGGACAGCGCCGCGAGTGCCGAGCCGAACACGCGCATCGTGCGCAGGTTCGGCGAATAGCTCGCCGCGACCTGCAACTGCACCGCAGGCCGCGCGCCATTGGCCGGCAAGATCACCGTCGAGGTCAGCATGTCGGGGCCGCCGCCCTCCGGCGCGATGCGCGCGTAGCCGCCGGGCCAGCTCTTCGTGACCGTTCCCTGCACCGGCGTGCCGAAGTGGAAGTTCGGCTCCGCGCTCGTCACCGAGTACATGGTGCTGCGGTCGTGCGGCGTCATGTCGGTGAGTTTTTCGCGGGCCATCCGCCATTTTTCTGGCGTCACCGCGTGAGAGACGATGATGCGCGCGATTTGCGTGCGATCGTCGAGCGACTCGCGCAGATGATGTTCGAGCTGCGAGCGCAGCACCAGAAAGAGCCCGCTGCCGACGAGCGTAAACACGAACAGCGCCACCAGCGCGAACATCGACGCAAGGCGGCGGGCAATCGAGCGGTTCATGATGACTCGGCCTCTTCGCGCACTTCGAGCACGTAGCCCATGCCACGCACCGTGTGCAGCAGCTTCGACGGGAATGGGCCGTCGAGTTTCGCGCGCAGCCGCTTGATCGCGGTTTCGACGACGTTCGTGTGGCTGTCGAAATTGACGTCCCATACGAGCTCGGTGATCGCGGTCTTCGACAGAATGTCGCCCTGGCGGCGCGCGAGCACGCTGAGCAGTTGAAACTCTTTCGCGGTCAGGTCGAGGCGCACGCCGTCCCGAGTCGCGCGGCGGCCGATCAGATCGACGAACAGATCGCCGACCGAAATCAGCGTGGACTCCTGCGAACGCGTGCGGCGCGCAAGCGCATGCAGACGCTCGACGAGTTCGAGGAACGAGAACGGTTTGGTCAGGTAATCGTCGGCGCCTTCGCGCAGGCCGCGCACGCGATCGTTCACGTGGTCGCGCGCGGTCAGCATGATGACCGGCGTCGACTTGCGCATGCGCAGCGCCTTCAGCACGCTGAAGCCGTCGCGCTTGGGCAGCATCACGTCGAGGACGATCACGTCGTAATCGAATTCGGTGGCCAGGTGCGTGCCCTCCTCGCCGTCGAGCGCGACGTCGACGACCCAGCCCTGCTCTGTCAAACCGGAGCGCAGGTAGTCCACTACCTTGTGCTCGTCTTCAACAATCAGCAATTTCATCCGCATCCCCGCCACTAATGGCTGTCAACCTTGCATTATACGAACGCCCTCGATTCAGCGCGCAGGAGCCGGTGCATCTTTCCGCTGCGCGCCGCCGGCAGACGCCTGCTGCGGCATCGCCGCAGCGTCGGTTGCATGTGCCTCGTTCGCGGCCATCGCACTGCCTTGCGCGCCGCCATCCCAACCGCCGCCCAGCGCCTTCACCAGCGCCACCGACAGCGTCAACTGCTGCCCATGGATCTGCACATCCGTGCGCTCGCTCGTGAGCAGCGATTCCTGCGCGTCGATCACATTCAGATACGCGACGAGCCCGCCCGAATAACGATCGTTCGCGAGCGACAGCAGCCGCTGCGCATCCTCGACCGCCTCGCGCGACTGCTTCGCTGCGCCATCGAGCACCGACAGTCCGGTGATGCCGTCCTGCACCTCCTGGAACGCGCTCAGCACCGTCTGCCGATAATTCGCCTCGGTCGCCTTGTAGCCCTCGCTCGCAAACTTGACGTTGGCCGCGCGCCGCCCGCCGTCGAAGATCACCTGGCCGACCGCCGCGCCGAGCGTCCACATCAGCGTGGGCGCGCTCAGCAGATTGGCGAACTCGGTGCTCTCCCAGCCGATGCCCGGCGTCAGCGTCAGGCTCGGGAAGAACGCGGCCTTGGCCACGCCGATCTGCGCGTTGGCGGCCGCCATCGCGCGTTCCGCCGATGCGACGTCGGGCCGCCGCTGCAGCACGTCGCTCGGCACGCCGAGCGGCACCGTCGGCGGCTTGATGTCGAGCACCTTCGGCTCGATCGCGAACTGCGGCGCCGGCACCCCGACCAGCGCGGCGATCGCATGCTCGAATTGCGCGCGCTGATTCAGCAGCAGTTGCGCCTGCACGCGCGTCGCATCGAGCTGCGATTTCTGCTGGAGCACGTCGAGGCCCGATACCGAACCGAGATCGTGCTCGGTGTTCACGTAGTCGAGCGCCTTCTGCTGCAGCTTCACCGACTGGTTCAGCACGTCGATCTCGTTGTCGAGCTCGCGCAGCGAGAAGTAGTCGGTGGCGAGATCGGTCGTCAGCACGAGCCGTGCGTTCGCGAGATCGTCCGCCGACTGTTCGGCCGACGCCTGTGCGCCCTCCACCTCACGACGGATGCGGCCGAACAGATCGGTGTCGTAGCTGAGCGTGGGTCCGAGCTGGATGTTGTTCTGTACCGTCGATTGGGTCGGCGTCGCGTAGTTGGTCAGCGGCCGGTCGTGCGAAATGCGAAAGCGCGAGGCCTGGGCCGAGAAATTGACTTCCGGCACGCGCTGCGCGCTGGTGTTCGCGAGTGTCGCCTTGGCCTGCTCGTAGTGCGCGCTCGCCGCGGCGAGCGTCTGGTTCTGCGCGAGCGCCTGGGTTTCGAGCGTCGCGAGCGTCGGATCGGCGAAGCCCGTCCACCAGTCCGGCGCAATCGGCGCATGCGACGGCGCGGCGACGCGCCAGAACGAATCGGTGTGCCATTCGGGCGGCACCTCGGCTTGCGGACGCTGATAGTCGGGACCCACCGTGCAGGCGGCGAGCAAGGCCGCGCCGGCGCAAGCGCCCAGCGCGGTGAACGCGGTGCAGCGTGGGCGCGCCCGGCGGGAAGCCGCGAACATCAAGACGCCTCCTTGCCGTTCTTCGGCAGCGGCTGCACCTGAACATGATCGCCGTCGGCAATCGAGTCGCTCGGATTGATGATGATGCGATCGGTCGGCGAGATACCGCTTTCGATTTCGAGCTGCTGTCCGAGGTCCACCGCGATCACGACCTTGTGCAGGCTCACGTTGCCCTTCGCATCGACGACCGCGAGGCGCGGACCCTCCGCGCGAAACAGCAATGCGTTGCCCGGTACCGTCAGGCGCTCGTGCGCGGCGGCCGGCACCTCGACCTGCACGTAGGCGCCGGGGCGCAGCCTGGCGTCGGGATTCGGCAGCGTCACTTCGATCTGCAACGAACGCGTGGGCACGTCGATCGCGCCTGACATATGCGTGATCGTGCCGTTGAACTGCTGGCCCGGCAGCTCGGCCTGCGTGACCACGACCTTCTGCCCGACCGCGACGTTCTGCGCGTAGGCCTGCGGCAACTGCACATAGACGCGCAACGGGTCCGACTGCGCGAGCGCAAACAGGGCCCGGCTCGTGCCGCTGCCCGCGTCGATCAGATCGCCGACGTCGACGTTGCGCTGCGTGACCACGCCGGCAAACGGCGCGATGATCCGCTTGAACGATTCGAGCTGCTGCAGACGCTTGACGTTCGCATCGGCAGCGGCGAGATTCGCGAGGTCCTGCGTGTAGGTGCTTTGTCGTTCGTCGAGTTCCTGTTGCGACACCGCATCGCGCTGGCGCAGCTGCTGCCAGCGCTCCAGCGAGCTCTTCGCGAGCGCGAGGCTCGAATTGGTCTGCTGACGCTGCGCCAGCGCCTGTGCAAGTTCCTGGTCTATTTCCGGCGTATCGAGCTCGGCAAGCAGTTGCCCCTGCTTCACGCGGGCGCCGATATCGACGTACCAGTGCAGCAGATAGCCGGTCGCGCGCGCATAGATCGGCGATTCGACATAGCCGCGCAACGTGCCCGGCAGCAGCGTGTTGCCGCCGCCGTCGGTCTGCTGTGGCGTGACGACGTTCACGTACTGCGTGGCGTTCTGCTGCGCGGTCGCCGTGACTTCGCGGTTTTGCATCACGTTCGCGATCACCGTGCGCAGCGTGCCTATCGCGAGCAGCACGAACACGATGAGGATCGCGATCTTCGCGTGCCTCCATTCGCGATGGCGCGGCGGCAGCAGGTGCTCCCCCTGTTCGGTTTCCCGCGTGGGGATCGCTAGCGATGCATGAGTTTTTTCGGTCATCTCAGTCAACCATCGTTTAACTTTTACGCGGGCGTCGCCGCACTGCTGTGTTCCGGCGCGGGGCTGTCGCTATGGCCACTGCTTCGACCGCCATCACCGCCTGTTCCACCGCCATTGCCGCCCGTTCCACCGCCATCGCCGCCGTTGTCGCCGCCGCCGTTGCGATGACGGCGCGCAAGCCACGAGTGAATGCCCGCGAACACGAGCGGCACGAAAAACAGCGTCGATACGGTCGCGAACAGCAAGCCGCCGATCACCGCGCGGCCGAGCGGCGCATTCTGCTCGGCGCCCTCGCCGAGACCAAGCGCCATCGGAATCATGCCGATGATCATCGCGAACGCGGTCATCAACACCGGACGGATCCGGCTCGCCCCGGCTTCGAGCGCGGCCGCGAGCGGCGGCGCGCCGGCCGAGAGCCGCTGGCGCGCGAACGCGACCATCAGAATACTGTTCGCGGTCGCGACGCCCATCGTCATGATCGCGCCGGTCAGCGCCGGCACGCTCAAGTGGGTGCCGGTCAGGAACAGCATCCACATGATGCCCGCGAGCGCCGCCGGCAACGCGCTGACGATGATCAGCGGATCGACCCACGACTGGAAGTTCACGACGATCAGCAGATACACGAGCACGATCGCCATCGCGACGCCGATGCCGAGCCCAAAGAACGAACTGCGCATGGTCTGTACCTGGCCGCGCACGGTGATCGTGCTGCCGCGCGGCAGCGTACCGCGCACCTCGTTGACGATCCTGTCGACCTGATTCGCCACGCTGCCCAGATCGCGCTTTTCAACGCTCACAAAAAGATCGATCACCGGCCGGATGTTGTAATGCGTGACTTCCGCGAACTGGCTCTTCGGCGACACCTGCACGAGGTTGCCGAGCAGTTGCGTCGGCCCGTTCATCGTGGCCGACACCGGGGTGCGCAGCAGCTCGTCGATCGACGACACCTGGTACTGCGGCGTTTGCACCTGGACCCTGTATTCGACGCCGTTCCTGTTGTTGACCCAGAAGCCCGGCGACGTCTGCGAGCTGCCCGATAGCGAAACGAGCACGTTCTGCGCGACGTCGTTCGCGGTCAGGTTCAGTTGTTGCAGGCGGGTACGGTCCATGTTCAGACCGAGCACCGGTTCGTCGAGCTTTTGCTGGATATGCGTGTCGACGGTGCCGGGAATCAAGCGCACCTGCTTCAACAGCTTGCGCGCGACATCGAGGTTGCCCTGCTGATTCGCGCCGGCAATCTGCACGTCCACCGCGGCGGGCAGGCCGAAGTTCAGGATCTGCGTGACGATATCGGCGGGCTGAAAGAAGAACTCGACGCCCGGGAAACGCTGCGGCAGGATCGTGCGCAGCTTGTCCATGTAGATCTGCGACGGCTCGTGGCCTTCGTTCAACGCGATCTGGATCTCGCCGTCGAGCGTGCCCATCGTGCCCGCATTGCTGTACGACAGGTTGATGCCGCTATACGGCAGGCCGAGGTTGTCGAGAATCGTGCCCAACTCTTTGGGCGGCACGACTTCGCGGATCACCTTCTCGACCTCGTCGGCCAGCCGCGCGGTTTCCTCGATCCGCGTGCCGGTCGGCGCGCGCATGTGCAGACGGATGTCGCCCGCGTCGACGCTCGGGAAGAAGTCTTCGCCGAGCGCAAAAAACAGACCCATCGACAGCACGCAGAAACCGAGGAACAGCGTGCCGAACATCTTGCGGCGCACGAGCAGGCTGCTCAGGATCATGATGTAGGCCGCGCGCATGCGCTCGAAGCCGGCGTCGAAGCGGTGATACAGACGCGTGAACAGACCCGGCTTCGCGCCCGCCTTCGGCTTGTGCGCGTGGCCCATCAGCAGCATCGCGAGCGTCGGCACCAGCGTACGCGACAGGATGTACGACGCGAGCATCGCGAACACCACCGCTTCCGCGAGCGGCACGAACAGATAGCGCGCGACGCCGGTCAGGAAGAACATCGGCACGAACACGATACAGATACACAGCGTCGACACCAGCGCCGGCACCGCGATTTCGCCGGCGCCGTCGAGAATCGCGTCGTGCAGATTGGTGCCCATGTGCAGGTGCCGCTCGATGTTCTCGATCGTCACGGTCGCGTCGTCCACCAGGATACCGACCGCGAGCGCGAGGCCGCCCAGCGTCATGATGTTGATGGTCTGCCCGAGCGCGTGCAGCACGATCAGCGACGACAGGATGGACAGCGGAATCGAGATCGCGATGATGCAGGTGCTGCGCCAGTTGCCGAGGAACAGCAGGATCATCGCGGCGGTCAGCGCGGCCGCGACCAGCGCCTCGCGCACCACGCCCTGCACCGCCGCCTTCACGAACACCGACTGGTCGAACAGCGCGGTGATCTGCAGATCCGGCGGCAGCGCGGCGCGCGCGGCCGGTAACAGGCCTTTCAACGTATCGACGATCGACAGTGTCGACGCGTTGCCGTTCTTCAGCACCGACATCAGCACGCCGCGATGGCCGTTCTGCCGCACGATGTTGGTCTGGGGCGAGTAGCCGTCGCGCACATGCGCGACTTCACGCAGATAGGTCGTCGCGCCGTTGACGGTACGCACCGGAATATCGTTGAGGCCTTCCAGCGTCGGCGGCGAACCGTTCATGTCGATCGTGTATTCCTTCGGCCCGATCTTGGCCGTGCCGGTGGGCAGAATCAGGTTTTGCGCGTTGAACGCGTTAACCACATCGGCCGGCGTCAGGCCCTTGGCCAGCATCGCGCGCGTATCGAGGTCGACCGAGATCAGCCGCGATTTGCCGCCATACGGGTACGGCACGGCCGCGCCCGGAATCGTCACGAGTTGCGGACGCAGGAAGTTCAGCGCGGTGTCGTTCAGGTCCTGCTCCGAGAGCTTCGGACTCGACAGACCGAGTTGGATCACCGGAATACTGGAAGCCGAGTAGCTGATGACGAGCGGCGCGGTGGCGCCCGGCGGCATCTGCTTCAACTGCGCCTGCTCGACGGCGACCGTCTGCGCGATGGCCGTCTGGATGTTCGCGTTCGGCTGCAGAAACACCTTCAGGATCGCGATGCCGGGCAGCGACTGCGATTCGATATGTTCGATGTCGTTGACCGTCGTGGTCAGACTCCGCTCGTTGACCGACGTGATGCGGGTGGCCATGTCCTCGGCCGACAGCCCGGTGTACGTCCAGATGATGCTGACGACCGGAATGTTGATTTCCGGCAGCACGTCGACGGGCGTGGTGAACAGCACGAAGGGCGTCGCCAGCACGATCAGAATCGCCATCACGATGAACGTGTATGGCCGCTTAAGCGCTACGTTGACGATCCACATTGAAACGGGCCAGAGAAAATGCGGGTGGAGGGAGGGATTGAATCTCCGCTTATGCTAGATCGGTAGCACCAACGCCTGCATGGCGCGAGAATGGCGAAATTGTCAGGAAGCTTGTTGAAAGCAAATGCGCCATTTTTGAAGGCGAAAAGCAATTGCCGGATTTGCAGCTAATTAGGCGCCAGGCAAACGTTTGTTGAATAAATTTACGCGCAGTTAATGGAACGTTTGCTGATTCACCGCAGGGCCGTCGTTCGAAATATTGTGAAACATGCTTTCAGTTTTATTCGCAACACGAGTCGATTTTGCTTCGCGCGGTCATTCCCCTTCAACGAAAAAGGCCGGTCAAACCTGAATGGTCGACCGGCCTTCTCATTTGCAGCTATCCGTGTGCCGGCGTCAACGCCAGCGACGCTTATTTGGCGAACAGTGACGACATATCGGCGAACGCCTTGAACTCGAGCGCATTGCCCGACGGATCGAGGAAGAACATCGTCGCCTGCTCGCCGACCTCGCCCTTGAAGCGCACATGCGGTTCGATGATGAATTCGACGCCGGCCTTCTGCAGTTTATCCGCGGCGGCCTGCCATTGCTCCATCGACAGCACCGCGCCGAAGTGGCGCACCGGCACCGCGTCGCCATCCACGGCACTGGTATGACGGTGACCGACTTCATCCGGCGCCAGATGCGCGACGATCTGATGACCGTAGAAATTGAAATCGACCCACGCGTCCGAGCTGCGCCCTTCCGGGCAGCCGAGCAATTCGCCGTAAAACTCGCGCGCGGCGGCGAGGCTGTGAACAGGAAACGCCAGGTGGAACGGCGGCAAAGCGGTTTCGGCAACGCTCATGATAGGAAGACCCGCTGGGTGGGTGTGAGGATTGGGTTACGACTGGCACGACTCGCACGGCAGGGAATCGGCTCAGATGAGGCAAAGTCTAACCATGAATAAAAATGTTGAGAAACGATATATATTTGACCTGACCATCACCAAAATCGATTGATCGATCATGCTCAGCGAGTTGAAAACCTTCATCGCCGTCAGCCAGTACGGCACGTTTTCCGGCGCGGGCGCGCGCATCGGGCTCACGCAATCGGCGGTCAGCGCGCAGATGCAGCGGCTCGAGCAGGAACTCGGCTTCCCGCTGTTCGACCGCACCGGCCGCTCGGCGACGCTCAACGAGGCGGGCCGCGAAACGCTCGCGCTCGCCGAGGAAATGATGACGCTCTACGCGCGGCTCTCCGAGCGCAGCGGCGGCGCCGCCGAAAGCGGCATGCTGCGGGTCGGCGCGATCGCGTCCGCGCAGGTGGCGCTGCTGGCCGACGCGCTCGCGCGCTTTCGCGTCGACCGTCCCGGCTGGCGGATTCGCGCGGTGCCGGGCGTGTCGCTGGGGCTGCTCGGCCAGGTCGATTCGGGCGAGCTCGATCTGGCCGTCATCATCAAGCCGCCGTTCGCGCTGCCGTCGGAGCTCGAATGGCGCACGCTCGTCGCCGAACCGTTCGTGCTGCTCGCGCCGAAAAAGCTCGTGCGCGGCGGCCGCTCGTGGCGTGAACTGCTGCGCAGAGAGCCGTTCATCCGCTACGACCGCGCGTCGTTCGGCGGGCGGCTAGTCGATCGTTTTCTGCGGCGCGCGCGCCTTGGGGTGCGCGATGCGGTCGAGCTCGACGAGTTGCAGGCGATCGTGCAACTGGTCGCGCGCGGCATGGGTGTCGCGCTGATTCCGAATACGGCCGGGCTCGGCAAATGGCCGGCGGGCGTCGTCGCACTCGAACTCGGCGATGCGACTTTCGAGCGTGAGATCGGACTCGTGCTGCGGCCGCGGCACAGTCGGCCGGTTGTCGCCGATGCGTTGGCGGAGTGTATTGCGAGCGCGGCGCACGGTTGAGCGCTTGGCGCACCGCGTTCAACGCACGTTCGATTCGGCTTCGAATCGAGTGTGCTGCCATACGTACGCGCAACTGTATCTGTGAGCGGCGCGCGACGGCGCGCAGAATCGTTGCTTCATTCAACCGGCCGTGTGGTGCGTTGCATGGCATTGCCGAACACGCACCCCGCCCTTACATCTACCCGCCATGATCGCCAGCCCTGTGCTCACCGCCGATGTCCTGATCGCCTACAGCGCCTATTTCGTCGGCACCGCGAGCCCTGGGCCGAGCAATCTCGCGATCATGTCGCTCGCGATGAGCGCGGGCCGGCGCGCGGCATTGGCGTTCGCGCTCGGGGTGGTATCGGGCTCGTTCTCATGGGCGCTGCTCGCGTCGCTCGGGCTGTCGGCGGTGCTCGCCACCTACTCGGAATGCCTCGTGGCGATCCGGATCGCGGGCGGGCTGTATCTGCTGTGGCTCGGCTTCAAGTCCGCGCGCTCGGCGTTGAGCGCCGGCAAGCCGGCCGCGAGCGCGGCGCGCGTCGACGAACCGCTCGGGCGGCTCTATCTGCGCGGCCTTTTGCTGCATCTGACCAATCCCAAGGCGGTGCTCGTGTGGCTGTCGATCGTGTCGCTCGCGATGTCGCCGGTACACGGCGCCGCGCACGTGATGCCGGTCGTGCTTGGCTGCATGGTGATCGGCGCGACGGTGTTCAGCAGCTACGCGATGCTGTTTTCGACGGCGTCCGCGCGGCGCGTCTATACGGCGATCCGGCGCTGGCTCGACGGCTCGCTCGCGGTGATGTTCGGGATTGCCGGGATCAAGCTGCTGACGTCGAAGAACTAGATGGGTTGAGCGCGTCCGCCTGGCCCCAGGCTGCGCTCTGCGATACTGGCGGTTCGGCTCCATCATTGACGGCTGCCAAGGCGCCCACCCACGAAACGATGAACGGCAACGATCACGACGCACCTTCCTCCACTCATCGCTCGCCGCTGCAGAAGCGGCTCTATTTCACCGGCGCGGCGATCCTCGTCGTCAGTCTGATCGCCGCGCTGCTCATTTACGTCAGCGTGCCGCCGCCGGATAACGCGGTCGCGATGTACAGCATGGTCGATCCGCGCTATCAGATCGAGCTACAGCAAATCGGCGGCAATGCGGCGGTGCTGATGGCGCAGTTGCATCAATGGTTCGATAGCTTGTGGCATGGCTCCAGGCTTGCCTATACGGTCGCGGTACTGGGCGCTGCGCTTGCGGCCGGCTGTTTCTTCATCGGTCATTTTTTCGCGGACGAGTGAGTGTCCCGGTGCCCGCATCCATTCCCGTCATCGATTTGCGCGCGCTGATTCGATCGCGCGCCAATTTTTTCAAAAGGCGTTCGCCACGCCGATTTAAAAACGTTAATTATCGTTTATTCAAATCCGCACATCGCCTTTGCAGACGAAAACCCGCCGCGCTAAAACATCAATTTCCGCAGCGCAATAAAATCCCCGTTTCCGCTCCTAGCTTGCGGCATTAAGAAAACGAACTATTATTAGCTCGGGCCATACAGAAAAGTGCCCCCTCACAGCATTCGAGGCGTATCAACTGCGAGAGGGAGAGCGATGAATGACATAACCCTTCCAGTCGATCTAATTCACTGGATTCTGGCAACACTTTCCATCATTGCCTTGCTTGTCTTTCTCGTGCCACTGCGTTGGCGGGCGCCCGAGGCGGGCCCTGGCGCAATGTTCGTCGCCGGCCTGATTGCCGTACTCGCATTCCGCACTCCGATCACGACTTTGGCTGTCGCGAGTGGCAAAGGCGTATGGGACGCCATATTCATTCTCTATGTAATGTGGCCGGCGCTTCTGCTTTATCAGATCACCAAACAGGCCGGTGGCTACGACGCACTTCGACACGGCATTTCCCGTTTCAGCCGAAATGACTTATTCGTCATTCTCGGGCTCGGCTGGGTGTTTTCATCTTTTCTTCAAGGCATTGCGGGTTTCGGCGCGCCGATTGCTGTCGTCGCCCCCCTTTTGCTCGCGATCGGTGTGAGACCGGTCCATGCCGCCACCATCTCGATCATCGCGCACGCATGGGCACGCTTCTTCGGCACACTCGGTGTCGGCTGGCTCGCAACGTTGCAGGTGGCCGACATCCAGGACGTGGGACGCGCCGCTTTCGAATCGTGCCTGCTGCTGCTCATTCCGACGTACTTCGGCGGCCTGCTGATTGTGTGGTTATACGGGCGCTGGGCAGCGGTGCGTCACGGATGGCCGCTGGTCCTGATCCTCGGCACGATCCTCGGCTTCGGCCAGTTGATCTTCGCGTTCCTGAGCCCTGAACTGTCGACGTTCCTCGCCGCAACCGTTGCGATGGTCGCCCTGTATCCGCTTTCGCGCTGGCGTCGGTTCAGGGAGCCGGTTCCCGCCGCCGAAGTCCCGGATCGCCCCGCGATGGACCCGGCCGCCGTCGGCATGCAGACCGAAACCGAAGAGCCGGTGATGAGTCTTGGCATGGCATTCCTGCCCTATGTCGTGCTGACGGTCGTTACCTTGGGCATTCTGCTGATTGGCCCATTGAACGATGCGATGCGGCAATTCCGCATCGGCCTGCCGTTTCCCGAAGTGACCACGGGCTTTGGCGTGCGAAACGCGGCCGTCGAGCGTTACGCGCCGTTCTCGCCGTTCACCCACCCGGGGACGATGCTGCTGATCTCCGCGATCGTCGTGTGGATCGTGTACCGCGTGAACGGCTTCTACGGCGCGTGGCAATCGCGGCATGGCGGCGAGAATCTGGGGCGCTCGCTGATCGTCGACGGCGTGCCCGCATCGCTGCCGGTCATCGCTTTCCTCGTTACGAGCCGGGTGCTCGACCATAGCGGCCAGACCCAGGTGCTCGCGCACGGTATCGCCGATGTGTCGCCGCCGCTCGTCTATGCGGGCATCGCGAGCGTGATCGGCGCGTTGGGCGCCTTCATGACGTCGAGCAGCACCGCGTCGAACGTGCTGTTCGGCGGCTTGCAGAGCGACGTCGCGCAACTTCATTCGCTGCCGACCGAAGCGATCATCGCCGCGCAGGCCGCCGGCAGTGCGTATGGCAACGCGATCGGCCCGGCGAACATCGTGCTGGGCACCAGCATCTCCGGCATCAAGGGCCAGGAGGGCGCGGTGATGAAGCTGGCCCTTCCGTGGACGGTCATCGTCGCCATCCTGACCGGCATCGGCACGATCCTCCTCGTGATATTCGCGTGAGGTAACCCGTATGGACAAGCTCGTTGCGGAAACCCTGGCGCTGCTCCTGATGTTCGCGGGCTTTCCGCTCACCAGCAGGGGTTCGGTCACCGGCAACATGCTGCTGTTGGGGCTGGGGCTGCTCTGCGTGATCGCCGGTGGAGCATTGCCGATCATCACGCGGTTCATGGATCACTCCAACGACAAAGTCAGAGACGCGGGCGTCGAGTTCGACGATCGGGCTTCCTGATCGAAGCGGCGCGCGCGTTCCTTCGCCGCAGTTGCTTTGCCGTCGCACACTCCCGGCAAGCATCAGGCGCCTGGGCCATTGCGGCGGCTCATCCTCAGGGGAGCTTTTCACCATGAGTCATCCTAATGGGCCTCGTACCGGTCGCCCACCCACGCGCGCACCGCATGGCATGGTCGCCACACCGCACTATCTGGCCAGTCAGGCCGGTGTCGAGATGCTGCAACGCGGTGGAACTGCGGTCGATGCCGCGATTGCCGCGAACGCGGTGCTGTGCGTCGCCTATCCGCACATGGCCGGGCTCGGCGGCGACGGCTTCTGGCTGATCGCCGACGGCAACAGCGATCAGATTCACGCGATCAACGCGAGCGGACCGGCGGCGCAAGGCGCGACACTAGCCCACTATCGCGGCATCGCCATCGACAACGAAATCGCGGCGCGCGGCCCGCAGGCGGTGCTGACCGTGCCGGGCGCGATCGACGGCTGGCGTCTCGCTCACGAGCGCTTCGGGCGCCTGAACTGGGCGGAACTGTTTGCGGCGGCAATCGGCTATGCGCGCGACGGCGTGCCGGTCTCCCGCTCGCTCGCGGACTGGACCGTGCAGGACGTGCCGATCCTCACGCGCTACCCGGAAACGGCCGCGATCTTCATGCCGGGCGGCCGCGTGCCCGCCGACGGCGAGAAGCTCGTGCAAACCGCGCTGTCGCAATCGTTGCAGCAACTCGCCGATCAGGGCCCGCGCGCCGGCTTCTACGAAGGCGATCTCGCGGCGCGTATCTGCGACGGCGTCGGCGCCGCCGGCTCGCCGCTGCAACCGGTCGACTTCGCCGCGTACCGTGCGGAATGGGTCACGCCGATCAGCACGACGTATCGCGGTCATACGGTCTACGAGCTACCGCCCAACACGCAGGGCTTCACGCCTTTGCAGATCCTGAACCTGATCGAAGGCTACGACGTGACCGCGTGGGGCGAAGGCACCGCGGACTACTATCACCACCTGGCCGAGGCGGTGAAGATCGCGTTCGCGGATCGCGAAGAGTGGTTGACGGACCCGCGCTTCGTCACGATTCCGGTCGACCAGTTGATCACGAAGGCCTACTGCGACGAACGCCGCAAGCTGCTCGACCCCGAACGCGCGCTCGACGTCTCGACGGTCCCGCCCGGCATCGCCTATCAGTACCCGCACGACCGCCGCGCGCCGGACGGCGACACCTGCTACTTCTGCGCGGCCGACAAGGACGGCATGGTGGTGTCGCTGATCCAGTCCATCTATCACGACTTCGGCAGCGGCGTGCTCGGCGGGGACACCGGCATCATCATGCAGAACCGCGGCGCGTTTTTCTCGCTCGACGAACACCACCCGAACTGCCTTCAACCGGGCAAGCGCACTTTCCACACGCTGATTCCCGCACTGATGACCCGCGACGGCAAGCCTTGCCTCGCGTTCGGCTCGATGGGCGGCGAAGGTCAGCCGCAAACCCAGGCCGCGCTCGTCACCCGCATCGTCGACTTCGGCTACGACGTGCAGCAGGCGATCGAGGCGCCGCGCTGGCTGATGGGCCGCACGTGGGGTACCAAGTCGCGCAACATGTCGCTCGAGGGGCGCATCTCCGACGAGGTCGTGCGCGAATTGAAGCGCCGCGGCCAGCCGGTGCAGATGGTCACCGACTGGAACGACAACATGGGACATGCGCACGCGATCGGTGTCGACCGCGAACAGGGCTTTTACGAAGGCGGCGCCGATCCGCGCGGCGACGGTGCCGCGCTCGGGTATTGAGGAGCGGCACCGGCTCCCGCATTGGCCGGCAGGCGAGGCTGCCGCGCTCTCGCACCGGGCGCGAAACAGCCGGCCGCGACGCGCAGCTCCATACGACGGGAAAAAACAGATGAACCCGATGATCGTGACCTCGATGGTCCTCGCCGTGACGATGGCGCTGTTCATCTGGAACAAGGTGCCGGCCGCCGTCGTCGCGGTGATGTCGCTGATCGCGCTGTACCTGACCGGCGTGCTGACGATGCGCGAGGCGTTGAGCGGCTTCGGCGATCCGCTGATCGTGTTCATCGCGGCGCTGCTCGGCATCGGCATCGGCCTCGAAACGACCGGTGTCGGCACATGGGCGGGACAGTGGCTGATTCGCCATTCGGGCAGCAGCCGCAAGCGACTGATCGCGTCGCTGCTGATCCTGTCCGCGGTATCCACTGCGCTGATCGGCATGAACGGCGCCGTCGTCGCAATGCTGCCGATCGCGGTCATCATCTGCGTGCAGACGCAGCTCGCGCCGTCGCAGCTGATGATGCCCGTGTCGATCGCGTGCCTGACCGGCGCGAAGCTCACGTTGCTCGGCAGTCCGGTCAACGTGATCGCATCGAGCGCGGCCGATACGCTCGGTGGCGCGCCGATCCGCTTCTTCGAATGGTCGGTCGTGGGTCTGCCGCTGTTCGCCGGCACCCTTGCGATCATTCTGATACTCGGCCCGCTGTTGTTGCCCAGGCGCAGCTCGAATTCGCTGCCGGCCGATTTCAGCCAGCACGCGCACACGCTGGTCGAGCAATACCGGCTCGCGGACGGCGTGTTCCGGCTGCGCGTGCGCGCGGGCTCGCCGTTGATCGGCAAGACGCTCGACGGCATCGATCTGTCGCCATACCCCGGCGTCAGCGTGCTCGGCCTGACCGACGATGAAGGCGCCGAACTCGCGCAGAAAGAAGCGAGCGAGGGCCATCACCTGCTGGTGCGCGGCGACGCGCAAGGCGTCGCCCGGCTCGCGAACGACTTGCATCTCGCGATTCGCGAGCCGCTCGCCGAAGCGCAGGCGGTCACGAATGCGCTGTTCAATCGCTCTTCGGGTCTCGCCGAAGTCGTGATACCACCGCGCTCGGGGCTGATCGGACAAACCGTGTTTCCGGGCATGGCGACGCACGAAGGCGATCTGATCGTGCTCGCGATACAGCGCGGCGGCAACAACGTGCCCGAGCCGTCGACCACGCTGCTCGCGGGCGACCATCTGCTGTTCAGGGGAACATGGGAAGCGCTCGACAAGCACTTCTCCGACCCGCAGATACTGATGGTCGATTCTCCGCAGATGGTACGGCGCCAGACCATCGCACTGAGTCGTGGCGCGCGCGAGGCGCTCGTGATCCTCGCGGTGCTGGTCATCCTGCTCGCGACGAACGCGGTACCGCCCGCGGTGGCGACGCTGATTTGCGTGACCGCGATGGTATTGACGCGCGTGATCACACTGAACCAGCTGTACACGATCGACTGGAATACCTGCGTGCTGGTCGGTGCGCTGATTCCTCTCGCCACCGCGATGTCGAACACCGGACTCGCGTATCAGATCGGTGATTACGTGATCCAGGCGGTCGGCTCGGGCGGTCCGCGCGCGGTGCTGGCGGGACTCTTCTGCGTGGCCGCGGTGCTGACCCAGGTGATCTCGAACAACTCGGCGGCGCTCGTGACGGTGCCGATCGCGGTCGCCACCTCGCAGGAACTCGGCGTGTCGGCGACGCCGTTCCTGGTCGCTGTCGCGCTCGGTGCGGGCGCGGCGCACATGACGCCGATGAGCACGCCGGTCAACCTCGTCACGTACGGCCCGGGCGCGTATGAGTTCGGCGACTACTGGAAGATCGGCCTGCTGATCGTGTTGTGGTCGATGGCGGTGGTCGTGTTCATTGCGCCGTTGTATTGGCCGTTCTAGCCGCGCTATCGGCCGCCCTGCCCCTACGCCATCAACAGCGCTTCATATTCCGCGCGGAACTGATCGATGGAACTCTCCACCACCGTCACCGCGCCATCGATCAAACCGCAACGCCCGCTGCCGGGAAGAACGCGGCACAGATTCTCCAGTGCATCCAGATCGGCACGCACGCCGCGGCCCGTGTCGAGCCGGTTCAGAAGCCGCATCATCTGAAACGTTCCGCCCTTGCAAGGCGGGCACTGCCCGCACGAACCCTGGGCGAAGAAGCTCACGTAGTCCGCGACCTTGCGCACGATGCTGGTGCCTTCCGACACTACGATCATCGCGCCCGTCCCCAGACGCGAACGGCGTTGACGCACCGAATCGAAGTCCAGTGCCACGTCGAGATCGCGCTTGGTCAGCAGCGTGTTCGATGGGCCGCCCGTGAAGACCGCCTTGAACTCCTTGCCCTGCAACATGCCGCCGCCGTGCTGGAACACCAGCGTCTCGAGGCTCGTGCCCATTGGCAGTTCGTACAGGCCGGGACGCAGCACGTCGCCGGAAAGAGAATAGAGCTTGGTTCCGGCCGCGCTCCCCGCTCCGAGCTCGCGGTACCACTGCGCGCCGTGACGCAGAATCCCTGGCACGTGGGCCAGCGTCTCGACGTTGTTGACGATGGTCGGCGCGCCGTGCACGCCCTGCTCGGCCGGGAAAGGCGGTTTGCGCCGAGGAAACGGAAAGCCGCCTTCGACGCTCGCGATCACCGCCGTTTCCTCTCCGCCGATGTACAACCCCGAACTAGGCACGACGCCAAGCGACACGGGTGCGCCGATCCAACGCTCGACAGCGGCGAATTGCGGGTGCCCCGACCACTCCTTGACCGCCTCGCGAGTCGCGGTGAGCGAGCCCGTCTGATGCGGATTCACGTACAAGACGACATGGTTGGCCCGCGTCGCCACCGCGGCGATCAGCGCGCCCTCGATCACCTGATGCGGTGTGTGTTCGAGCAGAAAGCGATCCTTGAAGGTGCCCGGTTCGTCTTCGTTGCCATTGCAAACGACGTACTTGTCGCCGTCAGGGGCGGCCGCAACCGGCGCCCATTTTCGATGCGTGGGGAAGCCAGCGCCGCCCATGCCACGCAAGTCGGCCCGGGCGAGCTCGGCGATGATCGCCTCTGGGTCGTCCAGCGCTTTGGCGAGTCCCTCGCCGCCGCCGCGCGCGAACCATGCATCGAGGTCGGCGCCGACACGGAAATCGTCCCTCATCAAGCACTGATTCAGCGTTTGCATCGCGTGCTCCGTGGTTCCCGTCACCGGATGCCGCCGATCACGCGACCCCGCGCGCTCGCGCGCAATCCCGCATCGACTCGCAGATCGAAATGGGCATAGGCGGGAAAGAGCTGCGGCGCCTTCACGTGAAGCGGCAGTCCCGCCAGCGTCAGCTCTCTCTGCCACGCGTGCACATGACCGATTCCGGCGCGGTTCGTCACCACCCACTCCCTCGATTGCGCGGCCTTCGCGCCGGCACGGCGGCCCATGCTCAGAATGTCGAGCAGCGCGTTACCCATCAGACGGTTGCGGCCGTGGATGCCGCCCGTCATCTCGCCGACGCAGAAAAGGCCGGGGACGCTGGTGGCGCCATCTTTGTCGATCGCGACGCCGCCGTTCTGGTAGTGGAGCGTGGGATAAACGAGGAAGGGCTCCTGCGCCGCATCGATGCCGCACTTGTCTGCAAGATGGCGAAGCGTGATGAGGCGTTTGGCCAGAATGCCCGGATGCTCGATTTCGAGTGTGGGCGTATCGAGGAACACCCCGGGCTGGCCGTCGCGCTCGATCCCGCGGCCTAGTGCGCACTCACGCAGGATCGCCGACGCGACCACGTCGCGCGGCTTGAGTTCGTCGACGAAACGTTCGCCTGCGCCGTTCAGCAGTCTCGCTCCCGCGGAGCGCGCCGCCTCGGAAATCAGGCCGCCCGCCAGATGGTGCGGGTAGGCGATGCCGGTCGGATGGTACTGGAACGAGTCGAGTTCGCGCAGGCGCGCGCCGATCCGGTAGGCGAGCACGAGGCCGTCGGCGGTGGCGCCGTAGTGGTTCGAGGTCGGAAACGAATTCAGATGCAGTCGCCCCGCGCCGCCGGTGGCGAGGATCACGGCGCGCGCGCGCACCAGCACGAAGGTACGCCATTCGAGGTTATAGATCACCGCGCCGGCGCAACCGCCGTGCTCGTCGGACAGCAGCTCTACCACCGGGCAGCGGTTCCACAACTCGATGCCCGGGTCGAGGTCCACCGCCTCGCGCAGCACGCGCATCATTTCGAGGCCCGTATAGTCCCGATACGACAGAATGCGCGCCGCCGACGCGCCCCCGGGTTTCTTGCGCAGCAGATTGCCGCCAAGCGGCTGGTCCTCTTCCAGATCGAACATCATGCCGAGCTGGATCAGCCAGCGAATCACGTCGGGGCCGTCCATCACCATCTGGGCCACGAGTTCGGGCTCGCCGCAGAAGTGTCCGGCGCGAAGCGTGTCCTCGAAGTGCAGTTGGGGACTGTCGTCCTCGCCGATGGCCGCCTGGATTCCGCCTTCGGCCATCACGGTGTTGCTGTCGCCAAGACGCAGCTTGGTGGCGAGGATCACACGCGCGCCCTGCTTCGCCGCAGTGAGCGCCGCCGCGCAGCCGCCACCACCGCCGCCGATTACCAGCACGTCGGTCGTCATCAGCTGCGCGCCGGCGATATCGACATCGTCGATCAGCGCGTTGGCCTGCAGATGCCGCGCGAGATCGGGCTGACACGGCTCGCCGCGATTGACCCCGACACTCAGCGCGACCCGCGCATGCGGCCCATGATCGGGGTGATAAGCCTTCAGCAGTTCATCGACCGGAACGTCGTCGCCGCGGAGCGTGGCCGCCATCCCGGGGCGGTAGCGCTGCCGCGCGGTTTCGTAGGGTATGCCGGCGGACATGACGATTCGCTCCGCTCAGCGCGGCGGTTGAGCGCCAGGCGCATCGAAGTCGATCTTCAGCTCGCCGCTCTCGATCTGCTGCAACCGTCGCATCAGATTGGCCGGACGCAGCGAAAGCGACGCGATCATCCGGCGCACGAACACACCCAGATGGTTGGGCCGGATATGCTCGGGGCATGCGAGCGTGCACAGGTTGCACATCACGCATTCGTCGAACACCTGGCTCGATGCGGGCAGATTGCCCTCGACCGCCAGGTTCACGCCGCGCTGCACGTCCAGCCCCTTCGGACAGGCGCGATCGCAGCCGCTGCAATGACGGCAATGCGCCGCTTCGGGGAAGATCTCGGCGATCTTGCCGAGCGCCTGCCAGCTGTCGCTGATCTCTTCCATTCGATACAGGTGACGTTCCGACTCGGTGAAGTAATCGAGGAAGGCGACCTGCATGCCCTCTTCGACGAGGGTCTCGCAGGCGAGCGCGGTTTTGACTTCCTGCTCGCCGCTACGCCGCACCATTACACGGCACGAGCCGCACACGCCCTGGGACATGCAGCCGACACCCTCGACGAGAGTCTGCCCCGCATGCCCCATGGCCTGCAGAATCGAGCAATTGCCCGGCGCCTGAATCTCGCGCCCTTCGATACTCACGCGAACCATGGCCTCGTACTCTCCTTGCATGCCGCGAGTACTCCGCGGTATTTCTACTGATTTGCGCGCCGATCCTGCTTTGAGGTTTGAGGCCTGTTCTTCTAGATATCGAAGTACAGATAAAACTCCCATGGATGTGGGCGCAATTTGATCGTGTCGATCTCGCGGCTGCGCTTGTAGTCGATCCATGTCTGAATCACGTCGTCGGTAAAGACATCGCCTTTGCGCAGGAACGTGTTGTCGGTTTCGAGCGCCGCCAGCGCCGCTTCGAGGGAGCCCGGCACCTGCCGTATGTTGCGCGCTTCTTCGGGCGGCAGATCATAGATGTTGCGATCGAGCGGCTCGCCAGGATCGGTCTTGTTTTCGATGCCGTCGAGGCCGGCCATCAGCATCGCCGCGAAAGCCAGGTACGCATTGGCCGACGGGTCCGGACAGCGGAACTCGACGCGCCGCGCGTTCGGCGAATCCGAATACATCGGAATGCGCGCCGCGGCCGAGCGGTTACGCTGCGACATCGCCAGATTGACGGGCGCCTCGTATCCCGGCACGAGGCGCTTGTACGAATTGGTCGTCGGCGCGCAAAAGGCCATTAGCGCGGGCGCGTGCTGGAGCAATCCGCCGATGTACCAGCGGCACATGTCGGAAGTCAGCGCCCAGCCGCCCGCGTCGTAGAAAAGGTTCTGCTCGTCTTTCCACAGGCTCTGGTGACAATGCATGCCGCTCGCGTTGTCGGCGAACAGCGGCTTCGGCATGAAGGTTGCAACCTTGCCGTGCCGACGCGCGACGTTCTTGCAGATGTACTTGTAGATCATCACGTTGTCGGCCATGCGGGTCAGCGTTGCAAAGCGCATGTCGATCTCGTTCTGTCCGGCGGTCGCGACTTCATGGTGATGCACTTCGATCTGCACGCCGGCCTGCTGCAGCGTCAGCGCGATTTCCGAGCGGATCTCCTGCAGCGTGTCATGAGGAGGCACCGGAAAATAGCCCTCCTTATAGTGCTGCTTGTAGCCGAGGTTGCCGCCGCCGTAGGCGCCCTCGTCGCGGCCGGTGGTCCAGTCGCCCTCGGCCGACTCGACGTAGTAATAGCCGCAGTGCTGATCCTGGCCGAAGCGGATCGAGTCGAAGATGAAGAATTCGAGCTCCGGCCCGAAATAACACGTCGTCGCGATGCCCGTCTGGCGCAGATAGTTCTCCGCCTTTTTCGCCACGTAGCGCGGATCGCGCGAATACGGTAGTCGCAGCACTGGATCGACTACGTCGCAAATGATCGACAGCGTCGGCGTGCCGCAAGCCGGGTCCACGAAGGCGGTTGCCGGGTCGGGCCGCAGCAGCATGTCCGATTCGTGGATCTCCTGGAAGCCGCGGATCGATGAACCGTCGAAACCGATGCCGGCGCTGAACAGGTCGTCGTGAACTTCGGGGAGCGTGATCGAAAAATGCTGCCAGAGTCCGGGCAGATCGGTGAATTTCAGATCGACGATCTGAATATCGCGCTTTTGCAGCAGGTCGATCACATCGCTTGCGTTCTGCGGTCGCGTGACGCGATAGCTGCCCGCTTCGACGGACGCCGCAAACGGCGATCCGGTGCTTCCTTGGGTACTGGCCATGAGCTTTGCCCTCTTGCGCCCCCGTTACCGCCGGTTTACTTATAGACCAACGTTAGTACTTCCGTGGCCGAAAACAAGGCGGCGGTGAGTGGGCCTAGCGGTCTTGCTCCAAGCCCTTCAAATGGGCCTGCCCCGCATCTCTGGCAGCGGCGGCGGTCGCATATGTCTCGTCCGAAACGAGCGAGCGTCTGACCTCACGGGCCGCGAAGTCGACCAGCGTGATTACCCAGACATGCTCGCCACCCTGCTCCGCCGTTTGCACGAAAGCGCGCACGTCGCCCTTGTCGTCTGATTTCATCGTGACCTCCTTGTGGAAAAGTCGCGCGCGGGAAACGGCTGCGCGACGATTGAGACGCTCGCGAGCCACGGTGCATTCCTCGCGGAGCGCGTAACTTGATCTTAGGCAATCGAATCGGTCCTTTGACGGATTTCTCGCTTCCGATGACGAGCACAGCCGCTGGGTCCGGCCGCAAAAGCGCGGTGCCAGCAGCCAGTTAAAGCCGTTCGATCAGGAAATCTTGCAGGGAGTTCAACACCTCGTTCGGCGCGTCCTCGGGCAGCAGATGGCCACCGGGCAGACCCCTGCCGGTCACGTTTTCTGCCCACCTGGACCACGTGTCTGTGGGTGAAGCCTTCCTCGCCCTCTGCTCTTTCTCGCTCCACAGCACCAGCACCGGACAGGCAAGCTTTCGGCCCGCCGCTGCGTCGCTCGCGTCGTGTTCCAGATCCTCTGAAGCAGCGGCACGATAGTCTTCGCAAATCGCGTGCCGTACGCTGGGATTCCGGAATGCGGCTCGATAGGCAGCGAGCGCCCGAGGATCGATTCGCTCGAGTCCTCCGGCCATCTTCGCAAGCGCGGCGTCGATGAAAGCGTCAGGATCGGCCGCCAGCATTCGCTCTGGAAGGTCCGCGGGCTGCGCCAGAAAAAACCAGTGCCAGGCGTCGAGCGCAAAGGTCTTATCGACAGTCGCGAAAGCATCGAGCGTGGGCACGACGCACAGCGATGCATAAGCAGTGACGCGCCGAGGGTGGTCGAGCGCGAGCCGGTATCCGGCGCGAGCGCCTCGATCGTGCCCGACTACGGCGAATCGTTCGTGCCCGAGCCGCGCCATCAACGCGACGAGCGCACTGGCCATACGGCGTTTGGTCCATCGCCGCTGATCGTTGCGGCTCCGGCTGGCACCGTATCCCGGCAGGTCGGGCACGACGAGGGTGTGAGATTTCGCGAGCGTCGGAGCAATCAATCGCCATGCAACGTGGGTCTGCGGATAGCCGTGCAGCAGCAGCACCGGCGATCCGGTTCCGCCGATGACGCCTCGAAACGCGACGTCGTCAGTTTCGATGTCGAGCCTCGCAAAGCCAGCAAAGAAGTCCTCCGCAGCAACTCTTTCGATTTCGGGTGCCATGATTACGTCCTCATGAAAGCGCGCGTCAGCGTCGCGGGCGTGTCGACGAGAGCGTCGCGGCCGCCATAGATAAACAGCAGCGGCACCGGACGATGATTGAAACACAGTCCGATATTCGCGGTTTTCCGGACTGCATGCTTCTGATCGAAGGCGCACGTTCGTGCGACCAGATCACCGACGTGATCAAGACCTTGTCGGAAGGCGCGATTGCGCCGCTCGAGTAACGCGGACCAGCGTTCGAATGGGCGAGCCCTATCCACTTTGCGGCGTGAAACGGCGTCCGCCAGTCCGTCTTGCGAACGACATCAGCGACGCTCGAGGCAATTCCTCGACCGAAAGCGCCCACAGCGAATACGCGACACTGCGCCGGAACAACAAGCTGACAGCAGCGCGAAGCTGCCCCCGGCCCAGCGCGTACACCGAATCGGTCACGGCGATCGCGCCGTGCATCAGAATGCTGGCATGCCGGTAGCATCCCATCATGCAGGCATTGCAGGGCTCCCGTTGATCGGGCAGACGGTCGAGGTCGAACACGGAGCCCATCGGCTCAGGCCATGCCTCGCAACGCCAGACATCGAGGTTCCAGTCGATATAAAAGTACTTGCTGCCGCCGATACATGGAACCAGTTGCGGTTCACCGCGCACGAAGCGCGCGACCTCGTCCAGCGCGGCGCTCGGGTCCATCACACGGAAGTGGTTCTTCAGGCGCGCGATCGCGCTCAACGCTTCGAGTAGTTCGTCGGTGTTCAGGTCGACGAGTTTCGAGTCTTCGTCGTACACGAGCGATGTCGATCCAAACGCCTCGCGCCGCGGATAGGAAAAAACGACCGCATCGAAGCCAAGCCGCTCGAGCGTCTCGGGAAGCAATTCGTAATTGACCAGACGGCTCACCGTAATCGATGCGCACACCTCGATGCCGAAGCGATGGGCCTGAGTGATGCCCTCGCGGATGCGGGCCTCGAGACCGCGCAGGCCGCGATTACGCTCATGCTCGCGCATGTCCGCGCTATCGATGGAAATCAGCAGACGCTTGAGGCCGGCCTCCGCTAGTTGCTTGATGTGGCGCGGCAGAAACCAGCCGTTCGTGATCACCCCGCACTGAATGCCGGCCCTGGTGGCCGAAGCCACCAGCGATGCGATCTGGGGATGAACCAGCGGCTCGCCGCCTTGCAGCGTCATGTAACGAATCCGGCGTCTGCGCAGGATCGGCAGTGCGCGCGCGAATTCCTCAGGATCGAGATAGCGACGCGGCCCCGCCAGATTCTTCTCGCGAGAGAACCCGCAGAAGTCGCATGCGGCGTTGCAAACGTTCGTCACCGATACGTCGCACACCGCGGGCAGCGGGTTGCGCGGTTCGCTGACGGCGCCGTCTACATGCCGCAGACCGCGCCACTTGATGATTCGCTCTGTCGTATCCATGAGACCCTCACGACCTGCCGACGAATTCGTCAGGAGGCTTCATAGAATACGCTCAACCTGCTGAGCGTGATGCATTGTTACGCCTGCCGTCGGGTTTCGGTGCGTGCCGTCAATGCGAGTCCGATCACGGCAATACCAGCGAACAGCGCTGGCAGCAGGAACACATTCGGCAGGCCCAGCATTTTTACCCCGAGACCGCCGGCGACCCCGCCTAGCGCCGACGCGAGGGCCGTCGAGCTCATGAAAATCGCCGATGCGGTCGCCACCGCGCTGGGAAGCAGGCGTTGAGCAACGAGGATGCCCAGCACCATAAAGATGCCCCATACACCCCCCATCAGAACCTGTCCGGCGAACATGCCCGTTGCGGACGTCCACAGCGCAAAGCAAAGGTTAGCAAACACTCCCAAGGCGGCCGCGATGCACATCAACCACACGTTGCCGAGCCGGCGGCCCAGTCCGATGCTGAAGGGCATGATGAGTAGCTCGATGAAAGGCTGCACACCGATGACCGCTCCCCGTACGGCCGGACTCAGATTCAGGTGCTCTTCCATATAGATCAGCAGGAATCCGTACTTCACCGGCTCCCCCGCGTAGACCAGCACGAAGAGTCCAGTGAACGCCAGCAGAGGAAGCATGGCTCGCAGGCTGGCGTGGTGATGCACGGGCTCGCTCGCCGACTCGGTCTTCAGCCTTGCAACGGGGTTCAGCGTTCCGAGAGGTGCGATCTGAAGAAGCATGCAGATGGCGGTCATCCACAGCATGGGGCGCAGGCCATAGGCCGCCGCCGCCCACGCTCCCAACATAGGACCGACGATCCAGCCGCCGGTAAGCGCCATGCGGATGATGGCAACGACACGCTCGTTTGCGTCGTCGGGATTGCGGCTCAGTTCATCGTGGACAGCCGCGAAAATCTGCGACGCGGTCGCACCGGACACGGCCAGCAAGGCAACGGCGATGAAGAACGGCATCCAGACCGAAGTAGAGAGGGCAAGCCCCGCCCAGCCTGCAAATCCCGCGGCAGCACACAGGCGGAAAAGACCGAGGCGATTACCGGTGCGATCCGAGTACCGGCCGACGAAATACCCCGCCACCGGAGCTGCAAGGCTCGTCAAGTAATAGAGTCCGGCCAACGGCAGCGAGGCGCCGAGTTCCTTCACCAGGAAAAGAACGATCTGTGGCGCGGCCGCTGACGTGCCGAGTCCCGACAGAAACATGGCGAGCGTCGAGCCGCGAAACAGCCTCGACGTTGCAACTTGACGCAATGCGGGTTCACTAGCGGATTGATTTGAAATCGTGAGAGCTTCGCTACCGGCTTGGTCAGGCATCGTGAAATGAACTCCCTCGTGACAGCAACTTGTTCGGCGGAATTCCCCGGTCTGTCCGGCGCGCACGCTGCAGATTATCGCGAGCGCTTCTCGATTGCCATGGTCAAGTCGAAGTGGTCACTTCGTCGCTGCCGAAATTGCGAAGCCGATGCCTAAAGCTGGACCCGCTGATCGCAGCAAACCACACGAAACGCCTGACTGAATCCGTGCTTGCCAAGCGCGCTATGAATCATGCCGACCATAGGCCAATATCGGGGGGGGGGGGCGCAAGAACAGCGCTGTCGTCGAGCCGGGAGGAATCAATCAGTTGGCAGAAACACTCGAGCATCTGCTTTGGCGATGCGCCACGGTCGATGACCGCATCGACTCCCGGCCACTCTGCGAAAGGAGACAGCGTACTGGACAGAACCGCGACGCGGCATTGCGGGCAGTGCCTGTTGATCAACTCGATCGCTTTTAACTTCGATGCAAGATGGCAGTCGCCGTCAAGCACCGTCAGTTGCGCGTCGCTCACGATTTGCCCCCGTACCGCATCAGCGCACGTCTCAAGCGTGGAAACGAAGCCTCGCACTCGGGCGATCACGAAGATGGATTCGGCAATCGGCTCATGTCCTCTGCGGAGGACGAGCAGGCGCCGTCCCTTACCAACGTTTGGCATCATGGTTCGCGCTCCATTGGCAGCCAGCAACGCGTAAATTGACTTCCACCTGAGAATCGTAGTGCGATACCGCTCGCACGCCTCGGTGTAAGCGAGTGAATCCTCGCCCGAGGTGGCACGGGCTAGTTCCAAGGCCTCGAACGCCGAATCGACTTCGCTTAGCGATATATCGAACGCATCTCGCGTATCCATGGCGAGTATTAGAGTCGAGTCACATGGATTTCCAGCATACGTCGGCCCAGCCCCCTGCAGAAGGTCGGGGGTGGGAAAGTGATTTCTCTTCGTCCGTTGGGCTTTCGTGCAGAACTCTTTTCTGCCCTCGCGGCAATTCGAGGGCTATTTCAACGGTTCGTCGGATTTGAAGCACTGCTCCCGCTTTGCGGCTCTGGGGCGGCCACCACGGTGGTGCGGCTTGAGCGGTAAGCAGATACTGTGGCTGCAATGTCTGGGATCAATTCATCGCAAGTTCTGCCGGGCGGCCGCTAGGGGCCTCCATGCGATCGGCGGTACGATACTTGCGCGCTTACATCGCAGCCTGTTGCCAGATTTGCACGCTCCCAGCCAGGTCCCCCAATCTCCACGAGGCGACGGCGAGAATCGGCGAGCGAAGATCCGTCGTTAGGCGAGAACCGACGTTCGAACGTCCCTGAGAACCGCGAAGACAGATTTCAGCTCTTTCGGGACGTTTTCGGCACAAATGGCGTGGGTATGTGCTGGACCTTCTCGCTTCCGCACTTCGGGCAAGCGGGATGAGCGTTTTCATGTTCAGCAAGATGCTCGGCATGTTCGAACATCTCACCGCACTTCTCGCACCTGTACCGGTAAGTCGGCATGGCATTCCTCCAACGAGAATCCTGCACGTCGTGCTGACCAGATACGTTACGACGTCGGCAATAACCCATTCTAGTGCAGGAAAGTGCGGGCGCTGCTTGCGGCACTGACCGCGATGATCAGTTTGGCCCGTCACCTACCAGCCGAAAAACCTGCACGGCATCCTCCAACGTGGACGCCTGTTCCTGCATGCTGGCCGCCGCGGCTGCCACCTGCTCCACCAGAGCAACGTTTTGCTGGGTCATCTCGTCCATGTGTCCGATCGCGCGATTGATTTCGCCGATGCCGGTACTTTGCTCGTTGCTCGCGTGGGTGATCTCACCCATCAAGGCGACCACACTATCGACCGCCGTAACGATTTCGGTCATGTCCCGGCCAGCCTGGTCGACCAGTTCTCCGCCTGCGTTGACGTTGCCGACCGAGTCGGTGATCAGCGCCTTGATTTCCTTGGCGGCCGTCGCGCTGCGTTGGGCCAGGCTGCGCACTTCGGCGGCGACGACCGCAAAGCCGCGCCCCTGGTCGCCGGCGCGCGCCGCCTCGACGGCCGCGTTCAAAGCCAGGATATTGGTTTGAAAGGCGATCGAATCGATCATGCTGATGATGTCGACGATCTTGTGTGAACTGCCGCGGATCAGCGACATGGTGGTGACCACATGGCCCACCACGGTGCCGCCTTTGACCGCGAGATCGGAGGCCGACGCGATGTGCTGGTTGGCGTGCGAAGCGCGTTCGGCATTGGCTCGGACCATCGCAGTCAATTGCTCCATCGTCGAAGCGGTTTGCTCGAGCGAGCCGGCCTGCGCCTCGGTGCGGGACGACAGCTCCGCGTTGCCGGCGGCAATCTCGCGCGCGCCCAGCGCGATCATATCCGACGCGCGTCGCACGTTGCCGACTACCGAGGCGAGGCCGACACTGATGCCGTTCATCGCCTGCATCAACTGGCCCAGTTCGTCGCGCCGGCTGACATGCACTTGCGCGGTCAAGTCGCCGGCCGCCAATTTTTCCGCGGCGGCCTTCGCTTCGAGCAGTTGCATGCCGAGACCGCGCCGGGTCGTCACGTAGACCAGCGCGCTGACCAGCAGCGCGCCGAGCAGCCCGAAGCCGATCACCGCGGTTGGCAGGAAAGGCGGCGACGCCCCGACGGGGCTCCTCGCCTGGTCCGGGAGGATCACTGCCTGCAGCAGCCGACCATAGCCCAGCAGGAGTACGGTATTCGCGGCGAGGGTCAGCAGCGCGAGCCTGGCTCCGATCGACAGGTTCCACACCTCGCTGACATCGAGGCCGACGTATAGCGCGCCGATTACGTCGCCGGAACTGTCCCGGATCGGCTCGTACCGTGTCATGTATTGCTTGCCGAATAGCGTCGCGTAACCGGTGTAGGGCTGCCCGCTGCGCAGCATCCGATAGCCGGGGTGCGAGCGGTCGAGTACCGTGCCCACGGCCCGCTCGCCGGTTTGCCTTTTGACCGAAGTGGCGACGCGCACGAAGTCGTCGCCTATCGCGACGAACAAGGTGCCCGTCGCGCGGGTTTTGTCGGTGAAGCGGTCAACTTCGCCATAGTTGAGGTTCAGCAGCGTGGTCCCGTTCAGCAGCCTCGGCGTCATCACACCGAGGATGTCGACACCGCTTGATTCGTCGCGTGTAAATGGAGCTGGAAAATACCCGGCGAGCGTTCGCGCGTGACGACACACCTGGGCCTTGAGCGGCAGCAGAGAGTACATGAAGTGAACCCCCGTCGACTGTGTCAGCGATTCGAATGAATCGGACGTTTTATTCTGATTTCATTAGACAGAATATTGCATGAGATGGCAATAGAGGGTGCTCGCTAATCTCAGCTCACTGAAAGCGAGGCGCCGGGCGGGTCATAGATGCTTGAACACGCCGCTCGCCAGAGCACGCAACTCTTCGAACTGCGTGACGAGTTGAAGGCAGAGAAGGAAGGCGAGTATTGCCGAAGGTCCCCGATAGCGTTCGATCCATCGCAGCACCGGGGTCGCGTAGCGCTTGCGAATCGCATCGCGCGTCAGGATCAACGTGATCCCGATTCCCAGCGCGGCGCCCACCAGCAAATCGGTCGGATAGTGAAAGCCGAGATAGGCGCGCGGAAGGCAAATGAACAGCGCGGTATAGAGAAGCGCCAGCACGCCGATGCCCCGCCACACGAGGAAGATGCCGGTGGCGATAGCCATCCATAGCATCGCGTGATCGCTCGGGAACGAACTCCAATCCGACAACTGCGCAGCCTTGGTCGCGCCGCGTGCGAACTGCAGATGAAGTTCGGGGTTATAGATGGGACGCACTCTAAATGGCAACCAGTGCGCCAGCAGCCTTCCGACGAAGAGCGCCACGACACCGCTGAGAAGCGTCGCGAGCACGATTTCGCGCCGCCATTGGGCGCGTTCGTCCCGTTGAAACCAGATCCACCAAAGCACCGGAATCAATACCAAGCCTTTAAAGGAGTACAGGTCGGCGATGGCTTGTATCGATTGGGTCGTGAAATGACCGAAGCGTATGCTGGACAGATATGTTTCGATGGTCGAGTCGAAGCTGTTCATGTTTTTGTAATTAATATCTGCTAATCGCAGCGAAAGATCAGCCTAATCCAGCCAGGCGACAAAAAATGAGGCGCAGACAACGTTTGCTACCAACTTTTTGCTCGTTCCGATACCGCACGCGCCCTCCCCGTTATGGCGCTCCCTTCACCTGCTCATGCGGCTTCTCCACCCCCGCCATGCTCAGCGCCTCATGCAGCGTGCCGAAAATGCAGCGCTCCTCGACGATCGGCGTGATGCCATGCCGATCCATATCCGAGCGCAAATAACGATTCACGCGCGCAAAGACCACTTCGATCCGATCGCGCTTGAGCGCCGCGCACAACTCGCCCACCGAGCGCGCCGCCGAATAATCGACATCCGTAATCGCGCTCGCATCGACGACGAACCAGCGCACGGCGTTCGGTGCGTGCTCGATCAGGCGGCGCGCATCGTCGACGAAAAAATGATCGTTCGCGTAGAACAGGTCGGCGCCGAAGCGATAGACGATCAGCCCCGGCGCGGTCTCGATGCCGGGCACCGCCGGCACCGGCACCCACATGCCGTCGCCATTGGGCGCGAGCATCATCGTGTGCGGGCGGTAGCTGTGTCGGACGTGACGCAGCAACGACAACGCGACCGCGACCAGAATGCCGTGCTCGACGCCGATCAGCACGACCGCCGCCGCCGTGAACAACGCTAGCGCGAATTCGCCGGGACTTTCGCGGCGAATCGAAAAGAGCGACTGCACGTTGATCAGGCCGACCGCAATCGTAAACACGATGCTCGCGAGAATGCAGTGGGGCAAATACTGCAGATAGCGGCTGAAAAACAGCAGCACGATCACCACGACCGCAGCGAACACGAGCTGCGCGAACTGGCTGCGTGTGCCGGCTCGATCGGCCATCGCGGTCTGCGTCGGGCTGCCGTTGACGACGAACGCGCCGGAAAACGCCGCCGCCGCGTTGGCGGCCGCGATGCCGAGCAGGTCCGCGTTGGTATCGACCACCTCGTGATAGCGCTCGGCGAACACCCGGCTCGCGGCGGCGCTTTGCGCGACGATCATCACGAAGCACGACGCCGCGACCGGCACGAGATCGAGCGTCTGCTGCCACGTCACCGACGGAACTCGCAGCGGCGGCAAGCCGCCCTCCACCGGACCGAGAATCGAGATGCCGTGCGCGGCGAATCCGAACAGGTCGCTCGCGGCAATGCCTCCGACGACCGCGATCAACGGCACCGGCAGGCGCGGCCAGAAACGCTTGCAGACGAGAATCGCAGCCACCACGAAGAGCGAGATCGCCAGCGTCGGCCGATTGATCTGCGCGGCCTTGCTCACGACGAGCAGCAGTTGGTCCACACTGCGCGTCGCATGTCCGGGCACGCCGAGCATGTCTGCGAGCATCGCGATGCCGACCTGCACGCCGACGCCGGCGAGAAAGCCGACCAGCACGGTGCGCGACAGGAAGTCGGCGAGAAAACCGAGCTTGAAGATGCGCGCGACGAGCAACAACCCGGCCGTCAGCAGCGCGACCATCGCCGCGAGCGCCGCGTATTCGGCGCTCGACGCGGCTGCCATCGTCTCGAGACGGCTCGCGAAGATCGTCGCCGTGGCCGAATCGGCAGCGACGACCAGATGCCGCGACGCGCCGAAAAACGCGAACGCGACGAGCGGCAGGAATACCGTATAAAGCCCGGTGACGGCCGGCATGCCGGCAATGCGCGCATAGCCGAGCACCTGCGGTATATCCATCGACGCAAGCTGCACACCGGCCAGCGCATCACGCGCCGCCGCGATCCGGCTCAAAGGAAGAACGCCCTTCAGCACGCTCGCACGTGCCGCCATTTTCTGCAGAGAATCTCGCATATGCGATGCCGACCCAAATCGAAGGTAATCGCGCATCGTGCCGCGAACCCGCACGCCAAGGCAAGACTTGCTGAAAGGTAAAACGGGCTATTGACGAAAACGAAAACGAGAAAGCAAATCGAAAGGATGCAAACGGTTGCCCCTTTCAAATTGACGACGAACCAACGAATGCGAATCGCAATGCGAAAATTTCCACGGCACGGCCGCGGAAAAAAACGCGCGAAAAAAATCTACCGTTTGAAACGTCCGGTCTGCGGATCCACATGGCGCGCAAAGCTAAACAGCGCAGCGATGCCGATCGGACAGGCGATCAGAAAGATGGCCAGCATCACACTCACCCCGTAACAACTTGTTACAGCGGAGTTTAAAGAAATCTGACGCAAGTTTAATGAGGGAAAACCGCAAAGCAGTCTTGCGAAGAATTACGACGACCTTTAAAAGACCGTCACATCCGTAAGTGAAAACGCGAATAAGCGCGCGACGGCTCGCGTCAAAAAACTCGAAGAAAAATCCGTTGGACTACGAGAAAAGCCTCGCCGCGTATAGCTGGTAGCCGCGTCCCCGTTTAGTTCGCAAGTTTGAAACGGCGCCGGCATAACACAGCCGGGACGGCGCGCGTCCGCGCGCCACACATCACACTGCCACGATTAGGCAAATCCTTCTACCGGGTTGCGCCACGCGTATTTTTCTTCTGTATCGGCGCTGGCCCGACCGATTCGCGCATCGTCACGCTGACCGGAAACTCGCGGAAGATCTCCCACGTGGTGCCGTAACACTGGTTGATCAGCCAGCGCACCGCGTTTTGCGTCAGGTCTCCGGTCGGAATATGCACCGACGTGAGCCCGGGCGCCGCGTACGCGGCCGAGTAGTCGTCGTCGTAGCTGATCACGGAAATGTCGTTCGGCACCGAAATGCCCGCCTGGTGAAAACGCGCGAGCACGGCCACAGCCATCGTGTCGTTCGCGCAGAACAGGCCGGTCACGCGCCGCTGCGTCTCGAGCAGCTTCTGCGCGGCCGCGTAGCCGCCTTCGGGCGAGAAGTCGGATTCGATCAGCAGGACGTCGTCGCGCGCAATGCCTGCTCGCGCGAGTTCGGCGAAAAAGCCGTCGATCCGCATCACGTTGTCCGACGCGGTAGCGGGCCCGGAAATCACCGCGATGTCGCGATGCCCGTGATCGAGCAGCGTGCGCGCCGCGAGTTCGCCGCCGCGCCGATGATCCGCGCTGAACGACGCTTCCGGCAACTGCTCGAACGCGCGATTCAGGAACACCATCTTCGGATGCATGCCATGCAGCATGATCAGGTCTTCGTCGTGCAGATCGTGGCTGATCACGACCACGCCATCGCAATCGCGGCCGATCAGAAAGCGCACTGCCTCGATTGCCTGCTCGCGCGGCGACACCTCGCCGCAACCGGTCGCGACCACGACATGCCGGCCGACCGCGCGCAACTCGGTGTCGGTCTGCTTCAGGATCGTGCCGTAGTACGGACCAAAGAAGGTCGGCACGAAGATGCCTATGATGCCTAGCTGCTGCGTCGCCATTGCCCGGCCGATCGACGACGGGCGGAAGTTCAGCGCCTCGATCGCCGCCTTAACGCGCGCCGCGGCATCGGCGGAAATCGGTCCCTTGCCGGAAATCGCTCGTGAGGCGGTCGACATGCCGACGCCGGCCAGTTGCGCGACGTCCTTGAGTGTTGCCACGCGGTTCTCCATCAAACCTGTCTCGACGAGCCGCTTCGCGCGTGACGCGGCGCGGCGTTATAAGCGCGCGCCGCTCGCTTCGTCGAATAGCGAGACATGCGCGGCGTCGAACGAGAACGCCACGCTGTCATCCTCCGCAATCGGCGCTTTTGTTTGATCGATCGACGCGATCTGTTCGCCATGATAGTCGAGCCAGATCACGCGGTGGTTGCCCATCGGCTCCATCAGCGAAACTTTTCCGCGCTCGCTGCCGCCTGCCGTGATATGCACGTCTTCGGCGCGCACACCGAGTACGCACGGCACACCGTGCGCGGGTGCCTGCGTGAACTCGTATGCCGACACGTCGATCTGCGCATTCCCGGAGCAGAAGTGGAGCACGCCGTCGCGCGTTTCGAGCATGCCCTTCAGCAGATTCATCGCCGGCGAGCCGAGGAAGGTCGCGACGAACAGGTTGTTCGGCCGCGCATAGACCTCGGCCGGCGTGCCGAACTGCTGGATCACGCCGCCGCGCATCACGGCCATCCGTGTCGCGAGCGTCATCGCCTCGACCTGGTCGTGCGTCACGTAGATCATCGTCGCGCCGAGGCTGTGGTGCAGTTGCTTCAGCTCACGGCGCAGCTCGGTGCGCAGCTTCGCGTCGAGGTTCGACAGCGGTTCGTCGAACAGGAACACATCGGCTTCGCGCACGATCGCGCGGCCGATCGCGACGCGCTGCCGCTGTCCGCCCGACAGCTGCGACGGCTTGCGCTTGAGCAGCGGCCCCAGTTGCAGCATCTCCGACGCGCGTGCGACACGCCTTGCGATTTCCGCCTTCGGCGTGCCGTTGATGCGCAGCGCGAACGACAGGTTGCGCTCGACGCTCATGGTCGGATAGAGCGCGTACGACTGGAACACCAGCGCGATGCGGCGATCTTTCGGATCGGCCCACGTCATGTCCTCGCCGGCGATCTCGATGCTGCCGTCGCTGACGTCGATCAATCCGGCGATGCTGTGCAGCAGCGTGGACTTGCCGCAGCCCGACGGCCCCAGCAGCACGACGAACTCGCCGGCGAGCACGTCGAGATCGAGGTTCTCGATCACCGTGTTCGCGCCGAGCCGAATCGTCAGATTGCGGACCGCCACATTGGCCGGATGCGTGAGCGCCGCGGCGTCGGAGGCAGCGCCCGCGCTTGCACCCGGCACGGCGGCCGCATCGATCGTATTAGCCATGTCTGTCATGCCTTACCCCTTGACGGCGCCCGACGCAATGCCGCGCACGAACCAGCGGCCCGAGATGAAATAAACCGCGAGCGGCACCATCGACGTCAGAATGGTCGCCGCCATATTGACGTTGTAGAGCCGCTCACCGGTCGTCGTGTTGATGATGTTGTTCAGTTGCACCGTCATCGGCAGATTCTTCGTGCCGGCGAACACGAGGCCCAGAATGTAGTCGTTCCAGATGTTCGTGACCTGCATGATCAGCGCGACGACGATGATCGGTGTCGACATCGGCAGCATCAGCTGAAAGAAGATGCGCCAGAAACTGCCGCCGTCGATGCGCGCGGCCTTGAACAGCTCCTGCGGAATCGACGCGTAGTAGTTGCGGAACAGCAGCGTCATCACCGGCATGCCGAACATCGTGTGAATCAGCACGATGCCGGGCAGCGAGCTGAACAGATGCACGCTCGCGAGCACCCGCACGAGCGGATAGATCATCACCTGCACCGGAATGAACGCGCCGACCAGCAGCACGCCGAACAGCAGGCCCGCGCCGCGCGGCCGCCAGAACGACAGCGCGTAGCCGTTCACCGCGCCGACCATGATCGACAGCACCGTGCTCGGCGCGACGATGCGCACCGAGTTCCAGAAGCCGACCCGAATGCCGTTGCAATCGAGCCCGGTACAGGCCGACTGCCATGCGGCAACCCACGCGTCCAGCGTGAAATGCATCGGAAACCCAAGCAGATTGCCGAGGCGGATTTCGCTCATCGGTTTGACCGACGTGACCAGCATCACGTAGAGCGGCAACAGAAAAAACACCGCGGCGGTCAGCAGGAACGCGTAGATGCCGAGGCGCGCCGGCGAGAACACCGAACGGCGAGGCCGCGTGCGCGCGCGCTGCGGCAGGCCGCCTTTGAGCGTGGAATCGAGCGTGTTCATCCTCTCTCCCCGCGCAGCGCCGCACGGCTGCGTGCATAGAAGAATGGCGCGAGAACCGCGAGCACCGTCGCGAGCAGCACGATCGATGCTGCCGACGCAAGGCCGATATTCGCGCGTCCGAACAGATAGTCCATGATGAATTTGGCCGGCACTTCGCTGGCGGTGCCGGGGCCGCCCTGGGTCATCGCGACGACAGCGTCGTACAGCTTCACGACCATCACGAACAGCAACACGAACGCGGTCGAGATCGACGGTCCGAGCATCGGCACCACGATGCTCGCATACACGCGCCAGCGTGGAATGCCGTCGATGCGCGCGGCTTTCCACAACTCTTCGTCGATGCCGCGCAAGCCCGCGAGCAGCAGCGCCATCACGAGGCCCGAAGCCTGCCAGACGGTCGCGATCACGATCGTGTAGATGACCCAGTCCTGATCGACGATCCAGTCGAAGCGCGCATGCGGGAAGCCGAGGTTGCGCAGCACCTGCTGCGCCCCGAGCGAGGGATTCAGAATCCACTGCCACACGAGCCCGGTCGCAACGAACGACATCGCGTACGGATACAGAAACACCGTGCGCAACGCGCCTTCCGCAACCACCCGTTGATCGATGAAGATCGCCAGCAGCAAACCGATCACCATGCACGCGACGATGAAGCACGCGCCATAGATCACGATGTTCTGCAGCGACATCAGCCAGCGGTCGTTGTGGAACAGCCGTACGTACTGCGTGAGGCCCGCGAAGTCGTTCGACGGAAATGTGTGCGAATTGCTGAGCGACACGCGTGCGGTCCAGACCATCGTGCCCAGATACGTGAACACGACGGTCAGGAGCATCGGCAGCAAGGCCAGCCAGACCGCGATCGAAAACCGCCGGTTCAGCGGCTTGTTTCGCGGCCTGGGTTGCGACTTGCCCGGTGGGTTCGAACCCTCGGCTGGCAGCTTGAGCGCGTGCATGGCGAGGCCTAGCCCTTCAGTGCGCTGGCGAACGCTTTCTGCGCGTCGTCGACGGACTCGTTCTTGTTCCAGAAGTTCGTCACGACGTCAGTCAGCGCACCCTGCGTGTCGGGCGACAGCAGCATTTCCGGGTTCGGCAACTGGCGCGACTTGTCCTTCATGATCGCGATGCCCTCCTTCGCGCAGATGTCGAGGCTGCTTTCATCCACGTCACCCCGAATCGGAATCGAGCCCTTCTTCGCACTGAACGCAACCTGCGCGGACGGTGAGGTCATCACCGTGGCGAGCAGATTCTGCGCCTTGATCGCCGACGCGCTGTCGGTCTTCGGGAACACGAACACGTCGCCCGCAACCAGGTACGGCGAACGCGGACCGAAGCCCGGGAAGCAGCCGAAGTCCTTGCCCGCGGTCTGATTCGCCGCGACGAACTCGCCCTTTGCCCAGTCGCCCATGATCTGAATGCCGGCCTTGCCCGAAGTCACGAGCGCGGTCGCGTCGTTCCAGTTGCGGCCAGGCGAGCCCGGGTCGACGTAGTCGTGCAGCTTCTTGAACGACACGAGCACCTTCTTGAACGCCTCGGAATTCACCGCGTTCTGATCGTGATCGCGATAGACCTTCATATACAGGTCCGGGCCGCCCACATCGGCGAGCACCGCGTCGAACGTGATCTTCTCCTGCCACGGCTGGCCGCCGAACGCGAGCGGAATCACGCCCGCGCTCTTCAGCTTGCCGAGATCGGCGATGAATTCGTCGTAGCTTTTGGGCTCGCTCGCGATGCCCGCTTTCTGGAACACCGGCTTCGAGTAGAAGAACCACGCCGGCATATGGATGTCGACCGGCGCCGCGTAGAAATGGCCCTTCACGCGGATGCTGTCGAGAATCGATTGCGGAAAAATGCCGTTCCAGTTTTCTTTCGCGGCGACGTCGTCGACGTTATTCAGGAGTCCCTGATCGACCAGATCATGGAACTGCTTTGACGTATTGAACTGTGCGGCTGTGGGTGGATCGCCGCCGACGATGCGGTTGATCGCGGTGGCGCGCGCCTGGTCCCCGCCGGCGACCGCGTTGTCGACCCATTGGCCGCCGGCCTTGTCGTACGCGACGGCAAACTGACGAATTGCGGCCGACTCGCCGCCCGAGGTCCACCAGTGAATCACGTTAGCCTTGAGCGGCTCCGCGTGCGCGACGACGCCATACAGCGCCAGTGCCGCAACTACGCCTCGCAAGACCATTCTGTTGCTGTTCATTCCGTCTCCTCCAGGCTCCGCGCCCGTGTGTCAAGTCGAAATACCAACCAGCTCCACCCGGTTTTACATCGTTGCTGCGTCGTTTTGATTGTGTTTATTGCGCCTGCGCCTTGCGATCTTCGAGGAATTTCGACACCAGCTCCGCGCTGCGTTTAATCGTGCGCTTCTGCGTCTGGTAGTCGACGTGCACGATGCCGAAGCGCCGCTCATAGCCGAAAGCCCACTCGAAGTTGTCCATCAGCGACCACAGGAAATAGCCGCGCACGTCGACGCCCGCCTTGATCGCCTGATCGACCGCGGCGAGATGGCGCTTCAGGAACGAGATGCGCTGCGTGTCCTCGACGCGGCCGTCGATGACCTTGTCGTCCGATGCCATGCCGTTCTCGGTGATGTAGATCGGCGGCAGATTGGCATAGGTGTCCTTGAAGCCGGTCAGCAGATCGCGAAGACCGTCAGGGTAAACCTCCCATCCCATCTGCGTACGCTCGACATCTGCAAGCGGCACGTCCTTGAATCCATGACCGCCGTCGCTCGCCACGTTGGTGCGGAAATAATAGTTGATGCCGAGGAAATCGAGCGGCGTATTGATCGTCTGCAGATCACCTTCGAGCACCAGCGGCTCGCTGCCCGGCCACAGCTCGACCAGGTCTTGCGGATACTCGCCCTTGAACAGCGGATCGAGAATCCACGCGTTGTGCTGAACTTCGAACAGTTCGGCCGCGCGACGGTCGGCGGCGCTGTCGCTATTCGGCGTGCCGCGCCCGACGTTCGCGACGATGCCCTTGTGCGAACGCGGATCGTTCGCGCGCAGCACCGGAATCGCGAGACCGTGCGCGAGCAGCAGATGATGCATGGCCTGCGCGGCGAAACGCAGGTTCGAGAGTCCCGGTGCGTGATGACCGTTGCCGTAGCCGAGATACGCCGAACACCACGGTTCGTTGAGCGTCGCCCACGCATCGACGAAGCCGTGCAGTTCGCGGCTCATCAGATCCGCGTAATCGACGAAACGGTACGCGGTTTCGCGATTGAGCCAGCCGCCGCGATCTTCGAGATGCTGAGGCAGATCCCAGTGATACAGCGTGACGAAAGTCGTGATGTTCTTCTCCTTTAGCCGCCCGAGCAGGCGCTTGTAGAAGTCGAGTCCCTTGTGGTTCGGCGCGCCGTTTTCGTCCATCACACGCGGCCATGCGGTCGACAGCCGGTACGCTTCGAGGCCGAGGCCCGCGAGCAGATCGACGTCCTGTTCCCAGCGATGATAGTGATCGCATGCGACGGCGCCGGTGTCCCCCGCGAGCACCTTGCCCGGTGTGGCCGAGAACGTGTCCCAGATCGACGGCAGGCGGCCGTCTTCATTGACCGCGCCTTCGATCTGATACGACGCGGTGGCCGCGCCGAGCAGGAAATCCTGGCGCCATAGCGACGAATCGGCGGGCGGTGTGAATGGATCGGAATGCGGGTCGCCGTGAGCGCTTGGTTGTTCGGCGTCGACGACTGCGGATGCGTTGTTTACCACGGATTCTCTCCTGCGATGAGGTCGTTGAACCGGGTGTGGCGGAACTCGATGCGCTCTCGTTCGAACTTACTGGGAACGCTTAAGTGGAAGCGCTTCCACACTGTCGAGTGAACGATAACAGTGGCGAAATCGGAGCAGCAATCCGGGTTTGTCTGGAGAGGGTTTCTCGCATCCGTGCGAGGGTGATGCGGGGTGCATCGAGGTCGTTCGACTGCAGCGGATGGTTGCGGCTTCAGACGAAGATCCCGAGCCGCCATTCAACGCTAAATCCCAGATCGCCGACAATCTGCTTATCTACCTAGGCATGGAAGACGATTGCGATGAGCGAATTCAATCTGTCGAAACTCTACCGCGGATATATCGCCTGTCTGAACACGCAGGACTGGTCAAAGCTGCGGGACTTCGTTGGCGAAGACGTGAAGTACAACGGACAACGAATCGGTTTGCCCGGCTATCGCGAGATGCTGGAAAGAGATTTCCGCGAAATTCCGGACCTGCACTTCGAGATTCAGATGCTGGTTTGCGAGCCGCCGCATATCGCAAGCCGATTGCATTTCGATTGCACGCCCATCGGCATGTTTCTCGGGCTTCCCGTGCAAGGCAAACGCGTCGAGTTCTGCGAGAACGTCTTCTACGAGTTCGGTGACGGCAAGATCCAGCAAGTCTGGTCGGTCATCGACAAAGCCGCGATCGAGAGTCAGTTGTAGCGGCGCAGGGACACGCCGCGCTCACGCGCTGCGCCGTGGCATCAGCCCGTCGCCACGATTGACGCTGCACTGAACCGCCCAGCGGCACATCTATTTTATTTATCGAGCGAATGCGCTCGTCTACGGCTTGTCGTCTTCGCGATCGGGGTCGATGTCGGGATCGAGCGGCGGCGCGTCCGGGTCCTGCGATGGACCGATGTCGGGCAGATCGGTCTGCACGACGTCGGACTGATCCGGCCGGAGCGGGTTTTCGTCCTTGTTCGGTGTGGTGGCCATGGCCGGTCCTCCTTGGGTCGTTGCCATGCTGAAATGGCAGCAAGTTCCGCTCCCGGTCCAGAGGCAGCCATGTCCCTTCCGCTCACGAATCGAAGCCCATCTGCGCACGGCCAAGCTCGGTGAGATCGTCCGCCGTCGCGCGGCCGACGAAATCGACTTCGAAGTTATCGGCCGGAAAATCCGGCGGGCTCCTGCCTTCGAGAAAGCTCGGCAGTTGCCGCTTCAGGTACGCATCGTTTTTCGCGCAGGCCGGCAGCGAAGCGATATACATCACGTTGCTATAACCGTTGCCGCGATGCTCGTCCTCGACCGCGTGAATGACGTCGCTATGCCAGAACACGGTGTCGCCCGCCTGCATCAACGGAATCGAAGACAGCGCATGAAACAGCGGCGCGTGATACTCGGACTTGATCGACAGCGCGCGCCCCGGCATCGCTCCGCACAGATCGTCTTCGGCGACATCATCCTGAAGCGCGCGCAACAGGATGTAGACCATCGAGTTCGCCATCGGCACCAATTGCAGTGTGCCGTCGCCCGGACCTTGCGGCGTCAGCGCGGTCCAGCCCTGGAACGTGCGGAACATCGAACAGACGGCCGGCGAAGCGATCTCCTCGACTTCGGTGCGCCACGCGGCATCGAACGGATCGTAGTCGCGCCAGTGGCCAGAGAACACATGGCGATAGACGTTGCGGAAATTCGGCTCGATCCAGCGCTCGACCGAACCACCGTCGCAATGGGCGGACAATCCGAGCGATTCCGATCCGGGCGGCCGGCGACGCAGGCGGTCCGCATACACCGGCACATGGTTCGGATCGAAATGCACGCGCCCTTCGCTCTCGGTGCGCCACAGCCGGTTCAGGAACACGCGGGCCTGGGTGAGCGCGCTCGACTGGCGCGCGAGCACCTGCGGCTTCGACCAGTACACGCCGTAGATTTGCGGCTTGCTCGAAGCGAGCTGGCCGAAGTACTTGTCTTCCGCGCGATTCAGCAGCTTGGCGTCGAGGTCGTTGCGCTCGACGTATTCCGCGATGTCCTGATCCCATTGCTCGACGAGCGACCGGTCGAACACCCTGCGGATCACGCAGGCGCCGCGAGCTTTGACGAGCGCGATCTGCTCGTCGGTGACGCGGTTCGCGACGATGTCGGCGAACTGGATTTCCGGAATCACCGGCTCGCCGCGCTCACGCAGCGTTGCGATTCGCTCGGCCTCCTTCGTCATCGCCGCTGCGACGTCGGCGAACACTTCACGGTAGTTCGGCAGCATTGCGCGCAGTTCGCGCTTCGCTTGACGGATGGCTGCCGGCAGGTCGTCGATTTGCAAGGCCATTGCATCGTCTCCATGGGGTTTCTGATGCTTGAAGCGTACGCGAACGAGCAGTGCGCGCGTGATACTATCCGGTCAAAGATTTGACGATTTCGGACATGAAAGCCGCTTTCGAACATGTGGATTTTGGCCGGGACTGTTCGGTCAGGGTTTATCACCGCCGGCTGCCCCGCATCCCTTTCGAATGGCACCACCATCCCGAGTACGAGCTGACGCTGACGATGAACAGTCAGGGCAAGCGGTACATCGGCGACTCGGTCGCGACCTACGGCGCGGACGATCTGGTGCTGGTGCCGCCGAATCTGCCGCACACCTGGGCCTCGAACCGCTCGATCGACGCGGCGCACCCGCAGGTCGCGATCGTCGTCTGGTTCGACGGCGCGTGGTTGCGGCGACTCGCCGATGTCTGCCCCGAATACAACAGCCTCTGCGACCTGTTGCGCAGAGCGGCCTGCGGCCTCGCATTCGAAGAGGGTGCCGGCACGCGCATGCGCGAGCACCTGGACCGCCTGCTGTCCGACAAACCGCGCGAACGCTTGCAGGCGGCGCTCGACGTGCTGGATCTGCTGTCGACGCTTCCCGCCACGCCGCTCGCATCCCCAAGCGCATTCGCTGCGCGGACCGGCGCAGCCACTGGCCACGAATCCGATCAGCTCAATCGCGCGCTCGCATTGATCGAGACACAGTTCGCGCATCCGCTGCGGCTTTCCGCGCTTGCCAAGGCGTCGGGGCTGTCCGAGCGCTCTTTGACGCGGCATTTCACGCAGCATCTTGGCGAGAGCGTCGGGCGCTACGTGACGCGTGTGCGAATCGGCCACGCGTGCCGGATGTTGACGGACACGCAAGCGCCGATTTCCGTCATTGCGACGCGCTCCGGGTTTGCAAACGTGGCGAATTTCAACCGGCAATTCAAAGCCGCCAAGGCCATGACACCGGTTGAATTCAGGCACCAGTTCGCAGGCGCGCGGCGTGCCGAGCAACCGATGTCGCCGCAACTCACCGAGCGCTCGCCTTCTCTCCAGAGGCGGAAAAACGCGCCGCCGCCGTGTAGGACTAAGGTCTGATTGATGACAAACGCGCGCGTGCGACTATGCTTCGGGGGTGAAACCCGAACTTGACGAGGTTCGCGATGCGGCAGGCCAAGATCGTTATAGTCGGCGCGGGACTGGTTGGGGGATCGGCAGCCCTGTTCGTGGCGTTGGCCATTCCGAGCGCGAAAGTCGTCATCATCGACGTCGCGCGGGTGCGCGCTGAAGGGCAGGCTCTGGATCTCGCCCATGCCGCGGCATTCTGGGGGCACAGCCGGTTCCGCGCAGGGGACTACGAAGACGCGCGCGACGCCGACATCGTCGTGATCACGGCCGGCGCCGGGGTCAAACCCGGTGAGACGCGCCTGCACCTTGCCAGAACCAATGCGGAGATCGCGACCGAAATCGTCGGGCGCATTGCACCGCTCGCGCCCGAGGCCATCTACCTGATCGCAACCAACCCGTGCGACGTTCTGACCGGCGCCGTGTACGACCAGCTGCGTGGCGAGCGCGAGCGCGTCATCAGCACCGGCACCTCGCTCGACACCGGGCGGCTGCGCTCCCTGCTGTCCGAACGGCTCGGCGTGGTGGCCTCCGCGATTCACGCCTATGTGCTCGGCGAGCATGGCGAATCGGCGGTAATCCAATGGTCCGCCGCGACCGTCTGCGGCATGCCCCTCGAAACCTTCCTGACGAGGAACGGCAAGGAGCTTGGCCCCGCCAGCAGGGATCTGATCCTGCGCTCCGTTCACGAGGCGGCGAAGCTCATCAAGGAAGGCAAAGGCGCCACCCATTACGGCATCGCCAGCGCGATAGGCAGGATCTGCGAGGCCATCGTGCACGACATGGATCTGATCCTGACGGTCGGCATCGTCCAGCCCGAAGTGGAAGGCGTACCGGACGTGTGCGTGTCGCTGCCGATGGTCGTCAATGGCGCGGGCGCGCGCCTGATCGCCTATCCTGAACTTGACCCTATCGAGCGCGAGGCCTTGCTGGGCAGCGCGCGCATCGTCAAGGAGGCGACGCAAAGCGTGCTTCACGAGCGGTGACGCTTTCTCGCGCACTCCGAAAAGACCCAGCAACGCCGGCACGAGGTCCATCATGGCTCCCACACCTGCCAAGGTTTCACAACCCACCAGCTCCCCGCCCGCCACGCCGAAGCCCTCGGTCGGACTGCCGGCGGGCATCTGGAAATATCTGGTGCCGGTCGCGGTCGGCCTCGTGCTGTGGTTTCTGCCCGCGCCCGCCGGCCTGCAGCCGAAGGCTTGGCATATGTTCGCCGTGTTCGTCGCGACCATTGCGGGCATCATGACCGCCCCGCTGCCGATGTCGGTGGTTGCCATCATCGGCTCGACCATCGGCGTGCTGGTCGGCGTCCTGACGTTCGCCGACGTCACCCGATCCACCGGCACCGACCTCGTCTGGCTCGTGATGCTCGCGTTTTTCATTTCACGCGGCGTGATCAAGACCGGCCTTGGCCGCCGGATCGCGCTTCTGTTCATGCGATTGCTGGGAAAGCGCACGACGGGACTCGGCTACGGGCTCGTGCTGACCGAACTCGTGATCTCCCCCGCGATGCCGAGCATCACCGCGCGCGCGGGCGGCGTGATGTTGCCTATCACGCGAGCGATTTCCGAAGTGCTGGGCAGCCACGCCGACGATCCGGAGTCACGCGCGAAGGTGGGACGCTATCTGATCCTCTGCGCCTTTCACGCGAACATCATCACGGCGGGTATGTTCATCACGGCGATGGCGGGCAACCCGCTGGCCGTCAAGCTGGCCGCGGACCAGGGCGTGTCGATCAGCTGGCTCGACTGGGCGCTGGCGGCGTCCATCCCCGGTCTGCTGTGCCTCGCCGTGATTCCGATCGCGATGCTGTGGATCGCCCCGCCGCATGTCAGACGCACCCCCGATGCGACCGACCTCGCGCAACGGGAGCTCGCGACGATGGGCTCCATCTCGGTCAAAGAAATCATCATGGCGTGCATCTTCGTCGGCTTGCTGGTGCTGTGGGTGTTTGGCGACGATCTCGGCATCGGCGCGACGCTCGCGGCGGCGATCGGCGTGTCGTTGCTGTTCATCAGCGGCGTGCTGACCTGGCAGGACGCGCTGAACGAGAAGTCCGCCTGGGACACGATGATCTGGATCGGCCTGCTCATCATGCTGGCCTCCAAGCTCAACGAATATGGCATGGTGGCCTGGTTCGGCAAGGAATTCGGCGCGCATCTCGCGGGCTTTCCGATGCTGGCCGTCTATATGCTGGTGGCGGCGATCTATGTTTACATTCACTACTTTTTCGCCAGCGCCACCGCGCATATCAGCGCGCTGTTTCCACTTTCGATGGCGCTGATGGTCGCCGCCGGCGTCCCGCCCTTCGTCGCCGCGGTCTCGCTCGGCATTCTCAGCAATGTGAACGGTTGCCTGACGCAATATGGCATCGGCTCCGGTCCGGTGATGTTCGGCGCGGGCTACGTGACCCAGGGTGAATGGTGGAAGGCGGGCTTTCTGATGAGCCTGTTTTACATGGTCGCCTGGCTGGTGGTTGGGCCGCTTTGGTGGAAGTTGCTGGGGCACATATGAGACAACGCGACTTTCGACGCGCGGACCGGACGGCCCGCGCGCACGTGATTCTGCTGCGCTTCCCGCTTCGTCAATCGCGAGCGGGCCTGACTCGCGCAACTTCCCAGCTCGTCATCGAGCGGCGCCGATCACCGCGACGCCGTCAGCGGCGCTAAAACGCTCTCGCAGGCTGGCGAGACGAAGCTCGTCTACTGGCCCGCGCCGCTCGCCTCGAAACTCCCCCGGTCATAAGCCTCGCAATAAGCCTTCCAATCCGCCGCGACCTGTGCCTCGCACTGCGTGGCCAGATCGATCAACGGCAGTTGCCAATCGCGCCGACTGCCAAACGCGATCAGATCGTCCGCGATCGCCGACTTCTGCCGTCCTCCGCTGCGCAGATGCGCCCACGCGCTCAACTCGGCCATGCTGTTGATCACCGCTTCGAGCCGCGGCAGCTTGCCGTCCCAGTCGGCAAGGGCGACGCGATCTTCCGATGGCTGCAAACCGCGCAGCACATAGGAGCGCTGATTGAATTCGACCGCGTGCAAAAAGGCCTGCGAGACCGCCTGATTGCGCCGCTGCACCTCGACGACACGCTGCGCCTCGGTCTGCCACTTCGGCTGCGTTGCGCTCACGTGAGCACTGACCGACGATGACAGCGCCTCTTTCAGATCGATCAGGTAGTTGCCGTCGGGCGAGCCCTTGCCCTCGACCAGAATCACGTAGCGATCGACACCGAGGCTGCCCGTGCCCGCGATGCGTCGCGCGACATCGAGCGTGCGGTAGAAGTCGGGATTCGGCTCCGTCGCCGCGTACCGCTGCATGAACTGCACGACCGCCGCGCGCCGCTCATCGCTGACCGGCAGCGCTTTCTTGCCGTCGACCTTCAGCATGCGCGTCTTGCCCTTGAGCACCGTGCGCCGGTCCAGATGCGCGGCGCGCGTGCGGCTCGCGAGCGCGACGAACAGATCGCGCACCATGCCGACCGCGGTCTCCGCTTCGATCCAGCGCGACTTGCCGTACGCGAGCGCGGCGCCGTAGGCATCGAGCGCGGTGTGGCATAGCGCGAGCGCTTCAGCGCGGCTCAGCTTCAGGTCGGCCGCGCCGACCAGCACGCTCGTCAACAGACGCACCAGCTCGTACGGAGCCGGTGCGAGACAGGCTTCGTCGAAGTCGTTGTTGTCGAAGTAGACGAGGCGATTGTCGCCCTTGTAGCTGCCGAAATTTTCGAGGTGCATGTCGCCGCAGATCCACACGTGCGGCGCGTCGTCGAGGACGTTCGCGCGCGGCAGTCGCTGATAGAACAGATGACAGGTGCCGCGCAAAAACACGAACGGCGAGCCGCGCATGGCTTTGTATTTCATCGCGAGCCGTTCGGGGTCGCGCCCGGCGTTGAAGCTGGCGATGATCTTTGCGATGTCGGACATAGCGGGTTCCGTTGAATGAGCAAGCTCGACGTGAGCTGCGTGCCTGCTGCTGTGACCTCGGCGCGTGCCGCGAATTCAATGCCGGGTTCGGCGCGGATTCAGCGAACCCTGCGCGCTGCGCACTTCGTTGATCGAGGTCGCGACGAGCGCCGTGATCGGCGCTGGCTGGGCGGCCGCCGCATTCCTGAGCGCCGTCCACGTTTCCTGCCGCAGGCGCCGCCGCCGATGCGGCCGCGCGCCGCGCGCGCTCACCCCTCCCCGCCAAACCTGCGCCGATACGCCCCGGGACTCGTCAACGCGATCCGCCGAAAATGCCGCCGCAACGACTCCTCCGAGCCGAACCCCGCCAGCTCGGCGACGCGCGCCATCGGCAGCGGCGTGGCGGCTTCGAGCAACTCACGGGCAAGCGCGACGCGCTCCCTGACGAGCCATTCATAGGGCGCCATGCCGGTCGCGTCGCGGAACTGCCGTTGCAGCGTGCGCGTGCTCATTGCCGCCCGCCCGGCCAGCGAACTCAGCGTATGCGGCTCGGCCGCATGGCTGCGCATCCAGTCCATCAGCTTCGCGATCCGTCCGCTTTCGTCGTGCGGCATCGGACGCGGCACGAACTGCGCCTGGCCACCCTCGCGGTGCGGCGGCACCACGAGCCGTTGCGCGACCCGATTCGCGACCGCGCTGCCATGATCGCGCCGCACCAGATGCAGCAGCATGTCGAGCCCGGCCGCCGATCCCGCCGACGTGATCACCTGCCCTTCATCGACATACAGCGCGTCGGCCCGCACGCGCAGTTGCGGATAGCGCTGCTGCAACTTGTCCGCGTAGCGCCAGTGGGTCGTCACGGTCTTGCCGTCGAGCACGCCGGCCGCCGCGAGCACGAACACGCCCGAGCAGATCGAGCACAGCCGCGCGCCGCGCTCGTACGCCGCGCGGAGCCTGCGCAGCAGCGCGGCCGGCGGCACTTCGTCGGCATCGCGCCAACCCGGAATCACGATCGTGTCGGCGCTCGCGAGCAGCTTCAGCGTGTACGGCGCGGCCAGCGTGATGCCGCCCGCCGCACGGATGGGACCGGGCTCGCCCGCGCAGACCGCGAAGCGATACCACGGCACGCCGAGCTCGGGACGCTCGAGCGCGAACAGTTCCGTCACGCAACCGAATTCGAAGGTGCAGAGCCGGTCGTAGGCCAGCGCGACGACGAGATGATTGTGCATGGCGCGATGTTACCGAAGATTGACGATCACGCCACTTACCGGGTGACCCGCCGCTCGTCACAATCGACTCGGCCACCAGACCACCCGATCAACTCCTCGTTCCTTGCCATGACTCACGACAACCTCACCACCGCTCCGAACGCCGTCACCGCGATTCCCGCCGCCGACAGCGCCGCCGCGATCGCACACTTCCACGCGTCGCTGCGCTTCGAAACCGATTGCGCCGACGTCCACGCCGCGCTCGCGAGCGGCGCGCCCGGCTTCGTGCTGCTCGACGTGCGTAGTCCCGCGCTGTTCGCGCAGGGCCACGTGCCAGGCGCGCTGAATCTGCCGCACGGCAAGATCGTCGCGACGAAGCTCGCGGCCTATGCGCCGGACACGCTGTTCGTCACCTACTGCGCGGGCCCGCACTGCAACGGCGCGGCGCGCGGCGCACTGCGGCTCGCCCGGCTTGGGCGGCCCGTCAAGCTGATGGCGGGCGGCGTCACCGGCTGGCTCGACGAGGGCTTCGCGCTCAGCCGTCAGGACGCCAATCCGTCGTCCGACCCGCGCTCCGCCGCATAGCGCGGCCCGCCCTCGGACAAGCCTTCCAGTGCGGCTCCGCCATCGTCCGCGAGCCCGTTTTGGCCCCTGTTGGAAAGGCGCAAATAAGTTAAACAAAATGCTAAGAGTGCCGATAAGATGTCAAGCCGCATTCCTCGCGCGGCGAACCCAACATGCAGAGTTCCTACAATTTATGGCTCGTGGCGATTTCGTTCGCGGTCGCCACACTCGCGTCGTACACCGCGCTCGATCTGACGGGCCGCATCTTCCTGCTCGCCTCGGCGCGCCGGCGGCATGCCTGGCGGCTCGGCGGCGCGTTCGCGCTCGGCGTCGGCATCTGGTCGATGCACTTCGTCGCGATGCTCGCGTTCTCGCTGCCGATCCCGCTCGGCTACGACATCGCGATGACCGCCTGTTCGCTGGCGCTCGCGATCGGCGCTTCGTATCTGGCGCTCTTCCTGACGACCCAGCAACGCCTGACGCCGGCCCGGCTGCTGGCGGGCGGCGTGGTGATGGGAATCGGTATCGCCGGCATGCACTACACCGGGATGGCGGCGCTGCGCATGGCGCCCGCCATCCACTATCAGCCTGTATGGTTCGCGGCCTCGATCGCGATCGCGATCGGCGCATCGAGCGCCGCGCTGTGGATGGCGCGCGCGCTCAGCAATGAACACGAGCGTCATATCGCGCGCAAACGTCTGGCCGCGGCGCTGGTGATGGGCGTCGCGATCAGCGGCATGCACTATACGGCGATGGGCGCCGCGGATTTCGCGCCCGGTGCGATCTGCGGCGCGGCCAACGACATGGACGCGCAATGGCTCGCCACCGCGGTGATCCTGCTCACGTTCGCGGTGCTGATCGTCACGCTGATGCTGTCGCGCTTCGACGTGCGCACCACCTTCCTGCTCGGCGCGGTGTCGAAGCTGAACGGCCAGATCGTGCGGCTCGCGACGCTCGACGTGCTGACGGGCCTGCCGAACCGCGCGACACTGACCGAGCGGATCGAGCGCGCGATTAGCGTCGCGCGCCGCCAGCGCTCATCGTTCGCGGTGCTGTTCATGGATCTCGACGGCTTCAAGACGATCAACGATTCGCTCGGTCACTCGGCCGGCGACGCGGTGCTGTCCGCCTTCGCGCAACGTCTGCAGCAATGCGTGCGTTCGAGCGACACCGTCGCGCGGCTCGGCGGCGACGAGTTCGTCGTGCTCGCGGAACATCTTACTTGCGGCGAAGACGCCGCCGCGCTCGCCGACGGCGTGCTCGAGCGGATGCGCCAGGGCACGTGGAGCGACGAACAACCGCTGCAGGTGATGCCGAGCATCGGCATTGCGCTCTATCCGCGCGATGGCGAGAGCGTCGAGACGCTGCTCCAGCACGCGGACGCCGCGATGTACGAAGCGAAGCGCGCCGGCCGCGGCACCTACCGCTTCTTCGAGCGCAGCATGAACGAGGCCGCCACGCGCACGCTGCAGATCCAGCAAGTGCTGCACGACGCCTTCGCGAACGAGCGTTTTTCGCTGCTGTTCCAGCCGAAGTTTCAGCACGGCGGCGACGCGCTCGCGGGCGCCGAGGCGCTGATCCGCCTGCACGATCCGGAGCTGGGCGCGCTGACGCCGGCCGAATTCATCCCGGTCGCCGAGCGCTCCGGGCAGATCGTGCAGATCGGCTACTGGGTCGTGCGCGAGACCTGCCGGCGCATTCGCGGCTGGATCGAACAGGGCCTGCCGGCGATGAAGGTGGCGATCAATCTGTCGCCGCGTCAGTTGCTGCAGCCGGACCTCGTCGAGACGATCCAGGAGATCGTCAGGAACGAGGGTGTCGCGTGCGAGCAGATCATGTTCGAGATCACCGAGAGCGTCGCGATGCAGGACGCCGCGCGCACCGTCGAAGTGATCCGCGCGTTTCAGGCGAGCGGCTTCGACATCTCGATCGACGACTTCGGCACCGGTTATTCGAGCCTCGCCTATCTGCAGCGCTTTCAGGTGAAGCAGCTGAAGATCGACCGCTTCTTCACCCACGGTCTCGACGCGAACGGCGCGGCGGGCAGCGCGATCGTGTCGGCGATCATCGCGCTCGCGCACTCACTCGAAATGGACGTAGTCGCCGAGGGCGTCGAGACTCAATCGCAGCTCGACAAGCTGCGCTCGATGATGTGCGACGAAATGCAGGGCTACCTGCTCGGTAAGCCAGTCAGCGCCGACGACTTCGGCGCCATGCTACGCAGCAGAACGATGGGCGCGAGCGGAGTGGCTATCTAGGCAGCGTCTCTCCCAACGCCGCGAGCCGTTCGGTCAACGCCGCGCTCGCGCGCGTCATCGGCAAGCGCAATTCATTGCGCACCCACCCCGTCGCCGCGAGCAGCGCCTTCATCGGCGCGGGATTCGGTTCGGCGAACGCGAGCTGGATCTGCGGCACGAGCGCGTGAAAAATGCGCCGTCCTTCGTCGAGCTTGCCCTCGGTCAACGCGCGGTACAGCGCGACGAAGCGCTCGGGCCGCCAATGCGCGGATGCCGCGATCGCTCCACTGCCACCCGCGCACACCGTCGAGAAGACCTCGAGGTCGTTGCCCGCGAGCACCTGCAGACGGCCGTCGCGAATCAGCGCGAGCGTCGTGTCGAGCGAACCGGCGCAATCCTTGATCGCCTGAATTCGCGGATGCGCGGCGAGCGTCAGCAGCGTGTCGAGTTCGAGCCGCACGCCGGTGCGCTGCGGAATGTCGTAGAGCACGACCGGATGCGCGCTGGCGTCGGCCAGCGCGCTGAAATGCGCGACGATGCCGTCCTGCGCGGGCCGCGTGTAATACGGCGCGACGATCAGCACGCCGGCAATCGGCAACGGATTCAACTGCTCTATCCGCGCGAGCATGCTCGCCGTGTGATTGCCCGAGACGCCGACCAGCACAGGCAACGGACGCCGCTGCGCGTCGGTGGCGTCGGTGGCGTCGGCGTCGGCCTGCGCGGCGTCGAGAATCGTCGCGAGCACGGCGTCCTGTTCGGCGGCGTCGAGCGTGGCGGGCTCGCCGGTCGTGCCGAGCGCGACGAGCCCAGCCACGCCGGCGTCCGCATAGCGGCGCACCAGCGCGCGCAACGCGGCGTGATCGACGGCGCCGTCGGCGAATGGCGTAATCAGCGGAATCCAGATACCCGAGAAATCAGACATGTTTTCTACCTCGATGACGACCGTATCGAATCCGGGTCAGCGGTGCGAGGGAGAACACAGGAGAAAGCCGCAGGCGGGCGGTCGACCAGTCGTTCCGTCGCACATCTGACGACGGAACGGCGCGCTCCGGTCAGATGAGCGGCTGTTTTTTGGCTTTGGCGCCGACGTTACGCGAAACACCGTTCGCGCGTGCAACCGCCGCGCTCGCCAAAGTGGCGCGGGCGAAGGTCGAAGAACGGAGCGGGAACATAGGGCCGGAGTGCATGAGCCGCAGTGTAACCGCGAAACCCGCGCCACGGGGCCTTCGGCGCGTCATGAAGCAGCTCGCGCAGGAAAACGCTTGACATCTACGCGCCGGCAACTAATATACGCACCGCGTACATCAACGCGTTTTGCTGTCTGACTCCCGCCGACCCCACACTTGCGACAGGTGCCCTCATGAGCGTTCCGCAACAAGCCTTCCTACGCGATGCGATGCGTCGCCTGAACATGACGCGCGATACGTTCGCTAACCGCATCGGCGTGTCGCGCCGGGCGCTGGATACGTGGCTGCTGCCGGACGACTCGCAGGAATCGCGGGCGATGCCGGAAATCGTCGAGCGCTTCGTGTCGGAGATCGTCGCCAATACGGAGCCGGGCGAAGGATATACGCAAAGCGTAGACTCGCAATCGCTTGCAAGCCAGATGCTGTTCGAGGGCAAGCCGCAGTTGCTGTCGGTCGATCAGTTTTCGCGCGACTCGGTCGAGGCGCTGTTTCGCGTCGCCGACATCATGCAGCCGATCGCGCGGCGCCGCAAAATCTCGCGCGTGCTCGAAGGCGCGGTGCTCGGCAATCTGTTCTTCGAGGCGAGCACCCGTACCCGCGTGAGCTTCGGCGCGGCGTTCTGCCGGCTCGGCGGCTCGGTGTGCGACACCACCGGCTTCACGTTTTCTTCGATGGCGAAGGGCGAATCGATCTACGACACGAGCCGCGTGATGAGCGGCTATGTCGACGCGCTGGTGATCCGCCACCCGGAGCAAGGCTCGGTCGCCGAATTCGCGCGCGCGACCAACGTGCCGGTGATCAACGGCGGCGACGGTCCCGGCGAGCATCCGAGCCAGGCGCTGCTCGATCTGTACACGATCCAGCGTGAGTTCTCGCGCCTGGGCAAGATCGTCGACGGCGCGCACATCGCGCTCGTCGGCGACCTCAAGTACGGACGTACCGTGCATTCGCTCGTGAAGCTGCTGGCGCTGTATCGCGGCATCAAGTTCACGCTGATTTCGCCGCCGATGCTCGAAATGCCGGGCTATATCGTCGAGCAGATTTCGCGCAATGGTCACGTGATCGAACAGACGCATGACCTGCGCACCGGTCTGCGCGGCGCCGACGTCGTGTATGCGACGCGCATCCAGAAGGAGCGCTTCGCCGACGAATCGTTCGAAGGCTACACGCCCGACTTCCAGATCAACCAGGCGCTCGTCGATAGCGTGTGCGGCGCCGACACGCTGATCATGCATCCGCTGCCGCGCGACAGCCGCCCCGGCGCGAACGATCTGAGCACCGACCTCAATCACGATTCGCGGCTCGCGATTTTCCGGCAGACCGACAACGGCATTCCGGTGCGAATGGCGATTTTCGCGGTACTGCTCGGCGTTGACAAACAGGTCCAGCATTCGATGCGCGATGCCACGTGGCGCCCGCCCGTCTACCTGGGACCGGACGACGCGGTATTTCACGGAATCGATTGACGCGGACAGCCGCGTGCGCCGCTCAAGCCGCGGCCGCGGCGCGTGCGTCACGCACTTCGCGCGCCGCCTGCCTGAACGTGCCGGCAAAGAACAGCACCTGGTATTTGACCGCGTTCGACCAGTACTTCCATGTATGGCCGCCGGGCCGCTCCGCGTAATCGTGCGGCACGCCGAGTTCGACGAGCCTCTCGTGCAGCAGACGGTTCGACTGCACGAGCGAGTCGTTCATGCCGCAATCGATCGTCAGTGCGATATGGTCGCGGCCGAAATCCTCCGCGCTGGCGACGATCGCTTCGCTATCCCAGAAGTCCGCATGTTGGGATGGGTCGCCGAACACCCGTGCGATGCCGGGCTCGTCTTCGCTGCTGCGCGGGTCCACCGCACCGCTGATGCTGCCCGCCGCGCCGAACGCATCGGGCATGTCGAGCGCGATGCGTAGCGCGCCGAATCCACCCATGCTCAAGCCTGTGATCGCGCGCGCCTGCCTCGTCGCGATCGTGCGGAAATGGCTGTCGATATAGCCCACCACTTCGGTGCCCACGTAGGTTTCATAGCGACTGCGCGGATCGACGGGACTATCGATGTACCAGCTATCGCGGCCGCCGTCGGGCATCACGAGGATCACGTGATAGCGATCGGCGAGCTTGCCGATGTGCGAATTCGCGGTCCAGTCCGTGTAGTCGCCGCCTGAGCCGTGCAGCACATAGACGACCGGAAAGCGCGCGGCCTGGTTGCCGCGCGCGTACTGATCGGGCAGCACGACGGTGGCGTCGAACGTACGATGCATCGCCGCGCTCGGGATCGTGACGACGCGCGACTGGAACGCCCACGCCGGCGATGCGATCAGCATCAAAATGAGCCAGAACCTACGAACTGGATTCATGGTGGGTCGCCCTTCCGCTCGATTCAGCTACGTTCCGGCTGCTTACCTTCGTCAGGCATCCAGAATAAAGCCGTCCTGGCATGCTTCGGCCTGTGTACGCCGACGACTCTAGCAATGGCGACTTACAACCAAATTTCAGCGAAACATACGATCCAGTCAGGCTTCCGCCGCTTCGTTCGCTTGCGTTGCGCTCGCCGCGCCGACATCTTCGACGTGCACGGCAAACCCAACCTGCCCCGGCGCCAGATCGTCCCGCAATGTGAGCGCCGGAATCTCATACGCACCGCCGTTCTGCGGCCGGAACGCGATCGGCGCGCTCGTCCACAGCGTGTCGAGCCGTCGCCCGAGCGCCGCGCTGACCTCGGCATACTTCGCGTCGTCGACACGGCTCGTGCGATAGACGACGAACGGCGGCAATACGTCGAAGCCCGGGTAATACAGCACGCCGTGCTGGATCGGGAACAGCACGTCGTCGATCGGACCGTTGATGCCACGCGCGCTGTAGTGCGACTCCCACCCGCCTGTCGTGACGACCAGCATCGCGCGCTTGCCCGCGAAACGGCCCTCGCCGTAACGCTCGCCCCAGCGCGCATCGGAATGTTCGCCGACGCCGTACGCGAGACCGTACGCATAGACGCGCTCCACCCAGCCCTTCATGATCGCCGGCATCGAGAACCACCACAGCGGAAACTGCAGGATCACCGCATCGGCCCACTTCAGTTTGTCCTGCTCGCGCGCAATGTCCTCGCGCTGCAAGCTGTTCTCGAACGCATGCTTCGATTCGAGCGACGCGAAGAAGCGCTCGGCGCTATGACGCTCGATGGTGTCGTGTGCATCGAGCGACGCTTTCCAGTTCATCGCGTACAGATCGGACACCTGCACCGTATGGCCGGCCCGCTCGAGATGACGGACTGCGAAGTCCTTCAGCGAACCGTTCAACGATTTCGGTTCCGGATGCGCATAGATGATAAGAACGTTCATGACGAGACCTTCGTGGCTGAAAACAGTCACGATAGTCATCGCCGAGGTATATTGGAAATGAATTCCGAATATGTCAGGTATTGCCGTGGTTAATCTCAGAAGACTCGACCTGAACCTGCTGGTCACGCTCGATGTGCTGCTCGAAGAGCACAACGTGACTCGCGCCGCCGAACGGCTGAACTTCTCGCAGCCGTCGGTCAGCGTGCATCTGGCGAAACTGCGCGACGTATTCGGCGATCCGCTGCTATTGCCCGGACCGCGCGGCATGCGGCCCACCGCGAAAGCGCAGGCACTGCGCGAACCGCTACGCGAAGCGCTCGAAACACTGCAGCGCGCGGTCGCGCCAACCAGCCCGTTCGATCCGGCCGCGGCGACGCAAACTTGGCGCATCGCCGCAACGGACTACGCGGAGTCGACGATCATCCTGCCGATGCTGGCGGGCTTGCGCGCGGCGGCACCCGGCACGCGTCTCGCGATCGTCGAGGCGGTGCCGCCGCGGCTCGCTCGCCAGGCCGAACAGGGCGACATCGATATCGGCTTTCATACCAGCGAAGGCGCGCCCGAAGGTTTGCGCCGTCGCGTGCTGTTTGCCGAGCGCTACGTGCTGGTCGGCCGCGCGGGTCATCCGAAGCTGAAGCGCCGGCCCACTCTGGCGCAGTTCTGCAAGCTCGAACACGTGATCGTGTCGCCCGATGGCGGCGGCTTTTTCGGCGTCACCGACGAGACACTCGCAAAGCTGGGGCTCGCGCGCAAGGTCGTGCTGTCGGTGCCGCACTTTCTGTTCATGCAGTCGGTGCTCGCGAGCACCGATCTCGTGGGGATGCTGCCCGCGCGTCTCGTGCGCGGCTCGGACACATTGCGGATGGTCGAGCCGCCGGTCGAGGTGCCGGGCTACGAGATGGCGATGCTCTGGCATGAGCGTGTGCATCGCGATCCCGCGCATCAATGGTTGCGCGAGTTTATTGCGGCGTCGGTGTGAACGGCGTGCAATCGCTCCGTGCACCCCGGCGCGCGCTTCACGCAACGCGCCGCCCTTTGACCGGATAGCCGGGGTCCGTATAACCATGCGTGGATGCATGCCCCGGCGCAACCAGACTGTCGACGAGTTGTTCATCGTCGGGACCGAGTTGAAATTGCAAAGCTTCCATGTAGCTGTCCCAGTGCGCCTCGGTACGCGGCCCGGCAATCGTGCTGGTGACGAGGCGGTTGTGCAGCACCCATGCCAGCGCAAACGCTATCGACGTCGTGCCGCGCCGTGCCGCATGTTCGGCGATGGTCCGCGCGATCTTCAGCGACTCGGGACGCCACTCCGTTTGCTGGATGCGCTTGTCGCCGCGGCCGGCGCGCGAGTCGGCAGGCGGCGGCACATCTTGCGAGTATTTGCCGCTGAGCACGCCGCGCGCGAGCGGGCTATACGATACGACGCCGAGCCCGTAGTGTTGCGCGGCCGGTAATTGCTCGACTTCGGCGCTGCGGTCGACCAGGTTGTACAGCGGCTCGCTCGCGACGGGCCTGTCGATCCCGCATTGATCGGCCAGATGTGCGATCTCGGCGATGCGCCAGCCGCGAAAATTCGACACGCCGAGATAACGAACCTTGCCCTCGCGGATCAAATCCGCGATCGCGCGCACGCCCTCTTCGAGTGGTGCATCGTCGAGCGTGCGGTGAAAGTACAGGATGTCGAGATAGTCGGTGCCGAGCCGCTTCAGGCTCGCCTCGACCGACTGCATGATCCACTTGCGCGACTGCCCCTGCCGGTTCGGCCCAGACGCGGCTGGAAAGCCGAACTTGGTCGCGACGACCCAGTCGTCGCGACGTCCCGCGATCGCACGGCCGACGATTTCCTCGGAGCGGCCCGCGTGATAGACGTCGGCCGTGTCGATGAAATTGACGCCCTGATCGTAGGCCTTGTCGATGATGCGCGCCGATGTCGCCTCGTCGGTCTCGCCGCCGAACATCATCGCGCCAAGACATAGCGGCGACACTTTGAGGGCGCTGCGGCCCAGATAGTGGTAATCCATCCGTCAGTCTCCTTTACGCACTCCGGCGTCGCGGCTTGCGAAAACCTGCCGTGCCACCGCAAGCGCGGTGCTCGCGGTCGGCCAGCCCGAATAAAATGCGAGGTGCGTAATCAGCTCGATCAGCTCATCGCGCGTAACGCCGTTATCGAGCGCCTTGCCGATATGAAACGGCAGTTCGTTGCTGCGATAGAGCGCAACAAGGCTCGCCACCGTAATCAAGCTGCGCTCGCGTGGCGACAGCCCCGGACGCTCCCACACCTCGCCGAAGAGAATCCGGTCGGTGTAGTCCGCCAGTGCCGGTGCGACATCGCCGAATGCATTGCGAGCCGTGCTGGGCTGCGCTTCCGATTTCGATTTCGTCTCTGCGTGATTCGTCATTGCCTGAGCTCCTGCTCGATCTACCTGCGTAGCTTCCAAATCTAATCGCTGCGCGCAGATGCGACTAGCCGGTAGAATCGGCAAAACCCCATGAACGGGATTCATGAATGCCGCGCGAAAACTTCAACGACCTGCTCGCGTTCATCGCGGTCGCCCGCGAACGCAGCTTCACCAAAGCGGCCGCCAAACTCGGCGTGTCGCAATCGGCGCTGAGCCATACGATGCGCGGCCTCGAAGCGCGGCTCGGCATTCGTCTGCTCACGCGCACCACGCGCAGCGTCTCGCCTACGCCCGCTGGCGAGCGACTGTTGAACAGCGTCGCACCGCGCTTCATTGAGATCGAGGAAGAACTCGCGGCGCTGGGCGAGCTGCGCGACAAACCCGCCGGCACGATCCGCATCACGACCGACGAGCATGCGGCGAACACGATCCTGCAGCCGAAACTCGCGCAACTGCTGCCGGAGTACCCGGACATCAAGGTGGAAGTCGTCATCGATTTCGGGCTGACCGATATCGTCGCGCAACGCTACGACGTCGGCATCCGTCTCGGCGATCAGGTCGCGAAAGACATGATCGCGGTGCGCATCGCGCCGGACCTGCGCATGGCGGTGGTCGGCGCGCCCGGCTACTTCGCGAAGCACAAGCGCCCGCGAAAACCGCAGGACCTGACCGAACACAACTGCATCAATCTGCGCCTGCCGACTTACGGCGGTCTGTTCGCGTGGGAGTTCGAGAAGGATGGACACGAACTGAAGGTGCGCGTCGAAGGTCAGCTCGTGTTCAACGGCACCGGACAGATGCTGAGCGCAGCGCTCGCCGGAGGCGGCCTCGCTTATGTGCCGGAAGATCTGGCACGGCCGTATGTCGCCGCTGGGCAACTAAAGCAGGTCCTCAAGGATTGGTGCCCGACGTTTCAGGGCTATCACCTGTATTACCCGAGCCGCCGGCAATCGTCGAGAGCGCTCGTGATGTTGATCGACGCGCTGCGGTATCGGCCGTAGAGCGCCGCCGTGCCGTCAACGCGATTCGGGCGGGCGACGGCAGATCCGGACCGCCGTCGCCCGTTGCAAACGACGCATGGTGCAAAGCCGACCTTCAGCCCTTTTCAGCGCCGATCGCATCCAGTTGATCGAGCACTTCGTCGCTGAGCTTCAACTTCGCCGACTGCAGGTTTTCGCGCAGATGTGCCACCGAAGACGTGCCCGGAATCAGCAGAATGTTAGGCGCCCGATGCAATAGCCAGGCAAGCGCGACCTGCATCGGTGTCGCCTCGAGCTTGCGCGCAAGCTCCGACAGCTCCGACGATTGAATCGGCGTAAAGCCACCCAGCGGAAAAAACGGCACGTAGGCAATGCCCTGCTCCGCGAGCGCATCGATCAATGCATCGTCGTCGCGATGCACGAGGTTGTAATGGTTCTGCACGCACACGACCTTCGTGATGCGCTGCGCTTCGGCAATCTGCGCGGCCGTCACGTTGCTCAGGCCGATATGACGCACGAGCCCGCGCTGCCGCAGTTCGGCGAGCGCCGTGACCTGCTTTTCGATCGAGCCCTCGCTCGGCTCGTGCACGTTGCCCATCACGCGCATGTTGACCACGTCGAGCGCATCGAGCCCGAGGTTGCGAAGATTGTCGTGCACCGCGCGCTCGAGATCGGCGGGCTCCTGCGCCGGCAGCCAGGCGCCGGCGCTGTCGCGCACCGCGCCGACCTTCGTGACGATCGTCAGATCGCGCGGGTACGGGTGCAGCGCCTCGCGGATCACCTGGTTGGTCACGTGCGGCCCGTAAAAATCGCTGGTATCGATGTGGTCGACGCCCGACGCGACCGCCTCGCGCAGCACCGCGAGCGCTGCGCCGCGGTCTTTCGGCGGCCCGAATACGCCGGGGCCGGCCAGCTGCATCGCGCCGTAGCCCATGCGCCGCACCGCACGGCCGGCTAGCACGAAAGTGTCGATGGAGCTGAAGTTCGGCATCACGATCTCCTTGTGAAGTGATGAGCGGCAGTATCGCCGGAATTGCGTTGTTGAATAAACGGGTCTAACTTGTACGGGTTGTTCAAAATTCTGCACAATCAATCGTCATGGAACTGAATGATCTGGCCGCCTTCGTGTCGGTTTGCCGCGCGGGCGGCTTTCGCGACGCGGCGCGCGTGAGCGGCGTGTCGGCGTCGAGTCTGAGCGTCGCGGTGCGGCGTCTGGAAACGAAACTCGGGCTGCGCCTGCTGAACCGCACCACGCGCAGCGTCGCGCCGACCGAAGCCGGGCTGCGTCTGATCGAGAAGCTGACGCCGCTGTTCGGCGAAATGGAAGCGGCGCTCGATGTGCTGAACGGCTTTCGCGACAAGCCGACCGGCACGCTGAAGCTCAATGTGCCGTCGAGCGTCGCGCGCATCGTGCTGCCCGACGTGCTCGCGCGCTTTTTGAAGCAGTACCCGGACATTCGCGTCGAGGTCGTCGTGGAGGATGGTTTCGTCGATGTGCTGTCGATCGGTTGCGATGCGGGCATTCGCTACGACGAGCGCCTCGAGCAGGACATGATCGCGGTGCCGATCGGCGCACGCGTGCAGCGCTTCGCGACCGCCGCGTCGCCTGCATATCTCGACGCGCACGGCCGTCCGGAGCATCCCAGCGAACTGCTCGCGCATGCCTGTCTGCGCGGCCAGTTCGCGAGCGGCGCGATGCCGACCTGGTACTTCGAGCGCGATGGCGAGCTGCTGCAATTGAATCCGACCGGACCGCTGCTGGTGCGGCCTGGCGCCGCGATCGACCTCGCGGTCAGCGGCGCGGTCGCGGGTCTCGGGATCATTCACCTGTTCGAAGACATGCTGCGCCCGCATCTGGACAGCGGCGCGCTCGAAGCGATTCTCGAACCGTGGTGGCAGCGGTTTTCAGGGCCCTTCCTGTACTATCCGGGCCATCGCCATGTGCCCGCGCCGCTGCGCGCGTTCGTCGATTTCCTGAAGGCCGACTCAACCGATGTGCTGAACGACGACGTGGCACGCGCTTGACTTGCTCACACCACGGCAATCGCGGCGAATCGTGCCGTATCAACACCGTGGCGCGCAGAGTTGCGCGATCGTGGTCAGAAAGAGATCCGCCCCGATCGGCTTCAGCAAACATGCGCTGCAGTACTGCGCTTCGCTGTCCGACGGCGGCACCGCGGTATGGACCAGAATCGGTACGTTGACGGATAGCGGCATCGATTTCAAACGGCGGCACAACTCCGCGCCGTCCATGATCGGCATCATCCAGTCCGTAACGATCAGGTCGGGAACGTGAGCGACGACACAGGCGAGCGCTTCGGCGCCGTTGCTCGCGCAACTCACCTCATACCCTTCGCTTTCCAGAATCAGCCGCCATGCGGCTAGAATTTCCGGTTCGTCGTCCACCAGCAATATCGAATACATCATGGTTTGCTGACGAAACTTGCTTCTTTGTCTGATGAGAGTCTCGCAAGAGGTGTTCCACACGCGGCAATTGCGCGGATAATGACCCGGTTGCGGGCGCGCATCGGATGCCTGGCCGATTGCCGGCGCAAATAGGCCTGCGCTGCCCGCGCCAAATCGAGGCGTTCGGAACTGTTCGCGTGTTTGTATGTTGTAGAAACTCCATTCCGGTATCCATCATGACCGACAGACGCGTGAGCCCGCTGCGCAATTTCGCCAACTTCATCCGTGCGGAACGGGGCCGTCTGACGCGTCAATGGATGGATGCCGTCGCCATCGACGCCGATCTCGTCGAAGCGGACAAGCTCACGTATCAACAGCTGGCCGACCATTTGCCGGAAATCCTCGACCAGCTGTGCATGGCGCTCGATGCAGAAGATCTCGAACGCGCCGAAACATCGATCGAGCGCGACGCGAAGAAGCACGGCAATGTCCGTTTGCAGCAAGGCTACCGGATCGAAGAACTGGTGCGCGAACTGGACCTCTTTCAGCAGGTGCTCGTCGAAGCGCTCGAAGAATTCGTCGAACGCGACCGGACGTGCTCGCGCCGTCACGAGAGCCGCGCGCGGCATCTGCTCGCCGAAGCGTTCAGCGTGGTCAGGTATGCGTCGATCAAGGAAGTGGTCGGCGAGCGCGATCGCAAGATCGACGAATACACAAGCCGGCTCGAACGCGCGAATGCCGAATTGACGCTCAAGCAACGGCTGGTCGGCGATCTGTATGATTCACGCATGCAGATTACGCGCAGCGTTGCGCACGATCTGCGCAATTTCCTCAACGCGTTTTCGGTCGCGCTGCAACTGATCGAGCGAGCGCCGTCGCAAGCCGATGCCGCGCTGACACTCGCGAACCGTCAGGCCGCCGACATGAAGCAACTGGTCGACCAGATGGTCGAGTACTCGGTCATACTCGGCGACACGGCGACACTCGTGTTCGAAGACGTCGATTTGCGTGAACTATTCGACGAACTCATCGCTTCCACACAGCCGTCGATCGACGCGAAAGGACTCTCGCTGCGCAGCGAGTTCGACGCGGCGCTGCCGGTCGTCACGTCGAATCGGCTGAAGCTCAAGCAAATCGCGGTCAATCTGTTGTCCAACGCGATCAAGTACACGAAGTCGGGACAAGTCGAATTCCGCTTCGCGATGCATGGCCCCGAACACTGGACGATTCGCGTGTCCGACACCGGCGTCGGCATTGCGCCCGCCGATGCCGAGCGCGTTTTCGACGAGTTCGAGCGCGCGGCCGGCGAAGAAATCCCGGGCGCGGGTCTCGGGCTCGCGATCGTCAAGGAGCTATGCCGCGTGCTCGATGGACAGATCGAGTTTGCGTCGCGCGAGGGCGTGGGGACCACCTTCGAGATCCGATTTCCGCTGCATGTTCAATGACCCGACCCATCGCATGATCCATCTGCATACTGCCCGCTTCCCCGAGCAGATCGAGGCTGTACGGACCGTCTTTCGCGAGTACGCGGAGAGTCTCGGCTTCGATCTCTGCTTTCAGCAATTCGACGACGAACTCGCCAGTCTGCCGGGCAAATTCGCAGCGCCACGCGGCCGCGTGCTGCTCGCGAGCGACGGCACGGGCGACGATCCTGACGATATCGTCGGCTGTGTCGCGATGCGTCCGATCGACGACACGATCTGCGAAATGAAGCGCCTGTATGTGCGTCCGGCGGGACGCGGTCTGCATGTGGGGCGGCAACTCGCCACGCGTATCCTGGCGGCCGCGAAAGAAGCGGGCTATAGCCGCATGCGTCTCGACACGCTGCCCACTATGCAAGCGGCACTCGGGCTCTATGCATCGCTGGGTTTCGAGCCGATCGACGCTTACGTGTTCAATCCGATCCCCGGCGCGATTTTTCTGGAATGCGATCTGACGCGGCCGCGTTCAATGTAATCGCGGTGCAGGCCTGACCCAGCCTGCGGGTAGGCACTCGCTCATCGCGCCGTTCTGCTGTCTCAATCCACGCACGACCACCTCGGACGATTTGCCGTCACGCCGCGCGAGTTCGGCCAGATCGAGCAACGCGGCGTAGCGCGCGGAACAGTCTCTCGTCACGCTGGCGGCGGGATTCGCGCGACGGTCGTCGTTGGCGTCGCTGGTGTCGATGACTGCGTGGATTGCCAACAACGTCGCAACGACGGTCGTCGCAAGGGCAGCCGTTATGCGGAGCGCGCCCATCGTCAAGCCCAATGCGCCGGCACCCATACGCGCCCGACCCAATGGCCCGGCACCCACACCGCAGGCCGCGGCGCGACGTACACGGGACGCGGCGCGACGTAGACGGCCGGCGGCGGCACGTACACCACCGGGGCCGGCGGAACATAGGCCGGCGGCGGCGTCACCACGACGGGCTTCGGCGGTACGTACACGACCGGCGGCGGCACGACGACCGGCGGAGGCGGCGGCGTGACCACCACCGGCTTCGGCGCGACGACCACGGTCGTGCCGGTCGTCGTCGTGGTCCCACCTGCGACCACCACGCCGCCTGTGACCACCGTACCGCTCGACGTCACCGTGTGACCCTGCGTGCCGGTCACGCTCGTCGATGTCGTCACGACGCCGGGCGCGACCCGCGTCGCGGTGCCCGAGTGATAGACGCTGTTGTTGTCCGGCCCCGTCACCGTGCCCGAGCGCGCGCAGGTCGAACCCGCGCAATTGGCCGACGCCGAATGATTGACCGTATTGCCGTTCGACCCGGTGATCGAGCCCGACGACGAATACTGGCCCGGCGCGGTGCGCGTCACGTCGCCGGACGTCGTCGCCGTTTTGCCGTCGGGGCCAGTCATCGTGCCGGTATGCGAGCAGGTACCGCCTGCGCAGTTGGTGTCGCCCGAGTGCTGCACCGTGTTGCCGTAGCGGCCCGTTGCGGTACCCGAGTTCGAGAACTGGCCGGGCGCCGTGCGCGTGACCGTGCCGGTGTTGCTCGCGAAGCCGCCATAGGGGCCAGCCACGCTACCCGCATGCGAGCAGCTACCGCCGCCGCACGAGCCGTAGTGCGCGCCGTTATAGACGCCGCGCGACGTGTACGCGGTGCCATGACCCGACCACGCGAACGCCGATGCGCTGCCAAGCGCGAACACGGCGGCGGCGGCGCCGAACACCGCCTTGCGCAGCACGCCTCGCGCCATGCTGGCGCAGACCTTGTCGGAACCTGCGAATAAACGATTTTTCACGGTATGTCCTTGCTGGATTCGGGCCACTTGCGTCATTGCCGCGTGGCGACGAACGGACTATAGAAGGACACACCGTGGAAATCATCACGGAAGATATGTCGCGCTGTTTCACCGCGACTCAGGCCCGCCAGGCAAGGCTTTGCGGGCGTTCGTCGGGCGGCGCGACATTTTTCGACATATTTTGCGAAACATTCCCGGCGGCTGGAATTGGCCGCGATCCCGGCCGCTCACTGGCCCACTGGCGTCACCTGCACGGCGGCGGCCGACACGAACACCGCATGCAAGGTATCGCCGACCTTCACGTCGCTCAGGTCGACGTTGGGCGCGGCCTCGAACGTCTGTGTCTGATAGGCGCCGCGCAGCGTCACGAGGCGCTGTTTATGATCGATCTTCAATACGGTCGCGAGCACCTCGGTTTGTCGCGCCGATTCGTAACCGCCTGAGGCCGGCGCATAGCTCTGCTTGTCGGCCCGCTCGCGAATCCCCTTGCCCGCGCCGCTGACCTTTTCCGCCTTCGTGAGCAGCGCATTCTTGTAGAGCACGTCGACGCGATCGCCGATCTTCAGTTGATCGAAGCCAGCGACCTGCTGACTGACGAGCAAGATCGCGACGTTGCCGCCCGAGCCCTTCAGCGTCAGCGAGCGGTTGCCCGCATCGATGCCGACGATCTCCGCCGTCATATGCACCGGCTGCGCCGCGCTGAGCACCGCCTGGGCCGCGCTCGCCATGTCGTTCTGCGCGCGCGCCGGCTGGGGTGTGGCCGCGGCCGCCAGCATCAACGCTGCGCCTATCGTCGTTGTCTTCATTCGCGTTCTCCTCGACAGGGGTTTCGATCCGGCGTGACGGTCATGATGAGCGCCGCGTATGACTTCGCGCTACGCAGTGTTCGTGCCCGCCGCCATGAACTCCACATCCTCAGGACAACTACTGCAAACGATACGACGCGAACGATTGTACGCGCGAGGCCGCGCGCAAAAGCAAACAGCCCCATCGCAGGAACGATGGGGCTGTTACATGAACGGTCGCAAACCGCTTGCGATGTTCGTCGCGCTACACGTGCATCACACGCGCTCGATCGCGATCGCAATACCCTGGCCGACGCCGATACACATCGTGCACAGCGCGAAGCGGCCCTGCGTGCGTTGCAGCTGATACGTCGCGGTCGTGACCAGACGCGCGCCGCTCATGCCGAGCGGGTGGCCGAGCGCGATCGCGCCGCCGTTCGGGTTCACGCGGGGATCGTCGTCGGCGACGCCCAGCGCGCGCAGCACGGCGATGCCTTGCGAGGCGAACGCTTCGTTCAGTTCGATCACGTCGAACTGGTCGATCTTCATGCCCAGACGCGCGAGCAGCTTCTGCGTGGCCGGCGCAGGGCCGATGCCCATTACGCGCGGCTCCACGCCCGCCGTCGCCACGCCGAGCACGCGGGCCCGCGGCGTCAGGCCGAAGCGCTTCGCGGTTTCTTCGTTGGCGAGCAGCAACGCGGCCGCGCCGTCGTTCACGCCCGATGCGTTACCGGCCGTGACCGTGCCATCAGGACGCACGACGCCCTTCAGCTTCGCGAGCGTTTCGAGGCTCGTTTCGCGCGGATGCTCGTCCTGCGTGACCGTGATCGGATCGCCCTTCTTCTGCGCGATCGTCACGCCGACGATTTCCTGCGCGAGCGTGCCATCGCGTTGCGCGCGCGCGGCCTTCTGCTGGCTGCGCAGCGCGAATGCGTCCTGGTCGGCGCGGCTGATGTTGTAGTCGGTCGCGACGTTTTCGCCGGTTTCCGGCATCGAGTCGACGCCGTACAGCTTCTTCATCAGCGGGTTCACGAAACGCCAGCCGATCGTCGTGTCGTAGACCTCGTTCTGACGCGAGAACGCGCTAGTTGCCTTGGGCATCACGAACGGCGCGCGGCTCATGCTTTCGACGCCGCCGGCGATCATCAGCGCGGCTTCGCCCGACTTGATCGCGCGCGCGGCGATGCCGATCGCATCCATGCCCGAGCCGCACAGACGGTTGACCGTCGAGCCCGGCACGTCCTTCGGCAGACCCGCGAGCAGCAGCGACATGCGCGCGACGTTGCGGTTGTCGTCACCGGCCTGGTTCGCGCAGCCGTAGATCACGTCGTCGATCGCGGTCCAGTCGACGTTCTTGTTGCGCTCCATCAGCGCCTTGAGCGGCACCGCGCCCAGGTCGTCGGCGCGCACCGATGACAGCGAACCCGCATAGCGGCCAATGGGGGTGCGAATCGCGTCGCACAGGAATGCTTCGGTCATGGGATGTCTCCAGTTGAGATGCTGCGTGCGCTGCGCCGCGGCCGGCCTTGCACCGATGACGCCGGTTCGTTGCGCCGAGGCATCGGCCCGGGGGCCAACGGCCGCGCGCGGGAAGCTGCAAAACTGCAGCGGCGTGGCGGCCGATACGTCAAAGCAGCTTAGCGCAGGATCGTGAACGATGGGCTTGGGAGTGACGACCGATACGGTTTTTGCGTCTTCCATGCCCGCCCTCGTGTTCTATATACGAACACAAGGTCATATATCGAACAAAACAGGCTCGATAATAGGCGCCGGCGCGAAAGCGTGTCAAGCACGGCCGCAGCCGTGCCAAACGACACCAGGGAATACGCGGAGGAGTGATCTTCAGCGAACTTCGATTCCTTCATCGGCGATGTAGCCGCGAATCACATCCGCGAAGTTGTGCTCGGCGACAAGCCCGAGCCGTTCGGCGCGCGATGTATCCCACGCGCCGGGCCAGCTGCCGACGATCTTCTCGATGCGCTCGTCCGGCTGCCGCACGATGCGGCTCGCGACCGCCTCGCCCGCGACCTCGCGCAGTGCCGCGATCATTTCGTCGACGCTGACCGACAGGCCCGGCAGATTCAGCACGCGCTGCTTGCCAAGCGCGGCGCCATCGAGTTCGAGGCCGGCAATCAGGCTGTCGATCGCCTTGCGCGGCGACAGCAGCCACAGCCGCGTCGAACCGGCGACCGGGCACACGGCCTCCTCGCCATTCAAAGGCTCGCGAATGATGCCGCTCGCGAACGACGACGCCGCCGCATTCGGTCGCCCCGGCCGCACGCTGATGGTCGGCAGCCGCAGCACGCGGCCGTCGACGAAGCCGCGCCGCGAATAATCGTTGAGCAGCAGCTCGGCGATTGCCTTCTGCGCGCCATACGACGACTGCGGATTCAGCGCGGTGTCGTCCTGTACGACCGTGGGCAGATCGCCACCGTAGACCGCGACCGAACTGGTGAATACGACGCGCGGCTGGTGCCCGCGCTGGCGGCAGACTTCGAGCAGCAGCCGCGACGCATCGAGATTGATGCGCATGCCGAGATCGAAGTCCGCCTCGGCCTGCCCGCTGACGATCGCAGCGAGATGAAAGATCGCCGAGGTCTGATCGTCGATCACGCCTTCGAGCACGCTGCGCTCCGCGATATCGCCGACATCGGCACGCACGCGCGCATCGCCGAAATCATGAGCGCGCACGACGTCGAGCAGCACCAGCCCGGTAATCGCTCGCGGTGTGCCGTGCGCATCTTTCAACTCGCCGCGTGCGAGCAGTTCGCGCGCGAGACGCTGGCCGAGAAAACCGGCGCCGCCGGTGATCAGTACTTTCATGGTTACGGGTCCGTCAGTGGTTGTCGGAGAGAGTCAGCGCCGGGCGTCGAGATAAGGCTTCAGCCAGCCAAGCCCTGCCGAGGTCCCCGCGCGCGGCCGGTATTCGCAGCCGATGTAGCCGTCGTAGCCGAGCGCATCGATCAGATCGAACAGGTACGGGTAGTTCAGCTCGCCGATGTCGGGCTCGTGCCGCTCGGGCACACCCGCAACCTGGATGTGACCGATGCCGGCCATATCGCGCTTGAGCTTCATCGCGAGATCGCCCTCGACGATCTGGCAGTGATAGCAATCGAACTGCACCTTCAGATTCGGCGCGCCGACTTCGGCGCAGATCGCTTGCGCGTCGTCCTGTCGATTGAGGAAATAGCCGGGCATGTCGCGCGTATTGATCGGTTCGATGACGACCGTGATCTGTTCCCCTTGCGCGGCCCGCGCCGCATAGGCGAGGTTGTTCAGATACACGTCGCGTTGTGTTTTGCGCTGCGTTTCGCCCGCCTGATCGCCGGCGATCAGCCCCGCCATCACATGCAGCTTGCGATTGCCGAGCACGCGCGCGTACTCGAGTGCCGTATCGATGCTGCGGCGGAACTCGTCCTCGCGCCCCGGCAGCGACGCAAGACCGCGCTCGCCGCCGCTCCAGTCGCCCGGAGGCGCATTGAACAGCGCCTGCGTGAGACCGTGCGCGTCGAGCCGCGACTTCAGCTCGCCCGCGCGGAACTCGTAGGGAAACAGGTATTCGACCGCGTTGAAACCGTCGCGCGCGGCGGCGGCGAAGCGATCGAGGAACGCGTGCTCGTTGTACATCATCGACAGATTGGCGGCGAAGCGAGGCATGGCGACAGCTCCTTCAAGACAGTGCGATACGGTGCGTGGCGTACATCGGCAATGCGCGCTGCTACCAGCGCGCGCCGAACGCGGCACGGAGTTCTTCGATCGCGGCGGCGTCGAGCGGCGCGGGCCGCGGATTCGTCATCAGCCACAAGCGCGCGGTTTCCTCGAGTTCTTCGAGCGCATACGACGCGTGCGCGACCGAGCGCTCCCACACCACCGGCCCCAGACGTTCGAGCAGCACCGCGCGCACGCGATCGGCCAGAGCGGCGATCCGCGCGGCCACTTGCGGATCGCCCGGGCGTTGATAGCGAATCAACGGTACGTGGCCCACTTTCATCACGTAGTACGGCGTGATCGGCGGCAACACGTCCGCTTCGCTCCATACGCCCGCAAGCGTCAATGCGACCAGATGCGTCGAATGGGTATGGATGATGCCGCGCGCCTCGCCGTTGCGCGCATAGATACCGCGATGCAGCGCGAGCGTTTTCGACGGCTTGCCGCCCGACATCGCGTGGCCGTTTGCGTCGACCTTCGCGATATCGGCGGGATCGAGGCGGCCGAGACAGGCGTCGGTCGGTGTGATCAGCCAGCCATCGTCGAGCCGCGCGCTGATGTTGCCGGCGCTGCCGACCGTATAGCCGCGCTGATACAGACTCGCGCCGACCGCGCAGATTTCCTCGCGCACGCGCGCTTCGGCGGAGACCTGAAGTGCCGGTGCGCCGCTCATTGCGCGGCTCCGTCGAGATGACGCAGCGCCTTGTCGAAGAAGTCCGTAGCGCCGAAATTGCCGGACTTCAGCGCGAGTGCGAGCGGTTCCGCTTCGGTCGTCGCGGTGGCCGGCACGCCCGGATCGATCTGCGCGCCGATGCGCAGCATGCGCACGTCGAGCGCTTGCACGACCGCGCCCGAGGTCTCCCCGCCCGCGACGACGAACTTGCGCACGCCGCGCTCGCGCAGGCCGCGCGCGATCGATGCCAACGTCTTCTCGACCAGATGCCCGGCCTCGTTGACGCCGAGTTCGCGCTGCACCGCCTGCACTTCGTCGGGCGATGCAGTCGCATAGATCAGCACCGGCTCGGCGTGCACGAAGCGCTGTTGCGCGAACTCGAGCGCTTCGCCGACGACGTCCTCGCCGCGCGCCGCCGCGAGCGGATCGATGCGGAACGCGGGCCGCGTCGCGCACCAGGCGGCGACCTGCGCGTTGGTCGCTTTCGACGCACTGCCCGCGAGCACCGCCGACAAACCTTCTACGCGCGGCAATTGCGCGGCATGGGTTTGCTCGCCGAGCAGGCCCGCGCGCCGGAAGTTGGCCGGCAAGCCGAGCGCGACGCCGGAGCCGCCGGTGATCAGCGCGAGGTCCGCGCAGGCCGCGCCGAGCGTGTGCAGATCGGCGTCGGACACCGCATCGGCAATCGCGATGCGCACGCCGTCGGCGCGCAGCGCTTCGAATGCGGCGCGCACGGCCGTGTCGCCTTGCGCGACCCGGTCGTAACGCACGAGCCCGACCTTCGACTGAGTTTGCCGCTGCAGCACGCGCACGAGATTCGCGTCGCGCATCGGCGTCAGCGGATGGTTCTCCATGCCCGACTCGTCGAGCAGCGCATCGCCGACGAACAGATGGCCGCGGAAAATCGTGCGGCCGTTCTCGGGAAACGCGGGACACGCGATCGTGAACGATGCGCGCTCGGCGAACTCGGCGGACAGCGCGTTCAGCAACGCATCGGTCACCGGGCCGATGTTGCCTGCATCGGTCGAATCGAAGGTCGAGCAGTACTTGAAGAAGAATTGCCGGCACCCCTGCGCGCGCAGCCAGGCGAGCGCGGCGAGCGATTGCGCGACCGCGTCGGCGGCGGGGATCGTGCGCGACTTCAGCGCGACGACGAGTGCGTCGGCGTCGAGCGCAGCGGCGCCCGGCGCATCGGCGCCCGGCGCTTCGTTGGAGGTGGGCACGCCGATCGTCTGCACCGTGCGCATGCCGCCGCGCACGAGCATGTTGGCGAGATCGGTGGCGCCGGTGAAGTCGTCGGCGATGCAGCCGAGCAGCGCGGGTTTCGTTCGAGCCGTCATGAGCACTGTCCTCGCTTATCGCTTTGCCGGCAATTCGATGCCGGGAAAAATCTTCACGACCGCCGAGTCGTCCTCTCCGCCGTGGCCCGCCGTCGACGCCATCATGAACATCTGATGCGCGGCCGCCGACAGCGGCAACGGAAACTTCGTGCGACGCGCGGTATCGAGCACGAGGCCCAGGTCCTTCACGAAGATATCGACCGCCGACAGCGGCGTGTAGTCGCCCGCGAGAATATGCGGCACGCGGTTTTCGAACATCCACGAATTGCCCGCGCTGTGCGTGATCACGTCGTACAGCGCGTCCGGATCGACGCCTTCGCGCAGGCCGAGCGCCATTGCCTCGGCGGCCACCGCGATATGCACGCCGGCCAGCAGCTGGTTGATGATCTTCACCTTCGAGCCCGCGCCATGCGCGGCGCCGAGCCGATACACGTTGCCGGCGATCGCGGCGAGCACGTCCTCGCATGCGGCGTAAGCGGCTGCGGGACCGGACGTCATCATCGTGATCTGGCCCGACGCGGCGCGCGCCGCGCCGCCCGACACCGGCGCATCGAGCATGTGCAGACCAGCCGCCTCGACGCGCTTGCCGAGATCGCTGGCGAATTCCGGCGCGACCGTGGCACTCGCGATCACGACGCCGCCCGGCTTCATCGCCGTGAGCGCGCCGTGCTCACCGAACAGCACGGCCTCGGTTTGCGCGGCATTGACGACCAGCGTAATCACGACCTCGCACTGCGCGCCGAGCTCCGCGGGCGTCGCACAGCCGACGCCGCCTTCAGCGACGAACGCCTGCAACACGTCGCGCCGCAAGTCGCACGCGTGGACCTTGAAGCCCGCGCGCAACAGCGAACGCGCGACGCCAAGCCCCATCGCTCCCAGACCGATGACACCGACATTTCTCGACATGCGTGACCTCTATGGATGGGTGCTGCATTGGTGCGTTCGCGCGCAGCGGGATTGCCGCGCGCCTTCCGCCCGTCAGGCGATGCCCGCCTCGGCAAGCCGCCGCGCCGCGTTGTACAGATGGGTCTGCGCGGCATTGCGGGCCGCCATCGGATCGCCGGCGCGAATCGCCGCGGCGATCGCCGCGTGCTCCTCGCGCACCTGCCGCGAGAAGTCCTCGCGCAGCGCCTCGTTGCGGCGCGTGACGACCGTGCCCGCTTCGAGATACTGATTGAGGAACGTCAGCGTCTTCAGGAAATACGGATTGCCCGTCGCAGCCGCGATCGCGCGATGAAACGCGACGTCTTCGGCGACGCCGTCTTCGCCATTGGCGACCGCGCGCTCGATCTGAGCCAGCGCGGCGTCGATCGCGGCCATGTCGGCATCGCTGCGACGCATCGCGGCTTCGGACGCGACCTCCGCCTCGATCGCGCGGCGCAGCGCGAGGATCTGCACGACCGAGCCCGGCTCGACGGCTTCCGCGTAGTCGATCCGCAGCGGGCGGATCGTGCCGTGCCCGGCGACGAACACGCCACTGCCCTGGCGCGGTTCGACCACCCCCTCGTTCTTTAGCCGCGACAACGCCTCGCGAATCACCGTGCGGCTCACGCCGAACTGTTCCGCGAGCACGGCTTCGGTCGGCAGCTTGGCGCCGCGCGCGAAGCTGCCTTTGTCGATCTGCTTCAGCAGTTGCTGCGCGACGGTGTCGCTCAAAGCGCGCGAGGGAATCTTGTCGAACATGGCGGATCGGTTGGGTTGGATCGGGTGCCGCGAACTGGTCATGTCATCGGGTCATCATACAAATTTTGAGACGCGATCGCATTCACGCAAACCCTGGGTTTTTTGCACGAATCGGCGTTATTTGGCGAAATAGAAGGCTTAAGCTATCGTCTCGCCTTTGCGCCGCAACGCGAAACGCGGCGCCGCATCGAAACGAACGCGCGTCGCGTGTCCTCCGCGCGCACACTTTTGCAACCACGATCAAGGTCCATGAGCAAAGCCCTGCCGCCGTCTTCCATCGCGCCCGCCAACGTCGAACCGGCCCCGGAGAAACCGGGCGACTCGTACGTGCAGTCGTTTGCGCGCGGCCTCGCGGTCATCCGCGCATTCGACGCGACGCGCCCCGAACAGACGCTCACCGACGTCGCCGCGGCGACCGGCCTCACGCGCGCCGGCGCGCGCCGGATTCTGCTGACGCTGCAAACGCTGGGCTACGTGGAAGCCGAGGGACGCCTGTTTCGTCTGACGCCGAAGATTCTCGACCTCGGCTTCGCGTACCTGACCTCGATGCCGTTCTGGAACCTCGCCGAACCGGTGATGGAAAGCCTGTCGGCGCAGGTGCACGAAAGCTGCTCGGCGGCGGTGCTCGATCGCACCGAGATCGTCTACGTGCTGCGCGTGCCGACTCACAAGATCATGACGATCAATCTGTCGATCGGCAGCCGCCTGCCTGCGTACTGCACGTCGATGGGCCGCGTGCTGCTCGCCTCGCTCGACGAGGAAACGCTCGACGCGACGCTGAACTCGTCGCCGCTCTACGCGCACACGCCGCGCACCGTCACCGACAAGGAAGAACTGAAGAAGGTGATCGAGCAGGTGCGTCGCCAGGGGTGGGCGATCGTCGATCAGGAACTCGAAGGCGGTTTGATTTCGCTATCCGCGCCGATTCGCAATCGCCAGGGCCGCGTGATCGCCGCGATGAACATCAGCGGCAACGCGCAGCGCAATTCGGCCAAACAGATGGTGAAGGCGTTTCTGGAACCGCTGCAGCAAGCCGCGCAGACGGTCTCGGAGATGGTCGCGCGGCGCGGCTGACGCACGCGGCTATCGGGGAACGCGCGTTTGCTGCGCGCCCCGGCATTTGCTCTTGTCGCTCACTGCGCGAGATAGCGCTCCACCAGCCGCGCCCAAAACGCCGCGCCGATCGGCAGACTGCGGTCGTTGAAGTCGTAATGCGGGTTGTGCACCATGCAACCATCCTCGCCGACGCCGTTGCCGATGCGCAGAAACGTGCCCGGCCGCTTCTGCAGCATGAACGCGAAGTCCTCGCTGCCCATCAGGATGTCGGTCTGCTCGACTACCTTGTCGTCGCCGACCAGCTCGCGCGCGACCTGCGCCGCGAACTCCGTTTCGGCGTCCGTATTGATGACGACCGGATAACCTTCGATGTACTCGACGTGCGCCTTGCCGCCATAGCTCGCCGCCTGCGACTCGGCCAGCTCGGTGATGCGCTTCTTCAGCAACTCACGCACCTCGGGGCTGAATGAGCGCACGCTCAGTTCGAGCCGCGCGCTGCTCGAAATCACGTTGTTCGCGGTGCCCGCGTGCATCGAGCCCACCGTCACCACGGCCGGCTGCGACGGATCGACGTTGCGCGCGACGATCGTCTGCAGCGCCATCACGATGCTCGCGGCGACCACGACCGGATCGACGGTCAGATGCGGACGCGCCGCATGGCCGCCGACGCCTTCGATCGTGATGGTCGCCTTGTCCCCCGCCGACATGAACGGCCCCTTGCGGAACAGCAGCGTGCCCGGCTCCGCGCCAGGATGATTGTGCAGGCCGAAGACGGCGTCGCACGGGAAGCGCTCGAACAGGCCGTCGTTGATCATCTTCAGCGCGCCGCTGTCGATGCCGCTTTCCTCGGCCGGCTGGAAGTACAGATGCACGGTGCCCGAGAAATTACGCGTGGCTGCGAGACGTTGCGCGGCGCCGAGCAGGATCGTCGTGTGACCGTCGTGGCCACACGCGTGCATCTTGCCGTGGGTGCCGCTCGCGTACGGCAGGCCGGTCTGTTCGATGATCGGCAGCGCGTCCATGTCCGCGCGAATGCCGATGCTGCGCTTGCCGTCGCCTACCTTCATTGTGCCGACCACGCCGGTCTTGCCGACCCCGCGTGTGACCTGCCAGCCCCACTGTTCGAGTTTTTCCGCGACGAGCGCCGCGGTCCGCACTTCCTCGTACGCGAGTTCAGGATGGTGATGAATGTGATGGCGAATCTCGCGCAGGCTCGCGGCGGCGGGTTCCAGATCGGACACTTCGGTCAAACGCGGGGTCTCGTTCATCGTTTGCATCGCTCCAGTGAGTAGCCTCGCACTATATCCATGCCGTTTCGTTCGAATAAGATGCTATTTTTTTCACCCTGATTAACAGCTCTTATATACGGGGTTACCCTGATGAAACTGCAGCAGTTGCAGGCCTTCGTCGCCGCCGCGCATCACCGCAGCCTGCGCGCCGCCGCGCGTGAGCTCGGCGTTACGCAGCCGGCCGTCACGCATACGATTCGCGAGCTGGAAAGCGCGCTCAATGCGGAGCTGATGGTGCGCAGCGTGCGCGGCATCGAGCTGACCGCGTGCGGGCTCGCGCTGTTACCGCGCGCCGAGCAGTTGCTGGGCGACATGCGCCGCACCGTCGAGGCCGTCGAGCAGGTGAAAGGAGAACTGGCCGGCAAGGTCAGCGTCGGCACGATGCCATCGCTCGCGCTGACGGTGCTGCCGCATGCGGTGTCGAGCTTTCGCGCGAAGATGCCGCTCGTGAGTCTGCATCTGGAGGAAGTGACGGTGCCCGATGCGCTCGCGCGTTTGCGCAACGGCACACTCGATCTCGCGGCGATCCATCACGTTCAGGCATTGGATAACGATCTGGTGCAGGTGCCGCTGTACTCGACGCAGTTCGTCGTCACGATGCGCTCCGGGCATCCGCTTGCGAACGTCACGCGTCTGTCCGAGCTGCTCGACGCCGAGTGGATCGTCACGGTCGGCGCCGATCACTTCCCGCACAGCGTGATGATGGCGATGTTCAGCGCGCATGCTCTGCCGCTGCCGAAGCGGCTGCTGCGCGCGCCGTCGTCGTTTGCGGTGACGCTCGGGCTCGTATCGCAGACCGACGTGATCAGCTGCTTCACGCGGCCGCTCGCGCAGCGGGTCGCGCCGCTCGGCATTCGCGTCGCGCAGATCGAAGACGCGCTGCCGAACTACGATCTGAGCATCATCTCGCGACGCGACCTGCTGCCGACGCCGGCCGTACAGCAGTTCGTCGCGTGTTTGCGGCAGGTCACGCGGGAGCGGATGGGGGCCGTGCAATAAGGCCGCGTGACTGCGTTACGCGCTCACCTGCTCCTTGAGCACCGTGATCAACGCGTGCCCCGCTTCTTCGAGCGTGCTGGAGTTGTCGATCGTCGGGCAGCGCACGCCGGCCGGCATCGCAAACGGCGCGCGCCGCGCGAGCCGCGCCGCGACCTGCTCCGACGATTCGCGCGCCCGCGCGCCGAGCCGCGCTTCGAGAATATGCGGCGCGGCGCTCACGTGCACCACTTCCGCGCGTGGATAGCGCGCGAGCGCATGCTGCAGGTACTGCCGCGAGCCATTGACGACCACCGTGCAGCCACGCGCGAGCCACGCATCGAGTTCGATGCCGATGCCATAGCGCAGCGAATGGCTCGACCATTCGAGCGCGAACAGGCCCAGCACCGAGCGCGCGGCGAACTCCTCGACGCTCAGTGCGACATGCACTTCCCCATTGCCGCTCGGCCGCGTGATGTAACGATGCGCGAACACGACCGGCTCGCCGGCGAGCCGCGTGCGCGCGAATTGCAGCAGCGAATCCTTGCCCGCGCCAGACGGCCCCATCACATAGATCAAACGCCCGTTCATTGGCTGCTCACCTCGTCTTGCTGCTCGTCCTTGCGATCGCCGTGTCTCGCGCCGTCGCTGAAGGGCAGTGGCTGCCACAGCACGAACGGCTCGCCCGGCGCCGGCTCGACGAACAACGCGGCCTGATCGACCGCGAGCGGCCCGAGCGCGGGCGTGCGCTCACGCCACCATGCGAGCAGCGTCGCGCGCTCGTCGGGATCGGCGAGCGAACTGGACAGCGTCATATGAAAACGGAACTCGTCGAACACGTACGGATAGCCCCATTGCAGCAGCAACGCACGTTGGCGTTCGGTGAGCGGTGCGGCGAGCCGGCGCTCGAGATCGGCCGCAGACGGCCGCGCGCGCAGCCCGTCTAGCGACTCCAGCGCGTTCGACGCAAGCTCGCGAATGCGCGTCTCGCCATCTGCATCGGCCGGTCGCAATGCGACGAAGTCGCCCAACGTGGCCGCTTCCACCGGCAACGCGAACGGCTGCCGCCCTAGCGCCCACGCCCGCGCAGCCGCAAGCACGTCGTGCTGCGTGACACCGGCGCCGAGCCGGAACGGGGCGACCAGCGTGCCATGCCAGCCATAGCGGCGCGGCGAGTCGGTCAACGCGGCGAGCGGGCGCGCGAGGCCAGGCGGCTGCGGCTGCGCGCGGCGCTCGCCGCTTTGCGCATCGCGGCCGAGCCATGTCGAGCCCGCCTGCCACCACGCCGATTCACACGACGGCGCGTAGTACAGCGCAAAGCGCGCTTCGGCACTCCATGCGGGGCCGCTCACAGGTCATGCTCCACGAGCAGTTGCACGCGGTCGGCCGCAAAATGCGTGAAGCCGTATTTGACCGGCGTGCCGCGCAAATCCACGTCGACGTTCTCGACCCACAGCACCGGCTGCTGACGGTTGATGTTGAGCCGCCGGGCGACCTCCGGCTCGGGCAGCACGCTGCCGATGCGGCTCCACTTGCGCAGATAATCGTCCACGCCGAATTCGGCCAGCGCCTTCGTCGTGCCGCCGAGGCGTTGCACGACCTCCGGCAGCTCCGGAAAACGCGCGGCCGGATACCAGCTGCGCGCGAACGTAAGCGGCACGCCGTCGGACTCGTTCAGCGATTCGATCCGATAGACCGCCGCGCCCGCGCGCAGACCCAACGCCTTCGCGACGCTGGGCTCGGCTTTCACGCGCGCGCCCGAGAGCATCGTGCCGCCGGGCGAGTGATGTTGTTGACGCAGGTTCTCGGTGAAACGCGTACGGCGGCCGATCGAATAGTCGATCGCGCCGGGCTGCACGAACGTGCCGCGCCCCTGCTCCACACTGACGAGGCCGAGCGCTGCGAGGCCGAGCATCGCGCGACGCACCGTGTGACGGTTGACGTCGAAGCGCTTCGCCAGCTCACCCTCGCTCGGCAACCGCCCTTCTTCCCCAAACCCGCTTGCCGCGATCTCGGCGGCGAGAATCTGTTCGATCTGTCTCCAGACGGCCACGCCCGCGCCGCGTTCGAGCATCGTGGCCGGCGCCGCGCTGTCGTTCGATGTCATGGTGCTGTCATTCCCTTCGGTTCAAATGATCGCCATGACGTTCATTGTAGTGCGCAAGCCGTGATGGAAATATGAAACGTCCGCCGCGCACCACAGTCCAGACAACTACGCCTGTAAACGTCTAGACGTTTAGATGAATAGATGCTCCAATGTCCACTCGCTGGATCGACAGGAAATCCGATGAGCCCGAGTTCCGTTCCGCCCTCTGCGCCGTTGCCCGCCGTGTCCTCGGCGGCGCGGCGCGCCTGGATGGCCGTGCTGGCCCGCACGCCGCGCGCCGACCTCGAAGCCGCGCTGCAGCGCGCGTTCCAAGATCAACCTATCCCCGCCTATGACTGGCTGCGCCCCCCTGAAATCGGCCTCGCGATGGTGCGCGGGCGCATCGGCGGCAGCGGCGATCCGTTCAATCTCGGCGAAGCGACGGTCACGCGCGCCACGCTGCGTCTGCATGCCAGCGGCGACGCCGAGGCCACCGTCGGCGTCGCCTGTCATCTGGGACGTGACCGCCGTCGCGCCGAACTTGCCGCGCTCGCCGATGCCTTGCTGCAGATGCCTGAGCATCACGACAGCCTGCATCGTCAATTGATCGCGCCGTTCGCCGCGCAACAGAAGGCACGGCGCGCACAACAGCAGCAGGACGCCGCGGCGACGCGCGTCGAATTCTTCACGATGGTGCGAGGCGACTGATGGAACATTCACCGATTGCGTTGTCCACGCTGACGCCGGGTTTCGCGGACCCGGTCCACGCTACCCAGGCCGTGTTTCGCACACTGCTCGACGCGTTGTCGCGCCCCGGCACGATCGGCGTGATTCGTGACGTGCTGCCCGAGTTGCGCAACACGCCGGTCGAACCCGCCGCATTCGCTGCGCTGCTGACGCTCTGCGACTACGCGACACCGGTTTGGCTCGCGCAGCCTGATACCGCGCTCGCGTCGGCGTTGCGTTTTCACACCGGCGCGCCGCTCGTCGATGCGCCCGGCGACGCCGCATTCGTCTATCTGCACGACGCCGGCGCGTTGCCGTCGCTCGAAAGCTTCGCACCCGGCAGCGCCGAGTCGCCCGAACAATCGGCCACGCTGCTGATCCGCGTCGCCGCGCTGACGGGCGGCGCACCGGTCACGCTGAGCGGCCCCGGCATTCTGGAGACCCAAACGATTTCGCCGGTTGGTCTTCCCCCACGGTTCTGGCAAGAGCGCGCGATGCTCGCACCGCTGTTTCCGTGCGGCATCGACTGTTATCTGGTTTGCGGCCCGCGCGTGATCGGCCTGCCGCGCACAACTGAAGCGAAGGTGAACTGATGTACGTTGCCGTCAAAGGTGGAGAACGCGCGATCGAAGCGTCGTGGCGCCTGCTCGACAAAGCGCGCCGCGGCGATACGCAGATCGCCGAACTGAGCGTCGCGCAGATTCGCGAGCAGTTGCGGCTCGCGGTCGCGCGCGTGATGACCGAAGGTTCGGTCTACGACGAGGAGCTTGCCGCGCTCGCAATCAAGCAGGCGGCCGGCGATCTGGTCGAAGCGATCTTCCTGCTGCGCGCATATCGCACCACGTTGCCGCGCTTCGGCTATACGCGCGCCATCGATACCGAATCGATGCGGGTCGAGCGGCGCATCTCGGCAACCTTCAAGGACTTGCCCGGTGGCCAGTTGCTCGGCGCGACCTACGACTACACGCAGCGCCTGCTCGATTTCGCGTTGCTCGCCGATGGCGACGACGCGCGGCAGCACGTGACGCAAGGCAATGCGCCGGTTTCGCAAGAACCGCCCGCGCCGGAAGCGATGCCGCGCGTCGTATCGCTGCTCGACAAGGAAGGCCTGATCGAACAGGAGCGCCCGACACCGGATGGCGCGGAACCCGGCGATCTGTCGCGCGAACCGCTCGCGTTTCCAGCGAGCCGCGCGACGCGTCTGCAGAACCTCGCGCGCGGCGACGAAGGCTTTCTGCTCGCAATGGGCTATGCGACACAACGCGGCTACGCGCACTCGCATCCGTTCGCGGGCGAGATCCGTTTCGGCACGATCGCGGTCGAAATGGACCTCGACGAACTCGGCGAAGCGGTCGACATCGGCGATATCGACATCACCGAATGCCAGATGATCAACCAGTTCGCTGGCAGCAGCGCCGTGCCGCCCACCTTCACGCAGGGCTACGGGCTCGCGTTCGGCCACTCGGAGCGCAAGGCGATGGCGATGGCGCTGGTCGATCGCGCGCTGCGCGCCGAAGAACTCGGCGAGACGCTCACGTCGCCCACACAGGACATCGAATTCATGCTGTCGCATAGCGATAACGTCGAGGCGTCGGGCTTCGTGCAGCACCTGAAGCTGCCGCATTACGTCGACTTCCAGGCGGAGCTGGAACTGGTGCGGCGCTTGCGCGCGCAGCATCACGGCAACGATGAATCAGGCCACGCCACCGACAAGGAGCAAGCAGCATGAACGCGCCCGACACCGCTGTTGCAAACACCTCATACGACAGCGCCGCGCACGGCTACAACTTCGCGTACCTCGACGAGCAGACCAAACGCATGCTGCGCCGCGCGCTGCTGAAGGCAGTCGCCGTGCCGGGCTACCAGGTGCCGTTCGCATCACGAGAAATGCCTCTGCCGTATGGCTGGGGCACCGGCGGCATCCAGGTGACGGCCGCGATCATCGGCAAGACGGACACGCTGAAGGTCATCGATCAGGGCTCCGACGAAACCACCAACGCCGTCAACATTCGCCGCTTCTTCGCACGCACCACGGGTGTGGCGACCACGCGGCACACCAGCGAGGCGACGATCATCCAGACGCGGCACCGGATTCCGGAAACGCCGCTAACCGAACGCCAGATCCTCGTCTATCAGGTGCCGATGCCCGAGCCGCTGTTCCGACTCGAACCGCGCGTCGCCGAATGCAAGAAGCTGCATGCGCTCGCCGATTACGGGCTGATCAGCGTGAAGCTGTACGAGGACATCGTGCATCACGGCAGCATCGCAACCACGTACGACTACCCGGTAATCGTCAATCATCGCTATCTGACATCGCCGTCGCCGATCCCGAAGTTCGACAATCCGAAGATGCATATGAACGCCGCGCTGCAACTGTTCGGCGCGGGCCGCGAGCGCCGCATTCACGCGATCCCGCCTTATACGCCGGTGCGCAGCCTCGACTTCGACGATCATCCGTTCGAGGTGCAGAAGTGGCAGCACGCGTGCGCGTTGTGCGGATCGAAGGAAAGCTTTCTCGACGAGATGATCGTCGACGACGCCGGCACGCGCATGTTCGTGTGCTCGGATAGCGACTACTGTCACGAGCGGCGCGGCGACGGAGAGATCGAACCGCAAGCACCACTGCCCCACGCCGCGCGCGAAGGAGAATCCGCATGACGCCGCTTCTGAGCGCCCGCGCGCTCACCAAACAGTATGGCGGCCGCAACGGTTGCCGCAACGTGAGCTTCGATCTGTATCCGGGCGAGGTGCTGTGCATCGTCGGCGAATCGGGTTCGGGCAAGACCACGCTGCTCAATACGCTGGCGCTGAAGGCCGAGGCCGATAGCGGCTCGCTGCACTACGCCGCGTCGCATGGCGACCTGCTCGATCTGCGCGCGCTGTCGGAGCCGCGCCGCCGTCTGCTGATGCGCACCGAATGGGGCTTCGTGCAGCAGAATCCGCGCGACGGCCTGCGCAGCGGCGTCTCGGCCGGCGCCAACATCGGCGAGCCATTGATGGCTGTCGGCGCGCGACACTACGGCGAGATTCGCCGCACGGCCACGCAATGGATGGAGCGGGTCGAACTCGACCCAACGCGCATCGACGAATTCCCCGCCGCCTTTTCGGGCGGTATGCAGCAACGTCTGCAGATTGCGCGCAATCTCGTCACCGGTCCGCGTCTGGTGTTCATGGACGAACCGACCGCCGGTCTCGACGTGTCCGTGCAGGCGCGTCTGCTCGATCTGCTGCGCACGCTGACCTCGACGCTGCATCTGTCGGTGCTGATCGTCACGCACGATATCGGCGTCGCGCGTCTGCTCGCACATAGGCTGATGGTGATGCAGGCAGGCGAAGTCGTCGAAGCGGGTCTAACCGATCAGGTGCTCGACGATCCGCAGCACCCTTATACGCAAACGCTGGTTTCCTCGGTTCTGCCGGTTTGAGGCTCACAATGCAATCCACTGAGGTAGTAATTGACGCGGGCAGCGTGGCACGTCACGGCGAGCGCGCTTTCGCCGACAACGCGGCGCTGATGCTGCGCGCCACCGGCATCGGCAAGACTTTCACGCTGCACGGCCAGGGCGGTGTGCGAATCGACGCGCTCGCGAACGTATCGCTCGAAGTCGAGCGCGGTGAATGCGTGGTGCTGGTCGGGCCGTCGGGCGCGGGCAAAAGCACATTGCTGCGCTGTCTGTACGGCAACTATCTGGCGAGCACCGGCTCGATCGCGATTCGCGACACCAGCGATCAGGGCCGGCCCGTCACGATCACCGGTGCCGAACCGCGTGACGTGCTGCGTCTGCGACGTAGCGTGGTCGGCTATGTGAGCCAGTTTTTGCGCGTGATTCCGCGCGTGCCGACGCTCGCGCTCGTCGCCGAGCCGCTCATGCTGCACGGCGTCGCAGAACCCGAAGCAAACGCGCGCGCCGCTGAATTGCTCGCGCGGCTCAACGTGCCGGAACGTCTGTGGTCGCTCGCGCCCGCGACGTTTTCGGGTGGCGAGCAGCAGCGCGTGAACATCGCGCGAGGTTTGATCGCCGAACATCCGCTGTTGCTGCTCGACGAACCGACCGCTTCGCTCGATGCCGAAAACCGCGACGTTGTGGCCGATCTGATCGTCGAGGCGCGTGAGCGCGGCGCGGCGATCGTTGGTATCTTTCACGACGAAGAGACTCGCAACAAGGTCGCGACGCGCCGCCTGGAACTGCGGCCGCCGCTGCGGCATTAAATTGACACCAGTCCCGACTGACTACGGAGCAAGTCGATGTTGATCAGCAACGCTCGCATCGTGACGCGAGATGAAGAATTCATTGGCACCGTGCGCGTGGAAGACGGCGTGATTCGCGACGTCGAACGCGACGCGAGTTCGGCGCGCAACGCCGAAGACTGGGACGGCGATTATCTGCTGCCCGGTCTGATCGAACTGCATACGGACAATCTCGAGAAGCACCTCGTGCCGCGTCCCGGCGTCGAATGGAATACCGACGCGGCTTTCGTGATCCACGACGCGCAGGTCGCCGCGGCCGGCATCACGACGGTGTTCGACGCGCTCGCGATCGGCTCGCGCTCGAGCGTTGGGATACGTAACCGTCACGTGCAAACGCAATGCGCGGAGTCGCTGCTGCGGCTGTCCACGCGTCGGCTGCTGCGCGCCGAGCACTTTCTGCATCTGCGCTGCGAGATCGCGACCGCCGACGTGCTCGAGGTGTTCGATTCGCTGTGCGCGCATCCGCTGTTGCGGCTCGCGTCGGTGATGGACCATACACCGGGACAGCGCCAATGGCACGATCGCGAGCAATGGCGCCGCTTCCAGGAGCGCAACGGCAAGATGAGCGACGAGCGTGTCGCGAGCACGCTCGCAGAACTCGCGGTCGAACAGGAGCGTTACGCGGATGAGCATCGCCGCGAGATCGTCGCGCGGTGCCGGCGGCTCGGCATTCCGGTCGCGAGCCACGACGACACGTTGATCGAGCACGTCGAACAGGCGAAGGCCGAGGGCATCGTGCTGGCCGAATTTCCGACCACGCGCATCGCCGCGCAAGCCGCGCGCGAGCACGGCATCGCGACGATCATGGGCGCGCCGAACATCGTGCGCGGCGGCTCGCATTCGGGCAACGTGTCGGCGCTCGAACTCGCGCGCGCGGATCTGCTCGATATTCTGTCGTCGGATTACGTGCCGTCGAGCTTGCTGACCGCGGTGTTCGATCTCGTCGAAAAAGCGGGCTGGTCGCTGCCGCGCGCGATGGCAACGGTCTCGGCCGAACCGGCGCGCACCGCCGGTCTCACGGACCGCGGCGCGATCGAGCCGGGCTTGCGCGCGGATCTCGTGCGCGTGACGATGCTCGACAAGCTGCCAGTGCCGCGCGCGACTTATCGCGGCGGGGTGCGAATTGTTTGAGTGGGCTGTTTGAGCGGGCTCGAGCGTTAGGTCGACAGCGGCACACGCTCCGGCTCGTCGGCCTCGAACCAGGCGGGGTTGCGGTCGGCGATCGGGCCGAGCGACACGAGAATTTCACGCAGATGGTGGCGCATCGCGTCTTCGGCGGCGCTCGGGTCGTGCGCGCGCAGTCCCGCCAGAATTTTCGCGTGCTGCCGGATCAGCAGATCCAGCGGCGATACCTCGGGCAGGCTCAAATAGCGCACGCGGTCCATCTGCGCCTTGATGTCCTGGATCGTTTCCCACGCGGCCGTGCAGTCGATCGCCTGCGCGATCGCGTAATGGAACGCTTCGTCGAGCGCGAGAAACGCGGCCGTGTCGTTCGCTTTCGCTGCGAGTTTCTGCTCGCGCAGATTGTCCGCGAGCGCCTGCAACTGTTCGTCGGTAATCGAAACCGCCGCCTTGCGCACCACCGCGGTTTCGATCGCCTCGCGAATGAAGCGTCCTTCGCGCACCTGGCGCGGAGAGATCCGCTTCACGAAGGTGCCGCGCTGCGGCAGCACCTGCAACACGCCCGCCTCGACCAGTTTGATGAACGCCTCCCGTACAGGCTGGCGCGACACCTGAAACATGTCCGACACTTCCTTCTCCGACAGCGGCGTGCCCGGCGCCATCTGCCCGACGAAAATCGCCTCGCGCAGCGCGCGGAAAATCTGTTTGCCGATCGGCTCGTGAGAATCGAACGACAGGTTGGCGGTCAAGTCGGGCAGCGCGGCGCGCGCGCCACCTTGCGCGGCGGCGCGGCCGCGCTTGCGCGGCGTACTCGACGCGGCGGCGGGAGAAGACGGGACGTCGGCGAGATGAGTGCTGGTGGGCATTGGCGAAGCAACGGATAGCGGCGGATCGGAAGCGGATAAAAGCGTCGCACCATACTACCATGCGCGCTCGACCGCCAAAGTGCCCGTGCGTGGCTCACGCACCCACAACAGCGAACAAACGGCGCCAAGCACCGCAATCGCGCCCGCCAACACGAACGCGCTTCCGTACGCCCCATGCGTCGCCTCGACGATAAAGCCCGTCACCGCCGGCCCGATTATGCCGGCCAGGTTCGCCAGCAGATGCACGAAGCCGCCGACGCCGCCCACGTGTTCACGCGGCACGGTGTCCTGAATCACGGCCCAATATACGGCGCCCGTCGCATACAGGAAAAAGATCGACACCGACATCAGCGCGACCGCACCCTCCATGCTGGCGACGCGCCCGGCCAAGGCCACGCAGACCGCCGCCGCGCCGAGACAGGTGCCGAGCACGAGCTTGCGTGACAACAGCGGCTTGCCGGTGATGCGCAGAATCAGGTCCGAGATGAAGCCGCCGGCCGCGAGACCGATGCTGCCGAGTAGCCAGGGAATCACGGTCGCGATGCTCATGTCGTGCAAGCTCAGGTGATGCGCCTCGGTCAGATAGCTCGGGAACCACGACAGAAAAAAGAACAGCACGTAGTTGTATGAGAAGAACGCGAACGCGGTCGCGAGAATGATCGGCTTGCGCAGGAAATGGCCGATCCCCGGCTTGCCCTGCTCGCTGCCGTCCGCTTGTGCCAATGCTGGCTCGACCGCCTGGCCGGCGCGGATCAGGTCGAGTTCGGCCGGTGTGATGCGAGTCTGCTCGTGCGGATGCTCGGTCGTCGTCAGCGACCACAGCACGAGCCACGCGAGCCCGAACAGCATGATCGCGACGAATGCCCAGCGCCAGCCGAACTGCACGGCCATGAAACCGACCACAGGGCCTGCCAGCGCGCCGCCTAGCGGCGTGCCCGAACTGATCACGCCGATTGCGCTCGCCACCTCGCGGCGCGGGAACCAGTTGTTGACCATCTTGCTCGTCGACGAACTGAACGGCCCTTCTCCCATGCCGAACAGCACCCGCAGCACGATCAGCGAACCGATGCCGCTCGCGAGCGCGGTTGCGCCGCAGAACACCGACCACACGCCCATCGCCGTGCCGAACACGCGTTTCGCGCCGACCTTGTCGGACGCGAGACCGCCGACGAAATTGAACAGCGCATAACCGATGAAGAAGCTGCTGAACACGACGCCCATCTGCGCGTGCGAAAAATTGAGGTCCTTCTGGATCAACGGCGCGGCGATCGACAGCGCCGCGCGATCCAGATAGTTGATGACGCCCGCCAGAAACAGCAGCGCGACGACGAACCAGCGTTGACTTTTGATCATCGGATGTCTCCTTCCGGGGCGCCTCTTGATGGGCGCTCGGCGTTGCTTCCGGGTTTGGGTTTGGTTTGCGTTGGCGGATGACGCTCTTTAATCGAACGTCAGGTGGACCTTCATCGACTGCGAGCGGTCCAGCGCTACTTCGAACGCATGGTTCGCGTCGCGCATCGCGAACGCGTGTGTCATCAGCGGACGCAGGTCGAGCTTGCCGGCGGCGATTTCATCAGCGGCCACCGCGTATTCGTCGGTGAAGCGGAACGAGCCGCGATAGCACAGCTCTTTCGCCATCACGAGATTCGCCGCGACCGGCGACTGCCCCGCGGGCAGATTGCCGACCTGAATCACCGTGCCGCCCGCGCGCGCCGAACGCAACGCGGTGTCGAGCCCCGCGGGACTGCCCGATGCTTCGATGACGACATCGAACGTGCCGCGCCTGTCGGACCACGCGGCGATCGTCGCGGTATCGGCGGCATTCACGGTTTGATCCGCGCCGAGTTGCCGCGCGACCTGTAGCGCGCGCTCCGACAGATCGACCGCGATCACGCGATGCGCGCCCGCGCGCCGCGCCACGCTGAGCAGAATGCAGCCGATCGGACCGCAGCCGACCAGCAGCACGCGCGCGCCGACCAGCGAGCCCGCCTGCTTCACCGCATGCAACGCGACGGCGAGCGGTTCGGCCATCGACGCCTGCGCGAAATCGACGCCGTCCGACACCGGCACGCATTGCCGTGCCGCCACGACGATGTACTGGCGGAACATGCCCTGGGAATGCGGAAACGTCGACGCACTGCCCATGAAGCGCATGTTCAGGCAATGATTGGGCATCCCGGCGGTGCAGAAGCGGCAGGTACCGCACGCGAGACCCGGATTGACGGCGACGCGTTGCCCGCGCGCCAGCCCCTGCTCCGCGCCGACGCCCTCGCCGGGCAGGTCGATTTCGCCGGCCACTTCGTGACCGAGCACGAACGGCTCGCGCACCGCGAAGTCACCGCTCTTGCCTTTGAAGTAGTACGACAGATCCGAGCCGCAGATGCCGCCCGCGCGCACCCGAACCCGCACCTGCCCCGGACCGGGTTCGGGTGGCTCGAGTTCGTCGATGCGGATCAGTTTCGGTTCGTGAAGTACGGCTGCAAGCATGATGGACTCCGGGGTTGGCGTCGCGTGCGCGTTCAACGGCGCGCAAGCGAAGAAGACTGCGATGACGTTGCGAAGGCGGCCGCCGTGTCATGTGCGGTGTCAGCGACGGTGGCGCCGCCCCAGTCGTGAAGATCGCCACCGCGCCGCCGCGGGGCGGTCTCCGGCAACGCGAACAGCGACACGGCCGATACGAGGCCGAGCACGACCACATAGAGGATCAGCGCGAGCGAGTTGCCGTGCGTCGCCTGAATCAGCTTGACCGCGACGAGGCCGAGCACGCCGCTGCCGAGCAGCGAGCCGATCTGCCAGATCAGCGCGATGCCGCTGCAACGCACGCGCGCCGGAAACAGCTCGGGGAACAGCGCGGCTTGCGGCGCATAGCAGAGGCTGTGGCCGACGCTGATCGCGAGGATCATCACGAACTGCATCGCGCCGCGCTGGCCGCTGTCGACCGCGAGAAAGAACGGCACCGCGAGCGCCACATGCCACAGCGCCCCGGCGATAAACGTCGCGCGCCGGCCGATGCGATCGGACAAGGCGCCCGCGAGTGGAATGGTCACGAGTTCGAGCGCCACCGCGACGATCACCGTTTGCAGCAACATGCCCTGTGCGATGCCGTGTGCCTTGCCGTATGCGAGCACGATCATCGTGTACATCGCGAACGTGCAGGCCTCGATCAGCTTCGCGCCGACGCCCTTCACGATAGTCGGGCCGAACTGCCTGAGCACCTCGACGACGGGCCGCGACGCGACCGCCTTGGTGCGCTGAATCGTCGCGAAGATCGGCGATTCCTCGGTACGCAGGCGGATATACAGGCCGAGCGCAACCAGCAACGCGCTCGCCAGAAACGGAATACGCCAGCCCCAGTCGAGCAGTTGCGCGGGCGTCAACGTCGCCGACAACAACGCGAACAGGCCGGACGGAATCAGAAAGCCGGCGGGTGCGCCGAGTTGCACGAGACTCGCAAAGAAACCGCGCTGCACGGGCGGCGCATATTCGGCGGTAAGCAGCACCGCGCCGGCCTGCTCGCCGCCCACGCCGAAGCCTTGCAACACGCGGATCACGATCAGCGCGACCGGCGCCCACACGCCGATGGTTTCGTAGTCGGGCAGCAAGCCGATCACGAAGGTGCCGAGGCCGACGATCAGGATCGTCACGATCAGCGCTTTCTTGCGGCCGACGCGATCGCCGAAATGACCGAACACGATGCCGCCGAGCGGCCGCGCAAGAAAGCCGACCGCATAGGTTGCGAAAGCGGCGAGCGTGCCGATCAGCGGATCGGAAGCCGGGAAGAACTTCTGGCCGAACACCAGCACGGCCGCCGTGCCGTAGACGAAGAAGTCATAGTATTCCGCGGCAGTGCCGATGGTCGACGCGAAGGCCACGCGGCGCAGCATCGCGGTGCTGGCTGGCGCGTTGCCCTGGTTGCCCTGAGGGCGCGTTGTGTTCAAGGCTGTCTCCGTGATGCTGTATTAGTGAGCGGGAACGTTGGGCGTCTGGACGCTCACCAGTTCCACAACGTGCCGTCTTCGAGACGCGCGACCGGCAGGTAAGCGGGATCGTACGGATAACGCGCGGCCGCCGCTTCGTCGATGTCGACGCCATGGCCCGGCGCTTCACCGGGATGCATCATGCCTTTGTCGAAGCTCCACGCATGCGGGAACACGTCGAGCGCTTCGGCCGGAAAGCCCATGTATTCCTGAACCCCGAAATTCGGCACCCACAGATCGAAATGCAGCGCGGCACCCATGCAGACCGGCGACAGATCCGACGGACCATGACAGCCCGTTCTCACCTGGTAGAGCGAAGCAAAATCCGCGATACGTCGCAGATGCGTAATGCCGCCCGCGTGCGTAAGCGTGGCGCGGATATAGTCGATCAACTGTTCTTCAATCAGCTGCTTGCAGTCCCAGATGCTGTTGAACACCTCACCGACCGCAATCGGCGTGACGGTGTGCTCGCGAATCAGCCTGAAACCGGCCTGGTTTTCCGCGGGCGTCGGGTCTTCCATCCAGAACAGCCGATACGGTTCGACGGCTTTGCCGAGCCGCGCCGCTTCGATCGGCGTCAAACGGTGGTGCACGTCGTGCAGCAGATGCGTGTCGAAACCGAAGCGCTCGCGCACGGCCTCGAACAGTTTCGGCACGAAGTCCAGATACTTTTCCGACGACCAGCTCTGCTCCTCCACCGCGCCCTTGGTGGCGGGCTCGTACATGCCGTTGCCTTTGGCGACGCCATACACCGAGCGCATATTGGGCACGCCGCATTGAATGCGGATGGCCTGGTAGCCGGCCTCGATATGTTCGGCGTAACGGTCGAGCGCCTCGGGAATATCGCGGCCCGTCGCATGGCCGTACACCATCACGCCTTCGCGCGATGCGCCGCCGAGCAGCTTGTAAAGCGGCATGCCGGTTACCTTGCCGAGGATGTCCCACAACGCCATGTCGACCGCGGCGATCGCCGTCATCGTGACGGGACCGCGCCGCCAGTACGCGCCTTTGTAGAGGAATTGCCAGGTGTCTTCGATACGCGCGGGATCGCGGCCGATCAGCAGCGGGCACACGTGGTCCTTCAGATACGACGCGACCGCCAGTTCGCGGCCGTTCAGCGTGGCATCGCCGATGCCGTGTACGCCCTCGTCGGTGACGATTTTCAGCGTGACGAAATTGCGGCCCGGGCACGTGACGATGACGTCGGCGCGAACGATTTTCATGAATGGGTCCTGGCAGAAAACGGGGAACCGCGACGACGGACGAAGCCGACATGGCGGCATAAAAACACTGGTCAGCCTGTCTCAAGCTGTTGGATCGATGCTACCATACAAGTATAGCTAATCGTCAAATCAGGGTTTCCCCGCCCCACCAGGACCATTTCCGATGACCGCCGCGACCACCGCCTTGCCGCCAAACCGCCTGTCCCGTGATGCACTGCCCACACTGCAAGCCCATCTGCTGTCGCCGCAATGGCGCGAGCCGCGCATCGGCATCGTGCATCTGGGGATCGGCAATTTTCATCGCGCGCATCAGGCGCTCTATACCGAAGAAGCGATGCTGGCCGCCGGCGGCGACTGGGGCATTTGCGGCGTGACACTGCAAGGCGACGTCGGCAAACGCGACGCGTTGATGGAACAACAGGGGTTGTACAGTCTCGTCGAACGCGGGCCCGACGGTGCGAAGGTGACGGTCATCCGCGCGCTGCGCGAAGTGCTGGCGATGCCCGCCGACGCCAGCGCGTTATTCGCGCGTCTCGCGGACCCCGTGGTGCGGATCGTCTCGCTGACCGTCACCGAAAAAGGCTATTGCCGCGATCCGAAGACCGGCGAAGTCGATCTCGACGACCCCGCGATCCAGCGCGATCTCGCTGACCCGCTCGCGCCGCGCACGGTGCCGGGCATCCTCGCCGCGGCATTGCGCGCGCGGCGCGACGCCACGAACGGACAGCCCTTCACGGTGCTGTCGTGCGACAACCTCTCGCACAACGGCGCAGCGCTGCGTCAGGTGGTGTGCTCGTTCGCCCGGCAACTCGACGCCGCGCTCGCCGACTGGATCGCGGCCGAAGTTGCGTTTCCATCGACGATGGTCGATCGCATCGTCCCCGCCACCACCGACGCCGAACGCATCACCGCAGCCAAACAGCTCGGCTACCGCGACGCCGGGCCGGTGCCATGCGAACCGTTCAGGCAATGGGTGATCGAAGATCGCTTTGCGCAGGGACGTCCCGCGTGGGATGCGGTCGGCGCACAACTCGTCGACGATGTGATGCCGTTCGAGCTCGCGAAGCTGCGCATGCTGAACGGTACGCATTCGACGCTCGCGTACCTGTCGATGCTCGCCGGCTTCGACACGATCGACGCGGCGATCGCCGAGCCCGCGCTGCGCCATCTGATTCACGCGATGATGACCGACGAAATCGCGCCGACGCTGAGGGTGCCCGCATCGTTCGACCTTGCCGGCTATCGCGACGCCTTGCTCGCGCGTTACGCGAACCCGGCGCTCAAGCACCGTTGCGCACAGATCGCGATGGACGGCAGCCAGAAGCTGCCGCCGCGATTGCTCGCAACCATCGCGGCGCGCATCGACGCGGGCCAACCGTATCGTCGGCTCGCACTCGCCGTCGCTGCGTGGATGACGTTCCTGCGCGGCCACGCGGATGACGGCACGCGCTACGCAATCAACGACCCGCTCGCGGAAAGGCTGACGACGCTGGCGGCGTCCGCGCAAGGCGACCCGCAGGCGTTGATGAACGCGCTACTCGGCGTACGCGAAGTGTTCGATGCGAAGCTCGCGAATCATGCGGCATTCAGAACGACGCTCGACGACGCATTGCGTTTGTTGCAGCAAAAAGGCGCACGCGGCGCAATCGCGGCGTGGCAATAGAAAACGCTCGGCGGCGCGGATCAAGCCGCGTCACGCGGTGGGCTCCTCCTCGCGCCCCTCGGTCGCATCGCGCGCGGCGTGCGCCTGGGCGAGTTGCGCGTGGGCAAGCCGCGCCTGCTCGGCCTGTTCGTGGAGCCGCATGGCGAGCAGATCCTGATAGCGCAGATACGCGCAACGGCCACCCGATTTCGCCGCATACATCGCCGCATCGGCGTTCAGCAGCAGTTCCTCGGCATTGCCGCTGTCGTGCGGAAACTCGCTGATGCCAATGCTCGCGCCGACCGTCATGCTATTGCCGTCGACGCTCAGCGTTTCGTTCAGCGCATCCATGATGCGCTCGGCGATTTCGGGCGTGACCTCCGCCGCGCGCTGCCCTTCGATCAGCACGATGAATTCGTCGCCGCCGAGCCGCGCGACGACGTCCCCGGCGCACAGTACCTCCTTCAGACGGCGCGCGACCGCGACCAGCACCTTGTCGCCAACGGAGTGACCGAACTGATCGTTGATCTGCTTGAAGCGGTCGAGGTCGACGAACAGCACCGCGAGGCCTTCGCGGCGGAAGCTTGCCTCCTCGATCGCGTTCTCGAGCTTCTGCATGAACAGCATACGGTTCGGCAAGCCGGTCAGCACGTCGTGCGAGGCCAGATGCACGAGCTCGCTCTGCTTGCTGTGCAGCGCATCCATCTGCGCGCGGATTTCACGGCGCAAACGCTCGAAGCAGCGCGCGAGCACGCCGATTTCGTCGGTGCGTTTGAGCGGCAAGGTGTGCATCGCGTGCTCGGCGAACAGATGCGTCGCCGCATGCGCGAGCTGATGAAGCGGCTTGGTCAGCGCTCGCGCGAACAGAATGGCCAGCAGTACCGACAAAGCGCTGAACACCAGCACCATGCGAATGATCCGCGTGCCGAGCTGATTCGCGCCGCTCAACACGTCCTCGAGCGGCTTCGCGAGACCGAGCACGATGAAGCGATTGCCTTCCGAATCGCCGAACGGCCGCCGCACGAACGCGAGCACCCGCCCGTGCGCGTCATCGGGCCGCGCAAGACCGTTGACGAGCACTTCGCTGCGCCGCTGCTCGAACAGCTGCTTCGTGACCGGGAAGCTGTCCTGCATCAGGACGCGCCGGCCGCGGTCGAAACCGAAGGTCTTCGACGCGTCGGGATGAACCAGGAAGTCGCCCCACTCGTTCGCCAGATAGACCTGGTAGTCGCTCGGCAGATCGCTCTGCAAACGCCGCAGCATGCCGGCCAGATCGACGTCGAGCACGACGACGCCGACCACCGTGCCGCGCGCATCCGCGATCGGCGTGCCGAGACGCAGCGTCGGCCTGCCTTGCGCCGCATGCGTGCCGTATTCGTGATTGATCGAAATCGGCGAGGTGTAGATGCGTCCCGGCGAAAACGCGAGCGTTTCGAATACGTAGGGAAACTGAGCTTTTTCCTGCAGATCGCCACCCTGTACACGCACGAGGCCGTCGCTGTCGCGATCGAAACGGATCAGCTCGAGCCCGTGATGCTGCCGCGTGATCAGCCGCACCTGCAGATACTCCGGGTGGTGCAGCATGAAGCTCGAATACACCTGCGCGAGCCGCTCGCGGCCGAGGTTCGGGCCGATGCCGTCGTCGGTCTGCGTGACGCTCACCGATGACGGCATCGTCGCCAGCACCAGCGCGTCCGCCGCGACGTCGTCGATCGATACGGCGATGCGCTGGCCGAGCAGCTCCGTCGAAGTCTGCAGGCTGCGCTCCGCTTCGTTGACCAGCATCGTGCAATTCGCGCGATACGCGTAATAGCCGGTCGCGCCCGACGCCAGCACGCCGATGCACGCGAGCAGCACGGACAGCTTGAAGGTCAGGCCGCGATGCAGCATCAGAAGCGCTCCGAACGGTCGCCCGACACGATGCGCGTCCACAATTGCTCGCGGCGGTCGATATCCTCGACCGGACTGATCCAGACGATGTGCGCGTTGGGGTTGCCTTCGGCCGGCTCGGTCAGCGTATTCGCGAGCCCCTGGCGCTGTGTCAGCAGCGCGCTCACGCTCGGCTCGAGCATGTAGTTGATCCACGCGAGCGCGAGCGGCTGGTCGCTCGCCGCGCGCGTCATCGACCAGCAGTCGAGCCACGCGAGCGCGCCTTCGTCCGGAATCACATAGCCGACGTCGGCGCCCGCGCGCCGCAGCAACTGCACCTGCTGCGTGCCGTAATTGCCGAACATCAGTGCGACCTTGTGCTGGATGAAGAACGCGGTCGCCTCCTCGGGCAGCGTGTAGTAGGTCAGCAGATTGCGGCGCAGCTCGACGAGCTTGTGCGCGATCGTGCGCATCTGCGCGGGGTCCAGTTGAAACGGATGCGGATAGCCGAGCGCGAGCGCGGTGAACGAGAAGTTGTGCTGCGCGCTATTGAAGTCGAGCACCTTGCCACGATAGCGCGGGTTCCACAGTTCGAGCATCGAATGCGGCGCCACCGGAATCTGCTTGCGATCGTAGATGAGGCCCATCGACGAATAGGTGAACGGAATCGCGTAGACCTTGCCCGCCGACGTCAGGCCGCCGATCGAGCCGAGCGCCTGGAAACGCGGCAACTGCTTCTTCGTATTGGGCAGACTCGCGAGATCGAGCGGCGCAAGCAGATTAGCCTGCGCATAACGGCGAATTTCGGCTGTGTTGGCGGCGAGTACGTCGAAAGGCGGCTCGCCCTTGCTATGCATCTGCGCCCACAGCGCCTCGTCGGAATCGACCAGCGTAACCTCGACCTTCGCGCCGTAGCGCGCTTCGAACGCCTTGACGACATCCGGGTCCGCGTAGCCGGGCCATGCGAGTACGTGCAGCACCTTGTCGGCAGCCGCGGCTGGCGTGGCCACGGCGAAACTCGCGCACAGCAGTACGCCTGTCAGAACGCGCAACGCGCGGGGCAAAACGTCGCACCGAAATCCCGATACGCCAATCGATGTAAATCCCGATGTAATTCTCGACAAAAAGCCGATAAAAAAACGGCGCTGCAATAATGCCGCGCGAACCCACGCGCCGACGCTCGCGATTTGTCGCTTAAAAGTCGGTTTACAACAGCCTGTTTGATCCGCCGTGAACGACATCGTGCGCATGAATAAACACCGTTGAGCAGAAAGGCCTTTTGATCTAGCGCAAATGCACGGCATTTGAATCTTGACGGCTGTTCGACGATTTGCTTCGGTGCGATCCGCGCCCGCGCGGGCGGTCGGCGTCCTACGCATGGAGCATCGATGATAGCGCCAAAAGCCGTGGTTTTCGCACAGGTTCGAAACGGCCGCGCAAAAATATCGGCGCTGGTAATACCGTGTAAGCCAATGGTCTCGAGGCCGCTGTTAATTAACGGCAAATTCGGCCACGAGCTTTAACGATATCCACGTTTCAAACCTGCGTTTCGAACCGCTTTTCGGCGAATTCGCAAAGAATGCCTCCGCATATTCCGGTCGATCACGCTCGCCGGCTCACCGTATTACCCCTCGTGCATTACACCCGTGTTACGCAAACACCACCAACAGTGTACGATCCGGTCACATCGGCTTGGGCGCACGCGTCGCTCCAGAGGGCCTCCTCCTGCGCCATCCGGTGTTTTACTAGCTTCCCAATATTTTTGAACTGATAAGCTTGGCGCGCGTTGCAGGCCACCCCGGCTTGCATCCTGACCAGAAGCCCGTTTGCGAGTCGCGCCGGGCGTCCCAAGGCGGCACAACCGTCGAGGGCGAAATTGAACTACACCCAGGAGTAAAAACAGTGAAAAAACTGCTAGCGGCTTTGACGGTTGCCTTGATTGCCACCGTCTCCATTGGCGCACACGCTAAAGATTGGTCGACGATCCGTTTTGGCGTTGATGCCAGCTATCCCCCGTTCGAGTCGAAAGGCGCAGACGGCAAGCTCGTTGGCTTCGATATCGACCTCGGCAACGAAATCTGCAAGCGCGTCGGTGCGAAGTGCGTGTGGGTGGAAAACGACTTCGACGGCATGATCCCGGCACTGAAGGCGAAGAAGTTCGACGGCGTGCTGTCGTCGATGTCGATGACGCCGCAACGCGCCGAACAGATCGCCTTCTCGTCGAAGCTGTTCAACACGCCGACGCGCCTCGTCGCGAAGCAGGGCTCGGGCATCCTGCCGACCGCTGAATCGCTGAAGGGCAAGACGGTGGGCGTCGAACAGGGCACGATCCAGGAAACCTACGCGAAGACGTACTGGGAACCGGCGGGCGCGAAAGTCGTGCCGTATCAGAACCAGGACCAGGTCTACGCCGACCTGATCTCGGGCCGTCTGGACGCAGCGCTGCAGGACGCGGTGCAGGCTGACCAGGGCTTCCTGAAGACGCCGCGCGGCAAGGGCTTCGTGTTCGTCGGTCAGGACCTCAACGATCCGAAGATCCTCGGCAGCGGCGCCGGCATCGGCATGCGCAAGGAAGACACCGATCTGAAGGCGAAGGTCGACAAGGCGATCGCCGACATGATCAAGGACGGCACCTACAAGAAGATCGAGAAGAAGTACTTCGACTTCGACGTGTACGGCAGCTAAATCGCCGACGCGCGCCGCACGGCGCGCCGGCAGCTTGTCCGAAACGGGCTCCGCGATGCGGAGCCCGTTTTGTTTTGCGGCTCCACATCCAGCCACATGAAGCCACATCGTGGGGCATATCGGCTAAGATCGTGCAACGCGCGGTCGCCGGGAGACGGGTGGCCGCAGTTCGCGCACGCGGACCTCGCGCGCAGCCGGCGCGCACCTTTCCCCTTGCAATCAACAACCTAGCGCGGCCGCTACGAACGGGCCGCGAAGTCAAAACCATGCAAACCCAGACCCATCCGCTGATTGCCCCGTCGCTTGGCACCGCCCGTGAACTGACGAGTTTCCACTACGGTCCCGGCGGCGGACAGAAAATCTATATCCAGTCGTCGCTGCACGCGGACGAGCTGCCCGGCATGCTGGTGTCGTGGTCGCTGCGCCGCAAGCTGGCCGCGCTCGAGGCCGCGGGCAAGCTGCGCGGCGAAGTCGTGGTGGTGCCGGTGCCGAACCCGATCGGCCTGAACCAGCATCTGCTCGGCCAGATGCTCGGGCGCTTCGAAACCGGCAGCGCGCAGAACTTCAACCGCAACTTCTACGACCTCGCGGAACTCGTGCTGCCGACCATCGAGTCGCGTCTGACCGGCGACATAGATGAGAACCGCGCCGCCATTCGCGCGGCGATGCGCGAAGCGCTCGACGCGCAGAAGCCGACCACCGAACTCGGCTCGCAACGCCTCGCGCTGCAAAAGCTCTCGTACGACGCCGACGTCGTGCTCGATCTGCATTGCGACTGGGAAGCCGCGATGCACCTGTATACCAATCCGGACTTGTGGCCCGAAGTCGAACCGCTCGCGCGCTACATCGATGCGAAGGCGTCGCTGCTCGCGCTGAACTCGGTCGGCAATCCGTTCGACGAGATCCACAGCTTCTGCTGGTCGGATCTGCGCGGCCGTTTCGGCGAGCGCTTCCCGATCCCGAACGGCGGCATCTCGGTCACGATCGAACTGCGCGGCCAGCGCGACGTGTCGTACGAGTACGCGGAAAAAGACGCGCAGGCGATCATCGAATATCTGACCCTGCGCGGCGTGGTGGACGGCGAACCGGCGCCGCTGCCGCCGCTCGAGTTCGCGGCGACGCCGCTCGCGGGCGCCGAGCCGCTCGTCGCGCCGATCAGCGGCGTGCTCGTGTATCGCTGCGAGGTCGGCACGTGGGTCGACGTGGGCCAGGAAATCGCCGACATCATCGATCCGTTGACGGACCGCGTCGTCACGATCAAGAACACCGTGGCCGGCGTGCTGTACGCGCGGCATCTGGCGCGTTTTGCGACGGCCGGCCTCGAATTCGCGCGCATCGCCGGCGTGACGCCGTTCCGCAGCGGCTCGTTGCTGAGCAACTGACGCCACAGCCGCTGCGACCGCCGATGCCGTCGCAGCCGGCCATGTAACTAAATTTTCATGCAGCAGCCGAAGTGACCGATCGCCCGCCGCCTGGCGGGCGATCCGCTGCCGCACGCCCCGCTTCGCTCCAGGGTCAATCGACCCGCCCCGCCACCGACACACCCGCCCCCGGTGCCCACGCAAAGTGTCGCGCCGACACGACACCGTGGAAAAAATTTTTTCCTGTCACATACCTTACTCAGCGTTCCCTTAAATTGCCGGCCATCGCGCGACGTTGCCGCAGAGCAGCGCGTCGCGATCGCCAAAATTCGCTAACTCGGAGAAGTATGTTGAACAAGAAAATCCTGACCGCCGCTACGTTTGCCGTCTTCGCCTCCGCCGCTCACGCACAAAGCAGCGTCACGCTGTACGGCCTGATCGATGCCGGTATCAGCTACGTGAACAACTCGAAAACGTCCACCGGCCATAGCAGCCTGACCAAGTACGACGACGGCGTCGCGCAAGGCAGCCGTTGGGGTCTGCGTGGCACGGAAGACCTCGGCAACGGCCTGAAGGCACTGTTCGTGTTGGAAAACGGCTTCAACAGCGGTAACGGCACCGCCGGCCAGGGCGGCGCGATGTTCGGTCGCCAGGCCTATGTCGGTGTGTCGCAGAACAACATCGGCTCGCTGACGTTCGGCCGCCAGTACTCGTTCTCGACCGACTACCTCGGCTCGAACTACTCGACCGGCGGCCTGACCGTCGCGGGCAACTACGCTTACCACATCAACGACGTCGACCAGCTCACCTCGAGCCGTATCAACAACTCGGTCAAGTTCAGCAGCGCGAATTTCTCGGGCCTGACCTTCGGCGCGATGTACGGCTTTTCGAACACGGCAGGCGGCTTTGCCGGCACGCCGGGTACGGGCACGTCGGCTGCACCGGTTGCGGGTTCGTCGCGCGCTTACAGCTTCGGCGCGAACTATGCGAACGGCCCGTTCGGTATCGGCGCAGCGTACACGGATATCCGTTACCCGGGCCAGGCATCGCCGGCCTTCTCGACTTCACTGGCTAACGTGAGCTTCCCGACGCTCGGCACCGGCCAGATCCAGGATCTGCGCTCGTTCGGCGTTGGCGGCCGCTACGCATTCGGTCCGGCGACGCTGTGGGCCCTGTACACCAACACGCGCCTCGCCCCGATCTCGGGTGGCTCGACCACGTTCGCAGCCTACGAAGCGGGCGCGAAGTACGCGGTCACGCCGGCTATCACGGCAGGCGCGGGCTACACGTACATGCACCTGAGCGGCGCGAACGTCGGTCACTGGAACCAGGTTAACCTGAGCGGCGACTACGCGCTGTCGAAGCGCACGGACGTCTACGTGCTGGGCATCTATCAGATCGCATCGGGCCACAACGCCGCAAGTGGCGACCTGCAGGCACAGATCGGTTCGAGCACGAGCTACTTCAACACGTCGGGCGTCGGCGCCGACAACCAGCTCGCGTTCCGCGTCGGTATGCGTCACAAGTTCTAAGCAGACGGTTCGCGGTGGGGAACACCTGTTCCCTGCCAGGCTGAATCGATTGGAAAGCGCCCTACGGGGCGCTTTTTCTTTTCTGCGGCGCGAAATCGCTCAAGCAACGCCGGATTCCCGATGCGCCCGTCAGGAATTCGACGCGGGCTGCGCTTTGCCGTTTCGACAACGATATCTGCCAAATATTGTAATTGTCTATAAATATCGGCCCCCCCAACATCGGGTCACACGCTTCGATCCCGCGCCCGCGCCGCTCACGCGACACTGCCGGCGCACCTCCCAATGCCGCCCGAGGACTTCGACATGAGCATGGACTCCGCCACCACCGCCGACGCGCTCGCGCGGCACACCTCGCGCTCGAGCGTATCGCGGCTGATTCTCGCGACCTCGATCGGCAACGCGCTGGAGTTCTACGATCTGGTCGTGTACGGCTACTTCGCGGCCGTGCTGTCGCGTACGTTTTTTCCGGTGCACGACCGCACTGTGTCACTGCTGCTTACGCTCGGCACCTTCGCGCTGTCGTATCTCGCGCGACCGATCGGCGCGCTCGCACTCGGCTCGTTCAGCGACCGCAAAGGCCGCAAGGCATCGCTGACGCTATCGATTGCAATGATGACGCTCGGCACCGGCATGATCGCGCTGATGCCGTCGTATGCGGCGATCGGCGTGCTCGCGCCGATCGGCGTATTCGCGTCGCGGCTGTTGCAGGGCTTCTCGGCGGGCGGCGAGTTCGGCAGCTCGACCGCGTTTCTGATCGAACATGCGCCCGAGCGCAAGGGCTTCATGGCGAGCTGGCAGTTCTCGAGCCAGGGCGCGAGCACGCTGCTCGCGTCGCTGTTCGGCGCGGTGTTGACAAGCACGCTGAGCACCGCGCAACTCGAAGGCTGGGGCTGGCGCATTCCATTCCTGTTCGGTCTCCTGATCGGTCCGGTCGGGCTGTACATTCGCCGCCGCATCGACGAAACGCCGGAATTCGAGCGCGCGGAGAAATCCGCCGCGCCGGTGCGCGAACTGCTCGCGACGCAAAAGGAACAGGTGCTCGTGTCGATCGGCGCGCTCGTGCTGACCACCACGGCCAACTACATGCTGCTCTACATGCCGACCTATGCGGCGCGGCAACTCGGGCTCGCGCCGTCGTCGGGCTTCATCGCGACGCTCGCGGCCGGTCTGATCATGATGGTGCTCACGCCGATCGTCGGTCATCTGTCCGACAAGGTGGGCCGCGTGCGCATCATGCTCTGCGCCGGTGCGCTGTTCTTCGCGACCGTCTATCCGGCCTTCATGCTGATGAACGCGCATCCGTCGCTCGGCTCGTTGCTGGCCGCGGTCACGTGGGTCGCGATGCTGAAGGCGACCTACTTCGCGCCGATTCCGGCCATGATGTCCGAGCTGTTCCCGACCCGCACGCGAACGACCGGCATGGCGTTCGGCTACAACATCGGCACCACCGTGTTCGGCGGCTTCACGCCGCTCGCGGTCGCCGCGCTGATCGCGGCAACCGGCAATAACCTCGCACCCGGCCTCTATCTGATGCTCGCGGCCGTGCTCAGCCTTTTTACCGTGATATGGGCACGCGTGCGACTGCACGCACGCTGAGTCGCTGCCTGGCGAGCTTCGTCGAACCGACAGGACCTTTTCCATGCAAGACCGTTTGCAACAAGCCGTGCAGTTCGCGGTGGATCATGAATCGCTTTGGGACCGCCACGTGGGTGGCGCGTGGGGTGTGCACGTGAACGACCCGCCGCCATGGAACAAGCTGCTCGGTCCCGTGCATGATCGCGGGCCGGTATCGGGTGCGATCGCCGTCGACGGCCGCGTGCTGACGAGCTGGGGCGAACCGGATCGCGCGGATCTGACCTTCAGCGTCGCAAAGATGTACCTCGCGCTGCTCGCCGGCGTCGCGTACGATCGCGGCCTGTTGCCCGACGTCGATGAGCCGGTGCGCGTGCGCGTGCCCAACATCGGCTTCGACGACGAACACAACGCGCCGATCAGCTGGGCGCATCTGCTGCAGCAAACCAGCGAATGGCGCGGCACCTACTTCGGTTTGTCGGATCAGGCGGATCACTACCGCGCGGTCAATTTCGCCGCGCCGCCCGATGGCAAGAAAGGCGACCCGCGTCCGCTGCAACGGCCGGGCAGCTACTGGGAATACAACGACGTCCGCATCAACCAGTTCTCGCTCGCACTGCTGCATCTGTTCCGTCAGCCGCTGCCCGAGGTGTTTCGCGAAGCGATCATGCGGCCAACTGGCGCGAGCGAAACCTGGCAATGGGTCGGCTACGACGACGCGTGGGTCGAAATCGACGGGCGACGCATGCAGCCGGTGCCGGGCGGCACGCACTGGGGCGGCGGCATGTCGGTGAGCGCGAACGATCAGTTGAAGGTCGCGCAGATGCTGCTCGATGACGGCGTCGCGAACGGCCAGCGCGTGCTGTCGTCCGAATGGATCGCGCGCATGCGTACGCCGTGCGCGATCGCGCCGTTCTATGGCTACCTCGTGTGGCTCAACACCGGTCGCAAGGTGTTCTCGAACGTGCCGGAGTCGAGCTACTTCGGCATCGGCGCGGGAAGTTCGTTCACGTGGGTCGAACCGGAGCGGCGCATGACGGTGGTCGTGCGCTGGCTGAATCCGGCCGCGGCCAACGAGTTCTTCGGGCTTGTGCTCGACGCGGTCGATAACCTCGGCTGATAGCCACCAATCAAAAAAAATGCGGGCGATGCACGAATGCATCGCCCGCATGGTCATGGGTCGAGCCGTTGCCGCTGCAACGGCAGATCAGCGCGTCAGTGCGAATGCCGCGGCACCGCGGAGCCTCGACACCCAACGAGGAAGTCGAGGTCGCAGCCCTCATCGGCCTGCAACACGTGATCGATATACAGGCGCCGGTAGCCGCCACCTTCCGGCGGCTCGGGCGGCACATGCTTCGCGAGACGGCGCTCGAGCTCCGCGTCGCTGATATCGAGGTGCAGCGTGCCCGCGTCACAGTCGAGCTCGATCCAGTCGCCGTCCTGCACCGCGGCGAGCGGGCCGCCGGCCGCCGCTTCCGGCGTCACGTGCAGCACCACGGTACCGTACGCGGTGCCGCTCATGCGCGCATCGGAAATCCGCACCATGTCCTTCACGCCCTGCTTCAGCAGCTTCGGCGGCAGGCCCATGTTGCCGACTTCGGCCATGCCCGGATAACCCTTCGGCCCGCAGTTCTTCATCACCAGCACCGAGTTCGCATCGACCTCGAGCGTTTCGTCGACGATGCGCGACTTGTAGTGCTCGAAGTTCTCGAACACGACCGCGCGTCCGCGATGCTTGAGCAACTCGGGCGTCGCCGCCGACGGCTTCAGCACCGCGCCGCGCGGCGCGAGATTGCCGCGCAGCACGCGAATGCCGCCATCAGCGACGAGCGGCTTGTCGAGCGGACGGATCACTTCGTCGTTGGTGTTGGGCGCATCCTTCACGTTGTCCCACAGCGTCTTGCCGTTGACCGTCAACGCCTCCGGATGCGGCAGCAGGTTCGCTTCACCGAGCCGGCGCAGCACGGCCGGCAGACCGCCCGCGTAATAAAACTCTTCCATCAGGAAACGGCCCGACGGCATCAGGTCGACGATCGTCGGCGTGTCGCGGCCGATGCGCACCCAGTCGTCGAGTTCGAGATCGACACCGATGCGCCCCGCGATCGCCTTCAGATGAATCACCGCATTGGTCGAGCCGCCGATTGCCGCATTGACGCGAATCGCGTTGGTGAACGCCTCGCGCGTGAGGATCTTCGACAGCTTCAGGTCTTCGAGCGCCATCTTGACGATGCGGATGCCCGACATATGCGCGAGCACGTAGCGGCGCGAATCGACCGCGGGAATCGCCGCATTGTGCGGCAGCGACGTGCCGAGCGCCTCGGCCATGCAGGCCATCGTCGACGCGGTGCCCATCGTGTTGCAGGTGCCCGCCGAGCGCGACATGCCCGCCTCGGCCGACAGAAACTGATGCAGATCGATCTCGCCGGCTTTCAGCGATTCGTGCAGCTGCCACACCGCGGTGCCCGAGCCGATGTTCTTGCCGTCGAGCTTGCCGTTCAGCATCGGGCCGCCGGTCACGACGATCGCCGGCACGTCGCAGCTCGCCGCGCCCATCAAGAGAGCGGGGGTCGTCTTGTCGCAGCCGGTCAGCAGCACCACCGCGTCGATCGGATTGCCGCGGATCGCTTCCTCGACGTCCATCGCCGCGAGATTGCGCGTGAGCATCGCGGTCGGACGCAGATTCGATTCGCCGTTCGAAAACACCGGGAACTCGACCGGGAAGCCGCCCGCTTCGTAGATGCCGCGCTTCACATGCTCGGCGAGCTTGCGAAAGTGCGCGTTGCACGGTGTCAGCTCGGACCACGTGTTGCAAATACCGATCACAGGGCGCCCGTCGAACTCATGATCCGGGATGCCCTGATTCTTCATCCAGCTTCGATACATGAAGCCGTTCTTGTCAGCCGTGCCGAACCATTCGGCCGAGCGCAATTTCCGCTTTTTTTCCGACATGCTAGGTCCTTGATGCATGCGCCGGGACCCTCACCGGCATATTTGACTGAAGCGGCCCACCCGGCGCCACGGCGCAAGGCTTGCCGCTCAATGTCCAGGGATGGTGAAGTGTACGGAGCGGGTTGATATCTTTCCAATTATATTTTGGGCGATATCGATATCAGTTCTGGTATCAATCCGCCGGCCCTGGCGGCGCGGCCGGCGAGCAGACCGTGCCGGCTTCAGGCGTCGCCGGGCGCCGGCTTACGGCGGGCTTTCGGTAGTGCGCCGCGCATGTTCTTCTTCAGATGACTCTGGTTATAGTCGATCGCGGCGCGGATCAGCGCTTTCAGTGCGCGCTCGTCGACTTTGTCGCTCTCGAAGAAGTCGATCGCGCGCCGCGCGTTGCCTTCGAGGCCCGCGTTGAACAAGCCGTGCGGGTCGGCCAGGCCCGCCCCATGCGCGAAGGTCAGCTTGACCTTACCCTTGTGCGCGTTGGCGACTGCGATCATGCCGTCGCGCGACCAGACCGGACTACCCATCCACTTGAATTCCTCGACGATCGCCGGGTCCGCCGCCAGCACGCATTGACGGATGCGAGCGAAAGTCGCGCCGCGCCAGTCGGTGAGTCCTGCGATCAGTTCGTCGATACGTTCGGATGCGTTCATCGGCGTGTGGCCCTCGTAAGCGGAGAAACGTAGTGGTTGAACCGTCGGGATGCCGCAACGATCCAGTCATTGGTAATCTTCGCCTGGATTCGCGGCCAGCGCACGGCCGATCCACGTCGTTTCACAGTTTGCTCGCGGGCTGCAGCATCGGATACGTGAAGAAGAAAAAGTGGACCACGTTCAGCCCGAAATGTGCGAGCACCGCCGCAGATAATCCGCCGAAGCGATACGCCAGCCCATAGCCGATGCCCGCCACACTTCCGAGCACGATCCACTGCCATCCGCCCGCGCCATGTGCGAGGCCGAACAGCGCGGCCGCCACGCATAGCGCGAGCAGGTCCGCCCTTTTCAAGCGCGCGAACAGTCGCGTCAGACCGCCTTGCAGATAGCCGCGAAACAACGCCTCTTCGGTAAGCGTGACGAGAAAGAGATTGTTCACCAACCACAGCACGCTGTCGGTGGGCCGCTTCGGCGCCCATCCGACGATCCCCAGCGACAACGCAACGGCCATGCAGGCCGCGACCGTGATCAGCCAACCGGCCACGCCGGCGACTATCCACGTGCGCAGCGCGTGCGGCGGCCGAATCCACGGCAAGGCGAGCAGCAGCCAGAAGCCGATCAGCGGCTTGTCGAAATTGAGGTACATCGTGAACGGCACGGCATCCGGCGTGAAATGCACGGGGCCGATCACGCGTGGGTTATGAAAGCCCGGTAGCCAATGCAGGCTGAGCCCGATCGCGAGCGCGACGAACAGCAGATGACCAGCGTATCGAACGTAACGCTGGCGAGCCGGCGACACCGCGTACGCGGCCACGCCGAGCAGCGCAATGGCGACGCTCGCGAAAGGGCCGAGCTGCCCGCTCGCCAACGCCGTGCCGTATCCGATCACGAGCAGGCCGACGCCCAGCCAGCGAAACGTGCTGGCCCACGTCGCCGGCGCGGCGAGGAAAATCGCGATCCACGGTACTGCGAACATAGATAGATTCGAAGTCAGGCTTGCAGTGATTGCTGTCTTTGCGTGCGAGCGTGACTCTAGCATTCAAATACCGCTGGACCGCGAGAACGGCCGTCCCGTACGTTGGCGAACGTCGTTTCTCCGAGTGACGATTCGTCAGGCGCTACTCGTCGTGCTTCCGAAATGCGGCCTCGCCGGCATCCGACACCTCGACCCACTTCGGATCGGGAGCCGCGCCGGGGACGTAAGTGTCGTTCCAGTTCCACCATTTGTACGGCCGGCTCTGTGGGTAGCCCTCCGGCGAATCCTCCCACGTCTCCTGCCGCCCGAGCGCCGTCATGTCGAGGTAGCTCCAGACCGTGCCCATCGCCTCGTCGCCACGCCCGTTAATGAAGTACGTTCGGAACACTCGCTCGCCGTCCCGGATGAACGCGTTGTGGCCGTGCCATTCGTCCACGCCGAAGTCGGCGTCGAAGCTGTCGGTGATCGTGTACCAGGGAATCATCTCCCAGCCCATCCGGGCCTTCAGCCGCGCAATATCGGCTTGCGGTGCGCGGGAAGCGTATACGAGGGTCGTGTCGCGAGCGTGCAAATGCGCAAGGTGGGAGACCTGATCGGCCCCCAGGGAACAGCCAATGCACGCATGCTCTGGCCATCCGTGCACGCCGGGCTCGAAAAAGGCGCGATAGATGACCATCTGACGGCGGCCTTCGAAGAGATCGAGCAGGCTCACTCTGCCTTGCGGCCCGTCGAACGCATACGCTTTTTCCACTGCAAGCCATGGCATCCGACGCCGCTCGGCGGCCAGCGCGTCGCGGGCACGTGTCAAGGCTTTCTCCTTGACGAGCAACTGCTCGCGCGCGGCCTCCCACTCTTGCCGCGACACGACCGGCGGTGTCTTCATCGCAGGCTGTCCATCTTTCCCACTCTTCTCAGGTGACTTGTTCGTCGTCATCGCAACCTCCGGGTTAGAGCGATCTCCTGTGCGTTCGGGTCGGAAGGCGATTCGCTCGCCTTGCATCGCTCGCTGTTGATGAAGGTTCAGTTTACGCCGCCGGTCATCGAGTGATGGGAGTGACAAATGTGACGCGATTCCGGATTCATGGTCGGCCAAACCCGGCTGTCGATTTCTAATGTAATCTGCCGCAACGACCATGACGTCCCAGGAATCATTCGCCCACCACCTGGAGGTGACGATGAGCGCGATCCATGAGGTCTACCCCTATCTGCGTGTGCGCAATGCCGCGCAGGCGATTGAGTTCTACGCACAGGCATTCGGCGGCATCGAACAGTTTCGCCTGACCGAGCCAGGCGGCCGCATCGGTCATGCCGAAGTGAAGATCGGTCCCGCGATCGTGATGCTGTCCGACGAATATCCCGAGCACGACATGCTCGGCCCGAGCGGCGAGAGCCGGCAGGGTGTGCTGCTACATATCCACTGCGACGACGTCGACCAGTTATTCGCACAAGCGGTCAAAGCGGGCGCAACCGTGGTCCTCCCTCTAACCGATCATTTTTATGGCGAGCGCTCGGCGACCGTGCGCGATCCGTTCGGACACGAATGGCAGCTCGGCGCGCAGATCGAAGCGCTCACGCCTGAAGAGATGCAGCGCCGTTACACGGCGCTGTTCGACCGCTAGTGGGTTATTGTAGTGAGCTCCTCGCGCTTTGATTCCCCCGATGCGTGAGCTCTTTTTACTGCCCGCCGAACGGCTTTTGCACGGTAAGCTTGTTGGTCACCGAAGTCACCCCCGGAACGCCCTTCGCGATCTCCGCGACCTGATTGATCTGCGAAGCGTCGGTGACCGTGCCGCTCAGCGTCACCGCGCCGCCTTTTGCGATGACGCTGATATTGCCGGCGCTGATCTCCTTGTGCTTGCCGATCGCGGCATACACCTGCCGACGCAGCGCGCGATTCGCTTGCCTCGGGCTGGCGGGAGCGGCCGCGCTACCTGACATCGCGGGCGCGCCCGAAGCTGCGCTGGACGTCTGACCCGACTGCGACCATGCGCTGCTCGACGCGGCCAGAATCAATGCGGCAATCGCCAGCGCGCGTGCCTGAATGCTTTTCATCGAATACTCCAGTTGTTATAGGTGACGTAATCAGAAGTTATGGCGGATGCCGACCATAGCCGCCGTGGTGGACACGCCGGGCGCAACCGGGGCGCCATAGATGATGGTCTGGTTCATGGTCCCCTTGTTGGCCACATAACCCACCTGCGCGTAAGCCTTGGTGCGCTGGGACAGGTTGTATTCCGCGCCCACCGCGAATTCGCTCGAATGGTTCGCCGAGTTGTTCTTGTCTTTCAGGTAGTAGTACCCGGACGTGACCTTGAAACGCGGATTGAACTGGTAGCCAAGACCCCCCGAAATCATTTCGAAGTCCGCGGTGTTGCTATGCGCCGGGTTCTTGCCGGCGCCATACGAGGCCGACACCGAAATTCCGGCGATCGTGTACATCGCACCGAAATAGTAGAAACGGTTGTTCGCCAGCCCGGTCGCAGGGATGGCGGGTGCCGCCGGGTACGTGATCGGGAACGGGTTGGTATCGTGGCCGTTGTAATACACCGCGGACAGATTCAAACCGTAGTTCGAATACCTGGCCACGGCCGACTCGCGCGTGCCGCCCTGGAAATGACCGGCGACGCCGCCCGGTGCGTACTCGAGCGCAAGTGACGCGCCGTGGAATTTCGGCGAGTTATAGACGAGCGCGTTGCTGTCGTACAGCGCGCCGATCGGCGCGTTCGTGCTCGTACCCGGCCAGCCGGCCGCCTGATTGATGCCCAGCCACGCGGTCAGAATACTGCCGAAATACTGCGCGCCGCGCACGTCGGTTTCCGCCATCGCGTAGATCATCGGGATGATCTGCCGGCCGGCGTCGAAGGTGCCGAAGGGTCCGGACACGCCGATCGTCGCGAACTGGTTGAAGATCGCGGTGGTGCCCGGAGTATCGGACAGGCCGAACTTGCCGTTCGTGGAGTTGAATACGCCCTGCAGCTTGAAATTGATCTTGTAGCCGCCGCCGATGTCTTCGCTGCCTTTCAACCCCCAGAAGCTCGCATAGATGCCGCCGTCCTTCAGCTGATAAATCTTGCCCGTGTTCGGCGCGTGCGGCAGGAAGGTGACCGCCGAAGTGCTCTGATACAGGAAACCCGTATCGATCACGCCATAGAGCGTCACTGACGACTGCGCGTGAGCTGCGGTGGCGAAAATGGCCAACGCGATAGCGCTGCTTGACTTCAACTTCATTGCGTCTCCTTCGCGTACCGGCGGTGGCGCAAAAGCCCATGCTGCGGTCGCTTCAAATGATTGGTGATTTTGTGTGCGCCCGGGCGTGACCGGCCGCATTGTTGCGTGAATCGAACCGCGTCGCCGCGCAAGCCGTGCGTCAGGGCAAGTAATAATTCCCGTATTGATCGCGTAACTGGTTCTTCAGCACCTTGCCGGTTGCGCCGATAGGCACCATGTCGACGAACACCACGGCATCGGGGGTCCACCAGCGCGCGACCCGGCCGTTGAAGAAGGACAGCAGTTCGTCGCCGGCCAGCTCGCTGCCCGGCTTTTTCACGACCAGCAGCAGCGGCCGTTCGTCCCACTTCGGATGCCGCGCGGCGATACACACTGCAGTCGAGACTTCCGGATGCAGATACGCGACGTTTTCGATGGCCGCCGAACTGATCCATTCGCCGCCCGACTTGATCACATCCTTGCTGCGATCGGTGATCTGCATGAAGCCGAGCCGATCGATCGTCGCGATGTCGCCGGTCGGAAACCAGCCGTCGCACAGCGGCGACTCGACGTCGGCGCCGAAGTACTGTTGCGTGACCCAGTGGCCGCGCACCTGCAGATCGCCAGCGCTCTCGCCGTCCCACGGCAATTCATTGCCGTGCGAGCCGACGATCCGCATGTCGATGCCGAACAGCGCACGTCCCTGCTTCGCCTGCACCCTGTATTGCTCGTCCATCGGCAGCGACTGCTGATGCGCCTTGAAGCTGCAGACCGTGCCGATCGGGCTCAATTCGGTCATGCCCCACGCGTGCAGCACCTCGACCCGATGGCGCTTCTGGAACGCCTCGGTCATCGCGGTTGGACACGGCGCGCCGCCGATCACCGTGCGCCGCATCGACGAGAAGGTGCCGCCCATCGCATCGACATGCGCGAGGAGTCCCTGCCACACGGTCGGCACGCCGGCCGACAGCGTCACGTGTTCCGTCTCGATCAGTTCATAGAGCGACTTGCCGTCGAGCGCGGGCCCCGGAAACACCAGCTTCGCGCCGACCATGCAGGCGATGTAGGGCAGTCCCCACGCGTTCACATGGAACATCGGTACGACCGGCAGAATCACGTCGCGCGCGGAACAGTTCAGCGCATCGGGCAGCGCTGCCGCGTAGGTGTGCAGCACGGTAGAGCGATGGCTGTACAGCACGCCCTTCGGATTGCCGGTGGTGCCCGACGTGTAGCACAGCGACGACGCGCTGTTTTCGTCGAGCAGCGGCCATTCGAAGACGTCGTCGTGCAGCTCCAGCAGATCTTCGTAGCACATCAGCATGCCGTCCAGCTCGTTCGCTTTCGGCATGTGCGCGCGATCGGTCAACGCCACGAATACCTTCGGGCTCTTCACCCGGGGCGCGACGCTCTCGATCAGCGGCAGAAACGTCAGGTCGAAGAACACCACACGATCTTGCGCATGCTCGATGATGTATTCGAGCTGGTCGACGTGCAGTCGCGGGTTCAGCGTATGCAGCACGGACCCGGAGCCCGATACCGCGAAATACAGCTCCATGTGGCGATAGCCGTTCCACGCGAGCGTCGCGACGCGCTCGCCCTGGCCGACGCCGAGCGTTGCCAGTGCGTTGGCCATGCGGCGCGCGCGCTGCGCGAGGTGCCGATACGAATAACGATGGACGTCTCCTTCCACGCGTCGCGACACGATTTCCTGTTCGCCGTGATGGCGCTCCGCGTGCGTGAGCAGCGCGGACACCAGCAGCGACTGCTGCATCATCAAGCCTTGCATCTTTCCGTCTCCTGACTGGTTGTGGCGTCTCGCTCATGCGAGGACGTCGCATTCGGCTCGTCGAGACTCACCACCACCTTTGAATTCATTATTTCGACCGGGAAGGTCGTCACAGTCAATCCGCCTGTTCCCGCCATGCAGCCCGTGCGCACGTCGAAGCGCAGACCGTGCGCCGGACAGCGCAACATGCAACCTTCCAGCTGGCCGCTCGAAAGCGCGGCCCCGTTGTGCGGACAGGTGTTGTCGATGGCGTGAAGCGTGCCTGCGATGTTGAACAGCACGATGCTGCGGCCATCGATGAAGGCCAGCTTGCGCTGGCCCGGCGCGAGTTCGCCGGCGACCCCCACCACGATCCGACGCGACATTTCAGGCTCCTTGTGATCCGACGCTAGCCGCGTCACATCAGCACCAGCCGGCGAATCAATGTCTCCGCCATCGGCCATTCGCCAAAGCCCGAAGCGGGATTGAGGTGCCCGACTTCGCCGAGATCGACGAGGCGGCTGCCCCAGTCCTGCGCCATGTCCTGCACCCGCTCGAACCGTGCGAGCGGATCGTTGCGGCTCGCGCCGACGATGCTCGGAAACGGCAGACGCTTGCGCGGAATCGGCAGCCAGCCGTTCTGCTCGAGCGTATCCAGCTCCGGATAGCCCGCCGGCAGCGGCGTCTCGAAGTCCGCGGGCGCCGCGAGCAGCGCGCCGTGAATCTCGCGCTTGTGCTGCGCCGCCCAATGCACGGTGATCATCACGCCCGCGCTATGCGCGACCAGAATGACCGGGCCGTCGATTCTCGCGAGCGCGGCATCGAGCGCCGCAACCCGTGCCGCGCAACTGAGCTTGTCGTGTTCGAGCGGCGGCACCGACAGCGCTTTCGGCAGCCGTTGCTGCAACAGGGTTTGCCAATGCTCGGCGACGTGGTCGCGCAGACCCGGGACCATCAGAATGGTCGGTTTCAATTCGTAATTCATGGGAAGCTACTTGCTGGTTCAGTACGGCTTGTCGCCGATGATGCCGGCGCGTTCCATCTTGCGATGACACGGCGGGTAGTCCATCACCGCATAGTGCTGCGTGCTGCGGTTGTCCCAGATCGCGATGCTGTTCTTCTGCCAGCGCCAGCGCACCTGGTACTCGGGGATGTACGCCTGGCTGATCAGATAGCGCAGCAGATCGCCCGCTCCCGGATTCGCGTCCTGACCGAAGCGCACCCGCTCCGGCGTATGAAAGTTCGTGAAATGGCTCGTGAAAGCGCTCACGAACAGCACCTTCTCTTCCGTTTCCGGATGCGTGCGCACGACCGGATGCTCCGCGTCCGGAAACTGCGCCTTCAGCGCCAGACGCTTTTCGATCGGCATCGCGGCACCGAAGCTCGCCTCGATGCTGTGGCGCGCGCGCAGGTCCGCGATCTGCGCCTTCACGTACGCCGGCAGATTTTCGTAGGCGAGGACCATGTTCGCCCACATCGTGTCGCCGCCGACGGGCGGACACTCGACACAGCGCAGCACCGCACCGAACTGCGGCTTTTCGCGCCACGTGGCATCGGCATGCCAAGCGTTTTCGTAACGGTCGTTGGGCTGGTCCGGGGTCTTGTAGATACGCACGAGGCCCGGATTTTGCGGATCGCTGCCCGCGACCGGATGGTCTTCCAGTTCGCCGAAGCGGCGCGCGAACGCCACGTGTTCGGCGCGCGTGATGTCCTGGTCGCGCAGGAACAGCACCCGGTGCTTCAGCAGCGCGGAGCGGATCTGGGCAAACAGGCCATCGTCGTAGATGGCGTGGGCAAGATTCACCCCTGTCAGCTCGGCGCCGATCGAGTACGTCAGTTGTTCGACTCGCATGGCTCGCTCCTTAGATAACGAAGACCGACGAACCCGTCGTCTTGCGCGATTCCAGATCACGATGCGCTTGCGCCGCGTCCTCGAGCGCATAGCGCTGATTCAACTCGATCTTGATGCGGCCCGAGGCGATGAGCCCGAAGATGTCCCGGGCCAGCTCGTCCTTCTCGGCCGGATCGGCGATGTAGTCAGCCAGAGCCGGGCGGGTCAGATACAGCGAGCCTTTCATTGCCAGCAACTGCGGATTGAACGGCGGGATCGGGCCGGAGGCCGTGCCGACGCAAACCAGCAGACCGCGACGTTTCAGCGAGTCGAGCGAAGCCTCGAAGGTGTCCTTGCCGACGCTGTCGAACACGACATTCACGCCGACGCCATCGGTCAGTTCGCGTACGCGCTTCGCGACATCTTCGCGGCTGTAGTTGATGATGTGATCGCAGCCGTGCGCACGGGCCACCTCGCCCTTGGCCTCGCTCGACACCGTGCCGATCACGGTGAGACCCAGCAGCTTCGCCCACTGCGAAACGATCAGGCCGACACCGCCGGCGGCGGCATGCAGAAGGATCGTGTCGCCCACCTTGAAGGCGTGAATGCGGCGCATCAGGTACGCGGCGGTCAGGCCGCGCATGGTCATGCCGGCAGCCGTTTCGCAGTCGATCGCATCGGGCAGCCGGATCAGCGGCGCGGCCGGAATCAGGCGTTCGGTGCTGTACGCGCCGAGCGTGTTGATGAAGCCCGTGTAGGTCACACGATCACCCACCGCGACGTTCGTGACGTCGGGGCCCACGGCCTCGACCACGCCCGCGGCCTCCACGCCCATTCCCGCGGGCAGCGGCACCGGATACAGGCCGCTGCGAAAGTACGTATCGGCGAAATTGAGTCCCACGGCCTGATGGCGCAGGCGAACCTGACCGGGACCCGGGTTGCCCACTTCGACGTCCTCGTAGCGCAGGACCTCGGGACCACCGGTTTCATGAAAGCGCACTGCCTTTGCCATGTTGACTCTCCAATTCTTTACTTGATCTGCACTTCGCAGAGTTCGTTGCGCCCGAGGCGCATCACAGGTTCTGTTGTCCGCGCCGTCCGCGCGGCACCATCCGATGTCAGCGTGCGGCTTGCTCGCGCAGCGTGTTGAGCCGATCGAGATCGCCGGAGTAGTTCCGTTTGCCGATCATGAATGCGGCGGCTGCGACGAGCGGTGCGAACGGCACCAGTTGCAACGCGCCCAGCAGACCGATCCGGTCGGCGATGATTCCCGTCAGAACAGCCGCCGGCGCGAGGCCCAGCAGGTTGTTCGCGAGCGTCAGCGTCGCAAACGCCGAGGCGTGAATGGTCGGCGGCGTCAGGTTCGCCACCATCGCACCCGACGGGCCGCTCGCACCGGCGCAGAAGAACATGCCGGCGCCGATCACGACCAGCTGCCACCGCCCCGCCGGCATGTGGAAGCCGATCGCGAGCAGGACGAAACAGGCAAGGCAGAAGGCGATCGCGGCGCTCCACTTACGTTCGCGCACGTTCTTGCTGAGCCGGTCGGCGAGATTTCCGCACACCACCATGCCCACCCCGGTCACCAGCACGAATACCGCCGCGCACATCGCAGCCTTGCCGGTGGCCATGCCGTAATAGCGATTCAGGAAGCTCGGCATCCACGCCCACACAGCGGCGGGAACCATCAGATGCAGACCGCTGCCCACATAGGCGCACACCACGGACTTCGTCGAAAACAAGCCCTTCATCAGCTCGCGCAGGCTCATGCGCATGCCGCGCGTTTGCGTCTGCTTCGTCACGCTCGCCGGCTGCAGCGGCGCAAGACGCTTTTCGGTGACGACGAGGCGGTAGATCACGACCAGCACGATCCCCATCGCGGCCATCGCGCCGAATGCCGAACGCCAGCCGAGGTGAGCCGCCACCGCGCCACCGAGCGCCATGCCCAGCACCGAGCCGAACGCGCCGCCCGCCATGAAGGTGCCGGTCAGCGTGGAGCGCAGCCGCACCGGGAAGATGCTCAGGACAACTGCGATACCGACACTGCCATAAGCCGCTTCGCCGATCCCGACGAAGGCACGCGCCAGCAGCAACTGCCCATAGTTGGCCGAGATCGCGCAGCCCACCGTCGCGAGACTCCACATCGCCGCCATCAGCACGATGCTCTTCACGCGGCCCCAGCGGTCGGCCAGCACCGAGAGCGGGAACGTGAGCACACCGACCATCAGCGCGACCACGCTGCTGAGCGAACCCAGCTGCGCATCGGACAAATTCCATGCCGCCTTGAGCGGCGGAAACACGGCATTCAACACCTGCCGCGACATATAGTCGGAAAGCAGCAATCCGACCGTCAACGCAAACACCACCCACGCATAAGCGCGCACATCCGTCTTTGCTGCCGAAACTTCGCCCGCCGTGGGCGCTGCATGCTGAACGAGCATGGTTAGTCTCCTTCCACGCTGACTCCGTGGCGGCCGCCTTGCCCGCCTGGGCCGACGACCTGTTATGGATTCAGCTATCTGCTCCCGCTATTCAGCGGGAGCGTTACCCATGAAGCCCGGCCTCGGCCAACGCGTCGGCCCGGACTTCCGGCATTCACGCCGCGCGAAGCGGCAGGTTCCTGACGCCGGCCTGGCGGTTCGGCGCCATCCCGTTGGCGCTGAGCGTTTCTTCGACCGTCTCGTACTGCACACCAATACGATAGATCTCGCGCGCTTCTTTACCAGTGGCGATTTCGCGGCCCAGTTCGCGCGCGACGCGCACGCACTGCTCGATCTGCTGCACCGACGTGAAGCGCTTACCGTGCTGATCGATGATCGTGTCCTCGATGCCGCAGCGCGGATGCAGGCCCATCGACATCGCCATCATGTTGAACGGCAGCACGTTCTTCAGCAGCGACTCGGCGGTGACCGTGGAGCCATCCGGCGCGCGATGCACGAAGTTGAAGAAGTTGAACGGGTTGGGGCCGTCGAAGCCGCCACCGATGCCGATCCACGTCAGGTTCAGCGGGCCCTTGTAGACGCCCTTGCGCACGAGGCGCTCGAGCGTTTCGAGCGCGTGAATGCCGGTGAGCTGAAAGTGCGGCTGGATGCCCGAAGCCTGCAGGCGGCGCAGATGCTCCTCGACCCATGCGGGACCGGCCGGAACCGTCATTTCGCTGTAGGCGGCCATGAACGCGGGGTTGGAAAGCGAGGTGCCCGCCAGATACTCGGGATAGAGCAACTCCATGATGTTCATCTGCGTGGTATTGATCGCGACCGTCACCTGATCGGGCTTCGGATCGAGCTCGGCCAGCATATGGCGCGTATCGTCGGACAGCCACTTCGCGGCCTGTCCGTCGTCTTCCGGTGCGAACGAGATCGAGCCGCCGACCTGAATGATCATGTCGGGCACAGCGGTACGCACACCCGCGATCAGTTCATTGAACTTCGACAGCCGCTTCGAGCCCTTGCCGTCCAGTTCGCGCACGTGCAGGTGCAGTACCGTGGCGCCGGCGTTGTAGCAATCGACGGCCTTCTGGATCTGCTGGTCCATCGTCACGGGGATGTCTTCCGGGAAGTCCGCGGGCATCCATTCCGGGCCGTACGGCGCAGTGGTGATGACTACCTTGTCCTGATTCTCGGGGTGCAGCGAATCGTCGAGAAATTGCATTTGATTGCCTCCATCCAGTTGTGAGTGACGGTGTTCCGCTATCGCGAGGTCGCATGAAAATTCGCTGGAACACATCGAACGACATGTGCACACGATACGGGAATCAAGCGCTACACTTTTATGATTGGACGCCATCCTTTTAGCGATTCGTGCCACTGCGCGTTAACACCAATAATTGCGCGAAGCAAGCGTTTAATGACCAGAAAAAGACTCAGCGTTTGAATCGTCCGGAGAAACTACGATGGAAACGATGGTGACGTCGGTAGCCATGAGCGGTTATTTCGAGGTGGCGCGACGGCTTGGACTGAACCCGGTCGAACTCGCGAAACAGGCCGGCATCGATGCCGGCGCGCTCGCGAATCCGGACGATCGCGTATCGGCCACCGCCTGTTGCCGGCTGCTCGAAATGACGGCCGAGAAGGCGTCGTGCCCGACCCTCGCGCTGCAAATGGCGGAAACGCGGCAGACCTTCGGCAGCGGCGTGATCAATGTCCTGCTCGCGCACAAGCGCACGCTGCGCGAAGTGTTGCTGGCCGCGGCCGAATACCGTCATCTGCTCAACGAAGCGCTGGCGGTGTACGTCGAGGACGCGGATAAAACGGTCACCATTCGGGAGGAACTCGTCGTCGAACCGGGTACCCCAACGAAGCAGGCGATCGAACTGGCACTCGGCGTCCTCGCGCGGCACTCCAGCGCTCTGCTCGGCAAGTTCTGGAAACCGCGAGAGCTCCACTTCACACACCCCGCACCAGCGGACCTGACGTTTCATCGACGCTTCTTCGGCTGTCCAGTGATGTTCGGCAGCGACTTCAACGGCTTCGTCTGCGCGAGCGCCGATCTCGACTACCCGAATCCGCTGGCCGATCCTGAACTCGTGCGCTATGCGGAAAGCCTCGCCTCGCCCAAGAACGCGAGCGCCGCGGAATCGGCCGCGCTGGAAGTGCGCAAGGCGATCTACCTGCTGCTGCCGCTCGAGCAGGCGAACGCCGAGCTGGTTGCACGTTATTTGCATCTGAGCGTGCGCACCATGCAACGGCAGTTGAGTTCGGCCGGCACCAGCTTTTCGGATCAGGTCGAGGAAGTCCGCGGCGAACTCGCGGTGCGCTACATGAGCAATCCCACCTACCCGATCGGACGGGTCTCGGCGCTGCTCGGCTACGCGCAACAGGGATCGTTCACGAACTGGTTCGTGTCGCGCTTCCACATGACGCCGCGCGACTGGCGCGCGAGCCATGCGAAGTGACGACGAAAAAAAACGGAGTGCGATGCACTGAACATCACACTCCGTCGTTGCCGCACACGCTATCGCGATCCGCTCATGCGGCGCGAAGCTTCACGTAGCGGCCCGGTGCGCTCTCGATAGCTTTGTACTTCCTATTGCCGAGCCTGGTGCGCGCTTCGACCTGCTCTCCGGAATGCTGCTTGACCCATTCGATCCAGTGATTCCACCAGCTGCCGCGCTGCTGAACCGACGTCGCGAGCCACTCGTCGGCGTTCTCGTTGCAGGTATCGTTGGTCCGGTAGCTGCGCCTGTTCTTCGACGCCGGATTGATCACACCCGCGATATGGCCGCTTGCCCCGAGCACGAACTCGGTTCGACCACCCAGTAGCTGCGTCGACTGATAGGCGGATCGCCACGGCACGATGTGATCTTCCTCGGCCGCCATCAGATAGCTTGGGATATCGACGTTGCCGAGATCCACCGGCGTGTTGCAGAACGTCAGTTTGTTCGGCACGCGCAGACTGTTTTCGAGGTACATGTTGCGCAGATAGAAGCTGTACATCGGACCGGGCAGATTGGTCGTGTCCGCGTTCCAGTACAGCAGATCGAACGCGGTTGGGGTTTTGCCTTTCAGGTAGTTGTTCACGACGTACGGCCAGATCAGATCGTTGGCACGCAGCGCCTGAAATACGAAGCCGAGTTCGCGGCCCGGATAAAGGCCGCCGCGGCCGATCGTATGCTCGCGCATCGCCACGCCCTGCTCATCGATGAACACGCCGAGATCGCCCGGATCGGTGAAGTCGAGCAGTGCCGTCAACAGTGTCAGGCTCGCCACCGAGTCGTCGCCGTTCGCACGCATGACCGCCAGCGCCGACGACAGCATCGTGCCGCCCACACACCAGCCCAATGCATTGACCCGGCCGGCCCGGCTAATCTCACGCGCCACCTTGAGCGCCTGCATCACGCCGTCCTCGAGGTAGGCGTCCCACGTGGTCTGCGCCATGTCCTGCTGCGGGTTGCGCCACGACACGACGAACACCGTCAGGCCCTGCTCGCAGGCGAAGCGCACAAACGAATTCTCGGGCTGCAGATCCAGAATGTAGAACTTGTTGATGCACGGCGGAACGATCACGAGCGGCCGCGCGGCGACCTTCGAAGTCAGCGGATCGTACTGGATCAGCTGAAACAGATCGTTTTCATAAACCACCGCGCCACTGGACGTGGCGACGCTACGGCCCACTTCGAACGCGCTTCGGTCGGTGATCGAAATAGCGCCGCTGCCCAGATCGTCGAGCAGATGCGTGACGCCCGACAGCAGGCTCGAGCCGCCCGATTCCACTGCCTCCCGGAGGACCTCGGGATTCGTCGCGAGGAAATTCGCGGGGCTGGCGAAGTCGATTAACTGGCGCATGAAAAAGCGCAGCTTGTGCTTGCCCTTTTCGTCGAGCGCGCTTGCCTCGACGAAGTCCGCGAGCGTCCTGGCGTTGATCAGATAGCTCTGTTTCAGAAGGCTGTACCAGCCGTTGCTGGACCAGTCGTCGGCGTGAAAGCGCCGGTCTCCCTGCTCGGGCTCGGCGACCGCCTTCAACTCCGTGCGCCCGCCGATCAATCCGGCGACGGCATCGCTCCACAGTTGCGCCTGCTGTTGCAGGTAGTGGGCGCTCGTGTGGGTCACTGAGCCTCGCGCGAACGGCCCGTCGAAATCGAAGTCCGAGCCGTCGGTGTCAGGCACCGACGCATCGAATTCATCCTTGAGCGGCGAAAACCGCCAGAAATCGAAGCCGGCCTTGACCCAGCCCGTAGAAAATTCTTGTGGCATGCTGAATGGCATTCTCATGGCGGGGCTCGCTATCATGCGTCGCTGACGGCGCAAGCCGCGTCCTCGACGGCACGGTCGCGGCAGCTTGTCGGCATCACCGTGGCGTCGCCTTCGACCACCACCTTGCCGCCGACCGTGCAAACGGTGGACAGCACCACGCGGCGCTTGTCGTGAATCAGTTCCTTGACGGTCACTTCGGCCTGCACGGTGTCGCCGGGCCGGACCGGCGCCTTGAAGCGCAGGTTCTGACCGAGGTAGATCGTGCCCGGGCCGGGCAGTTGCCCCGCGAGCGCCGCGGAGATGATGCTGGCAGTCAGCATGCCGTGAGCGATGCGCCCCTTGAAGGGTGTGGTTTGCGCAAACTGCTCGTTGATGTGAACCGCGTTCATGTCTCCCGACGCGCTCGCGAAGAACAGAATGTCCGCCTCCGTGATGGTCTTGGCGAACCGGGCACTCATACCCGGTTGCAGGTCTTCGAAATCGTATCCGTTAAGCTCGTTCATGATCATTCCGCTTGCTGGGGGCGGTTAGCCGAGCGCCTGCTCGAGTTCCGGCACGATGGTGAACAGATCGCCGACGAGGCCGTAGTCGGCCACGCTGAAGATCGGCGCTTCTTCGTCCTTGTTGATCGCGACGATGACCTTCGAGTCCTTCATGCCCGCGAGGTGCTGGA
>NZ_JBFPKO010000189.1:0-326 GCF_040948765.1 Paraburkholderia sp. BR10923 | reverse complement strand
TTCCGCCGACTCGCACGAGACTACGAGCGATTGCCCGAAACTCTGGCTGGCTTGCACTTCGTCGTCTTCTCCGTGCTTATGCTTGTTCACTTTGCAACCCTTAGCAAAAGTGCCTAACACCCTCTAACCGCATACTCGTACGCGAAATCTATGCCAACAAGCCAACGCCAATAGCAAGTGGAACCTCGAAAGCCCTTAACAGGTTGCTGAAGTACCGCTGAAACACGTCATCGCGCAGAGTTCGTGAAGCGTTGATAGATGAACCACCACTTGCCCACTGGAGATCATGGGCGGCGCCGACACGTTCACCGAGAGTTTGTTTTCCG
>NZ_JBFPKO010000188.1:0-327 GCF_040948765.1 Paraburkholderia sp. BR10923 | reverse complement strand
TGTGGCTGGCAGTTGACCCGCTGGACATGCGGGCCGGCTTTGATACGGCACTGGGTCGGGTAATCTCCGTGTTCGGCGCCGCGCATCCGCACCATGCGTACCTGTTCGCCAACCGGCGGGCCAACCGTCTGAAGGTGCTGGTACACGATGGGATTGGCATCTGGCTGGCAGCGCGACGGCTGAATCAGGGGCAGTTCGCATGGCCGCGCGCGGGTAGCGAACCAAAGCAGCATGCGCTCACACAGGAACAACTGGCCGCTCTGGTGGTGGGTTTGCCATGGCAGCGCATCGGCGCGGACGGTGTGATCCGTGTCGTTTGAGGACGTT
>NZ_JBFPKO010000187.1:0-329 GCF_040948765.1 Paraburkholderia sp. BR10923 | reverse complement strand
CAAACAGCATCGCCAGCGACAGTTCCACACCCGCAATCTGCGACAGCCGGCTGAGCAGCCGCACAGCCAGCAGCGAATGGCCGCCCAGCTCGAAGAAGTGGTCATGCCGACCGACCCGCTCCAGACCTAGAAGCTCGGCCCAGATCTCTGCCAGCGCCGTTTCGACTGCGCCCTGCGGCGCCTCATAGGCCGCCCGCGCATACGCATCGTCGGCCGGCGCCGGCAGTGCCTTGCGGTCGAGCTTGCCATTCACCGTCAGCGGTAACTCCGCCAGCGGCACGAACGCCGCCGGCACCATGTAGTCCGGCAGCTGCCCCGCCAGATGCGCG
>NZ_JBFPKO010000186.1:0-329 GCF_040948765.1 Paraburkholderia sp. BR10923 | reverse complement strand
TTTGTATTGCCAGTCAGCCGCGATGGTCTGAAGCCGGTTCTTGCGCTCGTGAGACTTGACGTCTCACCACCTTCTATCCGCTGGCTTGATACCAGCCTCATCCTGCATGCGCGTTACGCCGTATTCAACATCGGGAACATGCCCCATCTAACGAGTCGGTTGCGTGGAGCACCCCGACACTTTTACGGGCATGTTCACTTCGGACTGTATTCGCTTGCTCCCGCGTTACAGATTTATCGTTCGCGCTACTGATCTACGGTGCTTCAATCATGCTCCTTCGGGAACTACGCCGTCCTTTAAGTACCGCCATAGTGCAATCGCGAGACGTC
>NZ_JBFPKO010000185.1:0-333 GCF_040948765.1 Paraburkholderia sp. BR10923 | reverse complement strand
TGCCCGCGATATATTCGCCAGACAGGTTGAGTTTGAGATGGTCAACGCCGTATTTGAGGAACATGCGTGTCGATTTGCGCATCTCTTCCGGCCCGCACACGACTTCGCCAAAGCTAAGCTCACGGAACGGGAGGTGCGAAAGAGTGTTGTCGCCCAGACCGCCCTGAACGGTAATTTCCTGGCTGCCTGCGAGATAGCGCGGGCCAGGAAATTCGCCGGCGTTGATTGCATTGCGCGTCACCACGTCGAGGCGCGGCTTCGCAGTTGCCGCACCGATGGCGGACGTCCAGCCCATCTCCAGATAGCGCTTCGCCACGCGGACGCACCACAGAA
>NZ_JBFPKO010000184.1:0-335 GCF_040948765.1 Paraburkholderia sp. BR10923 | reverse complement strand
CACAGGTTGCCCAGAGCAAATAGTGTCGTGATCTGGGCGGTGTTCTTCATCAACCCCCGGTACCGGGTCTTCGTATAGCCAAACTGCTGTTTGAGGACGCGGAACGGATGTTCAACCTTGGCGCGGACGCCGGCCTTCAGGCGTTCAATCTGATCGAATATCGCGTCCAGCCGATCGGTTAGGTCCAGTTGTCTGCGCCTGCCTGGTAGCATCGCGACATGCCAGCGAACCGCGCTTACCTGGCAGCGCTTTTCGATACCCTGATATCCGGCGTCAGCGGACACATCCATTTCCTGGCCGTGCAACAGCGCTTCGGCCGCATTGATGTCATGAAC
>NZ_JBFPKO010000183.1:0-337 GCF_040948765.1 Paraburkholderia sp. BR10923 | reverse complement strand
CCGCCGTGGCCGTGACCATGACCGCCATCACCGTCACCCTCGCCACCGTGGCCGTGGCCATGACCGCCATCACCGTCACCTTCGCCGCCATGGCCATGACCATGACCGCCATCACCGTCACCCTCGCCACCGTGACCATGTCCATGACCGCCATCACCGTCACCCTCGCCACCGTGGCCGTGGCCATGACCGCCATCGCCGTCACCCTCGCCGCCGTGGCCGTGACCATGACCGCCATCACCGTCACCCTCGCCACCGTGGCCGTGGCCATGACCGCCATCACCGTCACCTTCGCCGCCATGGCCATGACCATGACCGCCATCACCGTCACCCTCGC
>NZ_JBFPKO010000182.1:0-343 GCF_040948765.1 Paraburkholderia sp. BR10923 | reverse complement strand
TAGAGGGTGTTAGGCACTTTATGTCGGACCTGGTATCCTGGCGGAATGAAAAATCGCAGGCCTTACCCAACGGATGTATCGGATGAAGAGTGGTACTTCGCCGCTCCGTACCTGACCCTGATGAACAAGGACGCACCGCAGCGCCGCTACGAACTGCGCGAGATGTTCAACGCGCTGCGCTGGATCGTACGTGCCGGTGCCCCGTGGCGTTTGTTGCCCAATGACTTTCCGCCGTGGGAACTGGTCTACCAGCAGACGCAACGCTGGATTCAGGCGGGCTGCTTCGAGGCCATGGTGAGCGATTTGCGTTCGATCATCCGGGTCGCCCAGGACCGCCGTGGTC
>NZ_JBFPKO010000181.1:0-345 GCF_040948765.1 Paraburkholderia sp. BR10923 | reverse complement strand
CGCGGCAGTCGAGGCAGCGATACAGGGCCTTGCAGGCGGTCGAGCCGAACTGCGCGAGCCGCTCGGTGTGTGCGGAGCCGCAGCGCGGGCAGGCCGGTGCCGGCAGCGCGCGCGGCACGAAGCGCAGGACTTTTTCCTGCGGCGCGGCGCTCGCATGCGCGGCCGAACCGCAGTTGCCCGTGGGCGGCGCGATGCCGTAGACGCGCAGTTTTTCGCGGGCCTCGGCGGTGATCCAGTCGGTGGTCCACGCCGGCGCGAGCACGGTGGCGACGCGGTAGGGCGTGAGCTGCGCGGCCTCGAGCGCACGGCCGATGTCTTCGGCAATCTGCGACATCGCCGGGCAGC
>NZ_JBFPKO010000180.1:0-345 GCF_040948765.1 Paraburkholderia sp. BR10923 | reverse complement strand
CGCGGCAGTCGAGGCAGCGATACAGGGCCTTGCAGGCGGTCGAGCCGAACTGCGCGAGCCGCTCGGTGTGTGCGGAGCCGCAGCGCGGGCAGGCCGGTGCCGGCAGCGCGCGCGGCACGAAGCGCAGCACTTTCTCCTGCGGCGCGGCGCTCGCATGCGCGGCCGAACCGCAGTTGCCCGTGGGCGGCGCGATGCCGTAGACGCGCAGTTTTTCGCGCGCCTCGGCGGTGATCCAGTCGGTGGTCCACGCCGGCGCGAGCACGGTGGCGACGCGGTAGGGCGTGAGCTGCGCGGCCTCGAGCGCACGGCCGATGTCTTCGGCAATCTGCGACATCGCCGGGCAGC
>NZ_JBFPKO010000017.1:0-175427 GCF_040948765.1 Paraburkholderia sp. BR10923 | reverse complement strand
GATCAAAGGCCTGCCCGCGCACGAGTTGCTCAAGCGCGGTCTCGCGATGGTGCCGGAAGGTCGCGGCATCTTCGCGCGTATGTCGATCGTCGAGAACATGCAGATGGGCGCGTATCTGCGCAACGATGCCGACGGTATCAAGTCGGACGTCGAGCGCATGTTCGGCTTCTTCCCGCGTCTGAAGGAGCGCGCCTCGCAATACGCGGGCACGCTGTCGGGCGGTGAGCAGCAGATGCTCGCGATGGCGCGTGCGATCATCTCGCGGCCCAAGCTGCTGCTGCTCGATGAACCGTCGATGGGTCTGTCGCCGATCATGGTCGAGAAGATCTTCGAAGTGGTGCGCTCGATTTCCGCTGAAGGTATGACGGTGCTGCTCGTCGAGCAGAACGCGCGTCTCGCGCTGCAGGCGGCCAATCGTGGCTACGTGATGGACTCCGGTCTGATTACGATGTCGGGCGACGCGAAACAGATGCTCGACGATCCGAAGGTTCGGGCCGCTTACCTGGGTGAATGAGTGGGTGAACGAGTCGGTGAATAAGTAGCTGATGAGTTGGACGTGTGCCGCTTTCTCGCACACCTCCTTCTTGCAACGCGCCGCACGATGCAACATCGTGCGGCGCGTTTTTTCTTGCTGACCCGTGCATGAATTATGGGAGTTTCCCGATAACCGCACTGATTTCGTCTTTGGTGAACGCACGCAGTGTTTGCGAGCGGACATTGCCGGCCGAGCCGAGCGCGAAGCCGAAGGCGAGGAAGCTCTGCTCGTCTGCCGCTTCGACGACCGAGACAATGTCGTATTCCCCCAAGGTCCAGTAGATCTGCTTCATCTCGCAGCCAAAAGTTTTCGCCATCTCCGCCGTCTGCCCGGCTCGCTGCGCTGTGTTCTTGATCGCGCGGATCCCCTGATCCGTGAATTGCAGGAGCACCACATAAGTCGCCATGAAGATTCCCCTTAGGATTCAAACGCGTTGGGACTCAGATGCATGAGCCGCCGCGGGGAGCGTCGCGAACCGCCGCGAACGTCTCATCCAGCCCGGCGTCGTCTCTTGCGTAAACGATTCTAGGCAATCCGTCTGCCCACCATCTGCTATTTGTCCGAATCCGCCGATATGTGCGCCGCACATGAGAGAACCATGAAAAAGGCCGCATGCGCCAACCAGCGCATGCGGCCTTCTTTAATCAGGTGTACGACGCGAATCAACCCGCCGGGGCTGCGTCCGCGTATTGGCCGAGCCGCTTGCCGAGGCTGATCACCGCATCGGCGCGATAGCCGAGCGCATCGTAGAACGCGTGCACTTCAGCTGAGGCCGACGACAATACCTGCAAGTTCAGCTTCGGACAACCAAGCTTCGTCAGCTCGCTCTCGACGTGCGCGACGAGCCGCGCGCCGATGCCATGACGTCGCAGCGATGCGTCGACCGCAAGCGAATACAGCCAGCCGCGGTGTCCGTCATAGCCGCCCATCACGGTGCCGACGATGCGGCCATCGAGCTCCGCGACGAAGAACAGCTCCGGTTGCGTCGCGAGCTTGTTCGCGATCGACAGACGCGGATTGCGCTGCGGTCGCGTCACGTCGCGATATTCGGGAAAGACCTGCTGCCATAGCGCGATCACCGCTTCGGTATCGCTCGCGTCGAAGCGGCGGATCGACAGCGTCGTGTTCGTCGTCATCGGTGCGCTCCGTGGCTGATTACAGCGAGTCGAGAACCGAGCGCAGCATCGCCAGCATCTGGTCGATCTCTTCGGTCGTCACGTTCAGCGCCGGCATGAAACGCAGCAGGTTCGGACGCGCGGCGTTCAGCAGCACGCCGTCGGGCTGCATTTCGCGCGCCTTCTCGACAATCTGGTTGCCGATGTCCTTGCCGAGCAGCAGCGCGCGCAGCAGACCCTCGCCGCGCTCGCCCTTGAAGCCGCGTTCCTCGGACAGCTCGAGCAGCTTCGTGCGCAGATATTCGCCGCGCGAGCGCACGCCTTCGAGGAAGCCCGGCGCCGTCAGCTGCGAGATCACCGAGTAGCCGACCGCCGTCATCAGCGGATTGCCGTTGTAGGTGCCACCCTGGTCGCCCGCTTCGAACACGGCGATTTCCGCCTTCGACAGCAGCGCCGCGAGCGGCACGCCGCCGCCGATGCCCTTGCCGAGCGTCATGATGTCCGGCTCGATGCCCGACAGCTGATACGCGAACAGCGTGCCGGCGCGACCGCAGCCGCTTTGCACTTCATCGACGATCAGCAGAATGTTGTGCTTCTTCGTCAGTTCGCGCAGTTGCTGCATGAATTCGCGGGTTGCGGGAATCACGCCGCCTTCGCCCTGGATCGGCTCGAGCATCACCGCGACGGTTTTCGCGTTGATCAGCTTTTCCACCGATGCGATGTCGTTCAGGTCCGCCTTCGGGAAGCCCGGCACCTGCGGTGCGTAGATCGTGTCCCAGCCCGGCTTGCCGCTGGCCGACATCGTCGCGAGCGTGCGGCCGTGGAAGCTGTGGTCGAACGTGATGATCTCGAACGCGCCGTCCTTGAACTTCCTGCCCCACTTGCGCGCGAGCTTGATCGCGCCTTCGTTCGCCTCCGCGCCGCTGTTCGCGAAGAACACCTTGTCGAAGCAGCTGTGCTGCGTGAGCAGACCCGCGAGCTTCGCCATCGGCTCGTTGTAGAACGCCGGCGACGGGTTGATCAGCAGCTTCGCCTGGCTGTTCAGCGCTTCGATCATGCCGTCGTTGCAGTGGCCGAGGCTGTTGACTGCCCAGCCCTGAATGAAATCCAGGTAGCGCTTGCCGTCGTTGTCGTAAATCCACGAGCCTTTGCCGTGCGTGAAAACGATTTCGGGTCGGTTCGTGATGTACATCAGCGAATCGATTGGATACTCATTGAAATTCATGTCGGCAGGCTCCAGGCAAAGGGTAAGAGCAGGGTGAAGAAACGGTGACGGTTTGGCCAATAAAAACGGCGGCCGGAAAAACAGAAAAGCCACGGCATGCCGTGGCTTTCATGATTCGAACAGCTTGCGCCCAGGTATGTGTGTGGCGCGAGTCCGTGACGAAGCCAGCGGCGTCCCTAGGGGAGCGGCGAGCGGCGACGTCGGAGTTCGGACTGGATGCGGTTCATGCGCGAAAGAATACGATAAGAAAAGCACCGGTGTAAACCATGAATTTGCACTGGTGCTGCATCGGGGCGAAATTGCCGGCGTGCAATCAGACCGCGTTCGCGAGATCGGCCGCGCTCGTGAACGAGTCCGCGTAGAACTCGTCTTCCGGCAGTTGGTGATGCTGCGTGAAGTCGCGCAGCGCCGATTCGACCATCACCGGCGCGCCGCATGCGTACACCTGGTAGGCCGACAGATCGGGCAGATCCTCGATCACCGCGCGATGCACGAAGCCCGTACGGCCCGTCCATGCGTCGCCCGCGTCGGGCTCGGAGAGCACCGGCACGAACTTGAAGTGCGGAATCTCGCGCGCCCATTGTTCGGCGAGTTCGAGCAGATAGAGGTCTTTCTTGCGGCGCGCGCCCCAGTAGAGCGTCATGGGGCGCGTGATGTTCTTGAACACCGCATGCTCGACGATCGCCTTCAGAGGCGCGAAGCCGGTGCCCGATGCGAGCAGCACGATCGACTTGTCCGAATCTTCGCGCAGGAAGAACGTGCCGAGCGGCGCTTCGAAGCGCAGGATGTCGCGCTCCTTCATCGTGCTGAACACGTGATCGGTGAACGCACCGCCGGGCATATGGCGGATGTGCAGCTCGATCGGGCCTTCGACGTGCGGCGCATTCGCCATCGAATAGCTGCGGCGCTTGCCGTCCTTCAGGATGAACTCGAGGTACTGGCCGGCCAGATATTGCAGGCGCTCGTTCGCGGGCAGTTGCAGCTTAACGACGATCACGTCGTCGGCCTTGCGCTCGATCGCGTTCACGCGGCACGGCAGCTTCTTGACCTGCACGTCGCCGACGCCAGCCACTTCGCGGATGTCGACTTCGAGATCGGAGCACGCGGTTGCGCAGCACAGGAGCGCCATGCCGCGGGTCTTTTCGTCGTTCGACAGCGCCGACGACGAGTGCGCGCGCTGTTCGACCTCGCCGCTCACGACCGTGCCCTTGCACGAACCGCACGCGCCGTTCTTGCAGCCGTACGGCAGGCCGATGCCTTGACGCAGGGCTGCGGAGAGCACCGGTTCGTCCTGTTCTACCTGAAACTGCCGGCCGGTTTGCCGGAGCGTGACGTTAAATGCCATAAAGTGTTCGGAATCGAAAAAACGGAATCGAAATCGGACCCGCCGGATCAACCGCGCGGTACCTGTTGTGCGTGACCGCTACAATGCGCCCACCATGAAAGCGACACGAAATTTCCGCCGGCCGCGCGTGCTGATCGTAGGATGCGGCGACGTCGGCATGCGCTGCGTGCCTCTGTTGCGGCCGCGCGCGCATGTCTTCGCATTGACCAGCCACGCCGCGCGCTGCGACGAGTTGCGCGCCGCGGGCGTGACGCCGCTCGTCGGCGATCTCGACGCGCGCCGCAGCCTCAAACGGCTCGCGCGCCTCGCGCCGACGGTGCTGCATCTCGCGCCACCGCAGAAGTCCGGCGACGACGACCGGCGCACTCGCGCGCTGCTTGCGACGCTAGGTGCAGCGGGCCGCATGAACGCTAGCGCGGCGAGGCCGTCGGTCGCGCCGATCGCGCGGCTGCGCCGCGCGCGCGCTTCAGGTCTGAACGCTGAAACACCCGCTATTGTACCCGACGGGGTGTGCCAGACCGGCGCTTCGCGGGCACCGGTGCGCATCGTTTACGCAAGCACGACGGGCGTCTACGGCGATTGCGGCGGCGCGTGGATCGACGAAACGCGCGCGACGCGGCCCGCGAATGCGCGCGCCAAACGTCGCGTGTCGGCCGAGCGGCAGTTGCGGCGCGCGACCGCGCGCGGCAGCGTCGCCGCGAGCATCGCGCGGATTCCGGGCATCTATGCGGCCAACCGCCTGCCGCTCGCGCGGCTCGAAAAAGGCACGCCGGCGCTCGTCGATGCCGACGACGTCTACACGAATCACATCCACGCCGACGACCTCGCCGCCATTCTCGTGCGTCTCGCCACGCATGGCCGGCCCGGGCGCGCGCTGCACGCGTCCGACGATTCGTCGCTGAAGATGGGCGAGTATTTCGACGCGGTCGCCGATGCGTTCGGGCTCGCGCGAGCGCCGCGCATCACGCGCGAGCAGGCAGAGCAGCAGATCGATCCGATGCTGCTGTCGTTCATGCGCGAGTCGCGCCGCCTTGTGAACCGGCGACTGAAGGTGGAATTGGGAGTACGTCTGCGCTATCCGAGCGTCGACGATTTCTTGCGCGAAGCGAAGGGGAAGGGCAAGGGCGGCTAGGCCAGCCACGGAAACAAAAATGCCGCCTCGCGAGGCCACTTGGCCCCGCAGAAATAGCACCTGCGCCGCACCGCATCAATGCACCGCGCAAAGAGCCGCGCGGTCCAACCGGCATCAGGTCAGCGTTGGCAGCACTTCCAGCAACAGGAAGCACAGCATGCCGCCGATCAACGCGCCGATCAGGTTCGGGTGGTACTGGTGCCGCCGCCGCATGATGACCAGCAATCCACCGACCAGCAGCAGCGCGAAGCAGATAAACGCGATCATCGCGCGCGAAAACGCCATCGTGCCGTCGATATTCATGGCGCCCCTCCTTGAAACCTTTGTAGTCGTTTGTTTAGACGAGTATAGGGCGACATGTAAGCAACGGCATGCTGCAACGCAGCGGCCTATGTGCGGTGCACCGCAATGCGCGCGGGCTTTCTTCGGCGCATCAAGGGCTTAGGTGGTGCTCACCGCGCGCTAGTCGTTTACCCGGCCCGCAGCGCAGCGAGGCCCGCTTCTTCGAGCCATTGCCATGCGCCTGGCGCGAGCGTCGCGGGCAGCGCGAGGCCGCCGATCCGCTCGCGATGCAGCGCCTCGCAGCGGTTGCCCGAGGCCGCGATCATCCGCTTGACCTGGTGGTATTTGCCTTCGAGCACGGTGAGCGCGAGCGTGTGGGCGTCGCGCGCCTGTGCGTCGAGCGCGGCGCTCGGTTTGGTCTCGCCGTGCAGCAGTACGCCGTCGCGCAGCGCGGCGAGTTGCGCGTCGTCGAGCGGATGGCGCGTGGTCGCGACGTAGAGCTTCGGCACCTTGCGTTTCGGCGACGTGAACTGATGCACGAACTTGCCGTCGTCGGAGAGCAGCAGCAGGCCCGTGGTGTCCTGATCGAGGCGGCCGACGCACTGCACGCCGCGCTCCGAGAACTGCGGCGGCAGCAGGCTGAACACGCTCAGATGATGCTGCGGATCGCGCGAGCATTCGTAGCCGACCGGCTTGTTCAGCAGCAGATACGCGTGCTCGCGATACGGCCACTCGACGCCGTCGACGCTAAAGCGCAACGCGCCGCCGCTATCAACGGCGAAATCGGCGTCGGCATCGGTGCAGATGGCGCCGTCGATGCCGACGCGGCCGTCGCCGATCAGCGCGCGGCACTGGCGGCGCGAACCGAAACCTTGAGTAAAGAGGATGCTTTCGAGATTCATGGCGAGCGAAGAATAACACCGCAAGAACCGGAGCGCCCCGCAGGCCCCAAGCGCCGACGATGAATGCCTCACGTCACATCTCGGGAGTGCATCGATGTCCGCCACCACGTCTTCGTCGTCTTCGCCGTCCAACGCGCAACGGCTGCCCCGCGTCTTCCAGCGCCTCGCCTGGTCGAACCTGTGCGCGCAATCGGCCGAGCAGATCAGCCTCGCCGCCGCGCCGCTCGTCGCGGTGTTCGCGCTCGGCGCGAACGCGCGCGATACCGGTCTGCTGCAAACCGCGCAGACGCTGCCCTTCCTGTTGCTGTCGATGCCGCTCGGCGTCTGGGCCGACCGCCGCTCGCGCCGCGTGCTGATGACGCTCGCCGAGAGCGTGCGGGTCTGCGCGATGCTGTGCGTGCTGCTGCTGGTGCTCACACATGCGCTGAACCTGCCGCTGCTCGCCGCGCTCGGCTTCGTCGCGGCGACGGGCACGGTTGCCTACAACGTCGCGGCGCCTTCGCTGGTGCCGTCGATCGTGCCGCGCGAAGCCTATGCGAGCGCGAACGGCCGGCTCGAACTCGCGCGCAGCGTCGCGTACTCGGCGGGGCCGGCACTCGGCGGTGTGCTGGTCGGCTGGATCGGCGCGGGCTGGGCGTATGGCGCCGCGGCGGGATCGTCGGCGCTCGCGGTCGCGTTGCTGGCGGGATTGCGCGAGCCGCCGCGCGCGGCCGCGCCGCGGCGGCACTTCATGCTGGAGTTGCGCGACGGCACCCGCTTCGTGCTGCGAGATCCGCTGCTGCTGCCGATCCTGCTGACCGCCGTGTTCTTCAACCTCGGCTTCTTCATCCTGCAGGCGGTCTATGTGCCGTACGCGGTGCATCGGCTCGGGCTCGACGCGTCGGCGGTCGGCGTGACGCTCGGCGCGTACGGCGTCGGCATGGTGTGCGGTGCGCTCGCGGCGCCCGCGGTCGCGCGGCGTGTGGCGTTCGGCCGTCTGCTGATCATCGGGCCGTCGTGCGGGCTGCTCGCGTCGCTCGCGATGGTCGCGACGCTCGTCGCGCCATCCTTTTGGCTCGCTCTCGCGAGTTTCTTCCTGCTCGGCGTGGGACCGATTCTGTGGGTCGTCGCCTCGACCACGCTGCGACAGGCGATCACGCCCGAACGAATGATCGGCCGCGTGTCCGCGCTGATCAGCACGGCGACCTATGGCGCGCGGCCGGTGGGCGCGCTGCTGGGCGCTGCGCTCAGCGCGCGCTGGAGCATCGACGTGTGTCTGGTTGCGGCGGCGTTTGCGTTTCTCGTGCAGGCGTTGATCATCGTGATGTCGCCGGTGGCGCGGCTGACCGACATTCCCGAGCAGAGCGCGGCGGCGTGCTGAGCGCGGCGCCAAGCGCGCGCTGAAGCCTTCCAGGCGCCCCGATGAAAATTCATTTTCATCGGGGCGCAGCATATCGGGGATGCTGGATACCCTTGTCCGAAGGGCTTTGGTCGGTGAAAACCCTCAAAGTATGAAAATGAATTTTTTTCGGCGCGGGTTTCATGTAAATATGTTTTCATCGAATCCACCTAGCCCAACCGCGCCTGTCCGCTCGCATGATCCATCACCCGTCCGCTGTGTCGAACCCCGCCGAGCAGGCGATTGCCGCGCGCATCAGCGCCGCGATGCCGACGCTCACGCCGATCCATCAGCGCATGGGCGAGTACGTGCTCGCCAATCTGTTCCGCGCGGCGACGATGCGCATCGACGAACTCGCGAGCGTGGTCGGCGCGTCGGTGGCGAGCGCGAATCGTTTTGCGCGCGCGCTCGGCTTCGACGGTTATCCGCAGTTTCGCGAGGCGCTCGTGCGTGGCTTCGAGGCGACGCTCGCGCCGGTCGAGCGGTTGCGCAGCGCGCAGGAAACGCTCGCGGCCGGTGACGACCTGATCGACGCGTCGCTCGAGCAGGCCGCCGACAATCTGCACGCAACGCGTACCTCGATCGATCGCGCGACCGCCGATGCCGCCGTCGATGCGATCATCGCCGCGCGCCGCGTATTCGTGATCGGCTTCGGCGCCAGCGCGTTTCTCGCGAGCCTGATGGAGCACGGCCTGCTGCCGTATCACGAGAACGTGTATTCGCTTGCGCTGAGCGGCGGGCCGTCGCATGCGGCGCGGCACCTCGTGCGTTCCGGTGCAGGCGATCTCGTGATCGGCATCGCGTTTCCGCGCTATGTCGAAGACACGATCGAGCTTGCGCGCCGCGCGTCCGAACGCGGTGCGCGCGTGCTTGCGCTCACCGACGGTCCGCGCTCGCCGCTCGTGCGGTTCGCGGACCTGGCGCTGTATGTCCGCACCGACCGGCGTCTCGCGTCGAATGCCGATTCGGCCGTGCTCGCGGTCATCGAGGCGTTGTGCGACGCGGTCGCGTATCGCGCGCAACGCTCGGTCAAGGCGGCCGCCGAGGTCAGCGAGTTCGTGCTGCCGTGGCTGTTCGATCCGCAGTCCGGCGCGGCCGGCGCCGCGCCGGAACCGGCGCGCGCCGCGAGCAAAGCCGCGCGCGCAAAGGCCGACGACAGCCAGTCCAAGGGCATCGAAGCAACGGATACCGAAGCAAAAGCCATCCCGGCGGTCCGCACTCCCCGAACCAACCGCACTCCACAATCCAAACGATGAACTCCAACGCAGTCATTGCCATTCACGGCGGGGCAGGGACGATCCTGCGCACGTCGATGTCGGCCAGCGCCGAAACCGAATATCACGCGGCGCTCAACGCGGTGCTGAGCGCCGGCCAGCGCGTGCTCGCCGACGGCGGAAGCGCGCTCGACGCGGTCAGTGAAGCGGTGCGGCTGCTTGAAGACTGCGCGCTTTTCAACGCGGGTCACGGCGCGGTCTACACGGCGGCCGGCACGCACGAGCTCGACGCCGCGATCATGGACGGCCGCACGCTCGACGCGGGCGCGATCTGCTGCGTGAAGCGCGTGCGCAATCCGGTTCTCGCCGCGCGCCGCGTGCTCGAGCGCAGCGACCACGTGCTGTTCACCGGCGAAGGCGCGGAAGCGTTCGCGGCCGCGCAGGGGCTCGAGTTCGTCGATAACAGCTACTTCAATACCGACGCGCGCTATCGCCAATGGCAGCTCGCGCGCGAGCAGCAGCGTCCGATGCTCGATCACGACGCCGCGACGCTCGCGTCCGCGGCTTCGGGCAACGGCGACCCGATGCCGCACGAGCCGATCGATCCGAACCGCAAGTTCGGCACCGTCGGCGCGGTCGCGCTCGACCGTCACGGGCATCTCGCCGCCGCGACCTCGACGGGCGGCGTGACCAACAAGCAGGTGGGCCGTGTCGGCGACACGCCGCTGATCGGCGCCGGCTGCTACGCCGACGACGCGACCTGCGCGGTATCGACCACCGGCTCCGGCGAAATGTTCATGCGCATGGTCGCCGCCTACGACGTCGCCGCGCAGATGGCCTATCGCCAGGTGTCGCTCGAACAGGCCGCGCACGACGTCGTGATGAACCGCTTGCCGAAGATCGACGGACGCGGCGGACTCGTCGCCGTCGACGTGCATGGCAACGTCACGCTGCCGTTCAACACCGAAGGCATGTACCGCGGTTTCGCACGATTGGGCGAAGCGCCGGTGACGGCGATCTATCGCTGACCGCGTTCGAAATCAAAGCAAAGGAATCACCGTGCCGACTTCCTCGCATACCGCCAGCCCGCTCATCGAAACCCTGCCGCCGCAGCGCGTGCTCGCGGTCGAGGATCTGACGGTCGCGTTCCGCCGCGGCGACTCGACCTTCAACGCGGTCCGCAATCTGTCCTTTACGGTCGAGCGCGGCGAGACGCTCGCGATCGTCGGCGAATCGGGCTCCGGGAAGTCGGTCACGTCGCTGGCGCTGATGCGGCTGATCGAGCACGGCGGCGGGCGACTTGCCGGCGGCAGCATTGCGTTCCGGCGGCGCGACGGCAGTGTGCTCGATCTCGCGAAGACGTCTTCCGGCACGATGCGCACGGTGCGCGGCGCCGACATCGCGATGATCTTCCAGGAGCCGATGACCTCGCTCAATCCGGTCTTCACGGTCGGCGACCAGATCAGCGAGGCGATCGCGCTGCACCAGGGCAAGAGCCGCGAGGCCGCGCGCGCCGAAACCTTGCGTCTGCTCGAACTCGTGCGGATTCCGGAGGCGAGGCGCGTCGCCGCGCGCTACCCGCATCAGCTGTCGGGCGGCATGCGCCAGCGCGTGATGATCGCGATGGCATTGTCGTGCAAGCCCGCGCTCTTGATCGCCGACGAGCCGACCACCGCGCTCGACGTGACGATCCAGGCGCAAATCCTGCAACTGATCCGCGGCTTGCAGGACGAGATGAACATGGGCGTGATCTTCATCACGCACGACATGGGCGTGGTCGCCGAAGTGGCCGACCGGGTCCTCGTGATGTATCGCGGCGAGAAGGTGGAGGAAGGCGCATCGGACGCGCTGTTCGCCGCGCCGTCGCATCCGTACACGAAGGCGCTGCTCGCGGCGGTGCCTCGGCTCGGCTCGATGCACGGCACCGATCGGCCCGCGCGCTTCCCGATCCTGACCGTCGAGCAGGCCGGCGCGAACGGCGCCGATGCCGCGGTGCAGCCAGACGCCGCCGTCGCCGAAGAAGCGCAGCCGCCGGTGCGCGACGACACGCCGCCGATTCTGCGCGTGCGCGATCTGGTCACGCGCTTTCCGGTTCGCAGCGGCCTGTTCGGCCGCATGACGGGCCGCGTGCATGCGGTCGAAAAAGTCAGCTTCGATTTGCGGCCCGGCGAAACGCTCGCGCTGGTCGGCGAGTCGGGCTGCGGCAAGTCGACCACGGGCCGCTCGCTGCTGCGGCTCGTCGAAAGTCAGAGCGGCTCGATCGAATTCGCTGGCAAGGAAATCAGCTCGCTGAGCGGGCCCGCGTTGCAGGCGCTGCGCCGCGATATCCAGTTTATTTTCCAGGACCCGTTCGCGTCGTTGAATCCGCGCTTGACCATCGGCTTCTCGATCATGGAGCCGCTGCTCGTGCACGGCGTCGCGCAGGGTGCCGAAGCGCAGGCGCGCGTCGCGTGGCTGCTCGAGAAAGTCGGCTTGCCGGCCGAGGCCGCGCGTCGCTATCCGCATGAGTTTTCGGGCGGGCAGCGTCAGCGTATCGCGATTGCCCGCGCGCTCGCGTTGAATCCGAAAGTCGTGATCGCCGACGAATCGGTGTCCGCGCTCGACGTCTCGGTGCAGGCGCAGATCGTCAATCTGATGCTCGATCTGCAGCGCGAACTCGGCGTCGCATATCTGTTCATTTCGCACGACATGGCCGTGGTCGAGCGCGTCAGTCATCGCGTCGCGGTGATGTATCTCGGCCAGATCGTCGAGATCGGTCCGCGTCGCGCGGTGTTCGAGGCGCCGCAGCATCCGTACACGAAGAAGCTGATGAGCGCGGTGCCGGTCGCCGATCCCGCGCGCCGTCACGCGAAACGCCTGCTTGCCGCCGACGATATTCCGAGCCCGATCCGCGCGCTGCACGACGAGCCGGTGGTCGCGCCGCTCGTCGCGGTGGGACCGGATCACTTCGTCGCACAGCATCGCATCGGCGGCGCGTATTGAGGAAGCGCCGCATCGCGTTGAAGCAGAAAGAGCTGGAGCAAAACCGCAGCACCGGCAACCGCGGCACAAACCAACTGAAGCACGAGCCAACCATAAAGACCCCGTCACACCATTAACTCGCAGCCTGGAGCAATCTCATGAACCTGCTGTTCCCGTCCTCTCCGTTTCGTTTGCGCGCGCTCGTCAGCGGCGGCGCGGTGGTGTTCGCGATGCTTGCGGGCAATCTGGCGCACGCCGAAACCACGGCCGTGATGGCCGTTGCGTCGACCTTCACGACGCTCGATCCGTACGACGCGAACGACACGCTGTCGCAGGCGGTCGCGAAGTCGTTCTACCAGGGGCTGTTCGGCTTCGACAAGGACATGAAGCTCATCAACGTGCTGGCCGACAGCTATGAGGCGAGCCCCGACGCGCGCGTCTATACGATCAAGCTGCGCCACGGCGTGAAGTTCCAGGACGGCACCGACTTCAATGCGGCCGCCGTGAAGGCGAACTTCGATCGCGTGACCGATCCGGCCAACAAGCTGAAGCGCTACAACATGTTCAGCCGCATCGAGAAGACGGAAGTGGTCGATCCGTACACGGTGCGCGTCACACTGAAGGCGCCGTTCTCGGCATTCGTCAACGTGCTCGCGCATCCGTCGGCGGTGATGATCTCGCCGGATGCACTCAAGAAGTACGGCAAGGACATCGCGTTTCATCCGGTCGGCACGGGTCCGTTCGAACTCGTGAAGTGGGACCCGGCCGGCGACCTGACCGTGAAGAAGTTCGGCGGCTACTGGAAGAAGGGCTATCCGAAGATCGATGCGATCGACTGGAAGCCGGTCGTCGACAACAACACGCGCGCCGCGCTGATGCGCACCGGCGAGGCGGACTTCGCGTTCCAGGTGCCGTTCGAGCAGGCCGCGCAACTGCAGTCGAGCCCGAAGGTCGATCTGATCGCGGCGCCGTCGATCATCGAGCGCTACATCAGCATGAACATGAACCAGAAGCCGTTCGACAACCCGAAGGTGCGTGAAGCGCTGAACTACGCGGTCAACAAGGAAGCGCTGACGAAGGTCGCGTTCGCCGGTTACGCGACGCCGGCCGACGGCGTGGTGCCAGAGGGCGTCGACTATGCGGTCAAGCTCGGACCCTGGCCGTACGATCCGGCGAAGGCGCGCGCACTGCTGAAGGAAGCGGGCTATCCGAACGGTTTCGAAACGACGCTGTGGTCCGCGTATAACTACTCGACCGCGCAGAAGGTGATCCAGTTCGTGCAGCAGCAGCTTGCGCAGGTCGGCATCAAGGCGAGCGTCGAGGCGCTCGAAGCGGGTCAGCGCGTCGCCAAGGTCGAAAGCGCGCAGGACCCGGCGACCGCGCCGGTGCGCATGTACTACGCGGGCTGGTCGTCGTCGACCGGCGAGGCGGATTGGGCGATCAGCCCGCTGCTCGCAGGCTACTCGATGCCGCCGAAGATGGTCAACACGTCGTACTACAAGAGCGACGCGGTGGACAACGATCTGAAGCAGGCACTCGAAACCACCGACCGCACGCAGAAGGCCGCGCTGTACGCCGACGCGCAGAAGCGCATCTGGGCCGACGCGCCGTGGATCTTCCTAGTCAAGGAGAAGGTCGTGTATGCGCGCAGCAAGCGTCTGTCGGGCGCTTACGTCGCGCCGGACGGCTCGTTCAACTTCGACGAGATCGCGATCAAGTGATGAGCGGACGAGGCGGCACACGTTTCGTCGTGGCCCGCCTCGTTTGCCGCTCATTCGCCGCTCATTTGCCGGACTGGTTTCATGCTGAACTTCCTCGTCAAACGTCTGCTAGGCCTGCTGCCGACGCTCTTCATCGTCGCCGTGCTGGTGTTCCTGTTCGTGCATCTGCTGCCGGGCGATCCGGCGCGGCTCGCCGCCGGTCCCGAAGCGGACGAAGCGACCGTCGCGCTGGTGCGCGCCGACCTCGGCCTCAACAAGCCGATGCCGCAGCAGTTTGTCCGCTTCTTCTGGCGGATGGCGCACGGCGACTTCGGTGTTTCGACGCGCAGCAGGCGGCCGGTGAGCCAGGAGATCGCGGAACGCTTCTTCCCGACGCTGTGGCTGACGATCGCGAGCATGGTGTGGGCGGTCGTGATCGGCATGGCGATCGGCATCGCCTCGGCGGTGTGGCGCAATCGCTGGCCGGATCGGCTGGGCATGACGCTCGCGGTATCGGGCATTTCGTTTCCGGCGTTCGCGCTCGGCATGCTGCTGATGGAAATTTTCTCGGTGCAACTCGGCTGGCTGCCGATCGTCGGCGACGGTTCGTGGCGCAGCTACGTGCTGCCGTCACTGACGCTCGGCGCGGCGGTCGCGGCCGTGATGGCGCGCTTCACGCGGGCCTCGTTCGTCGAGGTGCTGCACGAGGACTTCGTGCGCACCGCGCGCGCGAAGGGCGTACCCGAGCGGCTCGTGATCGTCAAGCACTGCCTGCGCAACGCGCTGATTCCCGTCGTCACAATGATGGGCCTGCAGTTCGGCTTTCTGCTGGGCGGCTCGATCGTCGTCGAAGTGGTGTTCAATTGGCCGGGCCTCGGGCGCCTACTGATCGATGCGGTGTCGATGCGCGACTATCCGATCATCCAGGCCGAGGTGCTGTTGTTCTCGCTCGAATTCATCATCATCAACCTGATCGTCGACGTGATGTACGCGGTGATCAACCCGACCATTCGTTTCAAGTGAGGCCCGCATGAGCACCACTGCCACCGGGCCGAACGCGGCCAATCCCGCGCTCGCCGAACGCGCGATCCGCACGCCGTGGAGCGAGTTCTGGCGCAAGTTCCGCAAGCAGCATGTCGCGCTGGCCGCCGGCGTGTTCGTGCTGCTCTTGATCGTGATCGCGATCATCGCGCCGCATATCGTGCCGTACGACCCCGAGAATTTCTTCGACTACGACGCGCTGAACGCGGGGCCGTCGCCCGCGCACTGGTTCGGCGTCGATTCGCTGGGCCGCGATATTTTCAGCCGCATCCTCGTCGGTTCGCGCATTTCGCTCGAAGCGGGCTTTCTGTCCGTTGCGATCGGCGCGGTGATCGGCACGTTCTTCGGTCTGCTTGCCGGGTACTACGAGGGCTGGTGGGATCGCATCACGATGCGCGTGGCCGATGTGCTGTTCGCGTTCCCCGGCATTCTGCTCGCGATCGGCGTGGTCGCGATTCTCGGCAACGGCATGATCAACGTGATCAGCGCGGTGGCGATCTTCAGCATCCCGGCGTTCGCGCGGCTCGTGCGCGGCAATACGCTGATGCTCAAACAGCTCACCTATATCGAAGCGGCGCGCAGCATCGGCGCGTCGGACTGGACCATCATCGTGCGGCATATTCTGCCGGGCACGATTTCATCGGTCGTCGTGTATCTGACGATGCGCATCGGCACGTCGATCATCACGGCGGCGAGCCTGTCGTTCCTCGGCCTGGGCGCGCAGCCGCCGACGCCCGAGTGGGGCGCGATGCTCAACGAAGCGCGCGCCGATATGGTGACCGCGCCGCATATCGCGCTGTTTCCGAGCCTCGCTATTTTTCTGACCGTGCTCGCGTTCAACCTGCTCGGCGACGGTCTGCGCGATGCGCTCGATCCGAAGCTGGATCGGCCATGAGCACCAGTAACCATCACTCGGCTGAGCGTGCGCCGCATATCGGCACGTTGCCGGCCGGAGCGCTCGGCACGATCGCCGACGTGGACGGCGTCAGCGTCGGTCATTGCACGCTTGCCGAAGGCGCGTTGCAAACCGGCGTCACCGTGATCCGACCGCACCGCGGCGATCCGTTCGTCGACAAGGTGCCGGCCGCCGCGTCGGTGATCAACGGCTTCGGCAAGAGCGTCGGGCTCGTGCAGATCGACGAACTCGGCGCGCTGGAGACGCCGATCGCGCTGACCAATACGTTCGGCGTCGCTGCGGTCGCGCAGGCGCAGATCCGCGCGGCGATTCGCGCGAATCCGCGCATCGGCCGCGAATGGTCGACCGTCAATCCGCTCGTGTTCGAATGCAACGACGGCTACCTGAACGATATTCAGGCGCTCGCCGTGACCGAACAGCATTTCAACGAAGCGTTCGATGCAGCGAGTACCGATGTCGCGAGCGGTGCGGTCGGCGCGGGGCGCGGCATGTCGTGCTTCGATCTGAAGGGCGGCATCGGCACTGCGTCAAGGGTGGTCAGTGCGGCGGGCCGTGACTACTCCGTCGGTGCGCTCGTGCTGGCCAACTTCGGCCGTCTGCCGATGCTGACGATCGACGGCCCGCCGCTCGGCCGCGTGCTGGCCGAACGCGCGGCTGCGGCTGAGGCGGCAAATGCTGCTAATGCTGCTGCAAGCGCAACCTCCGACAAACCCGAGCAAGGCTCGATCATCATGATCGTCGCGACCGATGCGCCGCTCGACGCGCGCCAATTGAAACGCCTGTCGTTGCGCGCGGCGGCGGGTCTCGCGCGTACCGGCTCGGTGTACGGCCACGGCAGCGGCGATATCGCGCTGGCGTTTTCGACCGCGTACACGGTGCCGCACGGCGCGGACTTCGTCGCGCTGCCGCCGCTCGTCGCCGATCATTGTATAGACCCGCTGTTTCGCGCGTGCGCCGACAGCGTCGAACAGGCGATCGTCGATGCATTGTGGAGCGCCGAATCCGTCACCGGTCGCGACGGCCATCGGCGGCTGTCGCTGCGCGACAGCGTGCCCGATCTTGCCCAACTGCTGAGGAATTCCGCGCGATGAAAGTCCTGATCTCCACCGACATCGAAGGCATCGCCGGCGTGTTTCATGCCGAGCAGACGCGCGCGGGCAACGGCGAATACGAAGCCGCGCGACGCTGGATGACGCTCGAAGCCAACGCCGCCATCGAAGGCGCGTTCGCGGGCGGCGCGACCGACGTGTGGGTCAACGATTCGCACGGCGGCTTTCGCAACCTGCTGCCCGATCTGCTCGATCCGCGCGCGCAGGTCGTGCTCGGCAAGCCGCGCACGCTCGGCATGATGGCCGGGCTCGAATACGGCGCGGCTCTCGTCTTCATGATCGGCTATCACGCGAAGGCGCAAACGCGCGGCATTCTCGCGCACACGATCAACAGCTTCGCGTTCGCGCGCGTCGCGTTCAATGGCGTGGAGCTAGGCGAAGCGGGACTGTACGGCGCGCTCGCTGAAGAATATGGCGCGCGTGTCGCGGTTTTGTCGGGTGACGACGTGTTCGCCGAGGAAACCGCGCCGCGCTTTCCCAGCGCGCGTTTCGTCGTCACGAAGACCGCGACCGGTCAGGCAAGCGGCGTCACGCAGTCGCCCGCGAGCGTGCGCGAGGCGCTGCGGGCTGCCGCGCGCGACGCGGTCCGTCAGCATATCGAAGCGGGCCGCGCGCCTGCCGCGACGCGTGGGGAGCCGCGAGCAGTCGACTGCGAACTGCGCGTGCAAACGAGCGGGCTTGCCGATCTGTTCTGCCAATGGCCGACGCTCACGCGTGTCGATGGCGTGACGTTGCGTTTCAGTGCGGCGTCGGCCGAGCATGCGGTGCGGATGCTGAACTGTCTGTCGGCGATGTCGTTCATGTTGCGCTGAGCCGCGGCACGCCGGGCCGCTGACAGCTTATTGCGGTGGCCTACTGCTGCTGCTGCCGGCTCAACTCGCGCGCCGCATGATCGATCGCCTCGGCCACCGCCCCGGCGTGCGACACCGGCGCGAGGTGGCTCGACGCGACCGGCACCACCTTCGCGCCGATGCGCCCGGCGATCATTTTCTGCAAATCGGGCGACACCGCGCGGTCTTTCGTCGTCAGCACGTACCACGATGGTTTGTCTTTCCAGCCGACCTGATCGACCGGTTCGTCGAATGCGCTCGCGGCGATCGGTACCTGCGCGGCGGCAAGCACCCGGGTGACGGTCTCGGGCACGTCGGCGGCGAGGTCGGCGTGATAGCGCGCGCGGTCGAGCCACAAAAAACCGTTCGCGTCCTTGCTGATGCTCTGGCCGGCCGGCATCGGCCCGCCGGCCTTCATCACGTCCATCGCCGATTCGTGCAGTTGCGGCGCAAGCGCGGCAACATACACGAGCCCGGCGACGTTCGGCGCATTGGCGGCGACCTCGGTGATCACGACGCCGCCCCACGAATGCCCGACCAGCAGCACCGGGCCGTTCTCGCGTTCGAGCACACGGCGGGTCGCGGCAACGTCGTCGGCGAGCGACGTCAGCGGGTTCTGCACCGAGCTCACGTGATAACCCTTTTGCTGCAGCTTCGCGACCACGCCGTTCCAGCTCGAGCCGTCGACGAACGCGCCATGCACGAGCACGATGTTGCGCACCGGGCCGCCGAGCGCGGCGGCAGGCGGCGTGCTGGCGGTAGCGGGGGCGGCCGCCGTTTGCGCAAGCGCGGGCGTACCGACGCCCGCGAAACAGAGACACAACACAGCGGCGCAAAGCAGACGTTTGGGCAACATGTTGAAGCTCCGCAGCTTGAAAAGTGGACTCCGGCAACATACCCGTGTGCCATCCCCGTGACAATCACAATCCGCGCGCTTAAGTGCGGCGCACAACGAAGGCGGGCGGCTACGAACGTCAGGGGAATATCGGTCGGGTAAAATTATCGGTTTTGCCGGACCGGACGCGTGCTGTCCGGCCGTGCAATCGGCCACAGCGCTGCCTTCGACGGCGCTCTACACGCAGCGGCCACACGCAGCGATCTCCACACAGCAGGGCGTAATGAATAGTGCAAAGCAGCAAGAGGGCCTGAAGCGCGGGCTCAAGAATCGTCACATCCAGTTGATCGCGCTGGGTGGCGCGATCGGCACCGGCCTCTTTCTCGGCTCCGCCAGCGTGCTGCAGGCCGCGGGTCCGTCGATGATCCTTGGCTATGCGATCGGCGGCGTCATCGCGTTCATGATCATGCGCCAGCTCGGCGAGATGGTCGCGCAGGAGCCGGTCGCCGGCTCGTTCAGCCACTTCGCATACAAGTACTGGGGCGATTTCCCGGGCTTCCTGTCGGGCTGGAACTACTGGGTGCTCTATGTGCTCGTCAGCATGGCCGAGCTGACCGCGGTCGGCACCTACGTGCATTACTGGTGGCCGGGCGTGCCGACATGGCTGTCGGCGCTGGTGTGCTTCGCGATCATCAACGCGATCAATCTCGCCAACGTGAAGGCCTACGGCGAAACCGAGTTCTGGTTCGCGATCATCAAGGTCGCGGCGGTGATCGGCATGATCGTGTTCGGCGGCTATCTGCTGATCAGCGGTCACGGCGGCCCTCAGGCGACGGTCGCGAACCTGTGGAGTCACGGCGGCTTTTTCCCGCACGGCTTTCACGGCCTGTTCATGATGCTAGCGGTGATCATGTTCTCGTTCGGCGGGCTGGAGCTGATCGGCATTACGGCGGCCGAGGCGGCGGAGCCGCAGAAGAGCATTCCGAAGGCCGTGAACCAGGTGATCCTGCGGATCCTGATTTTCTATATCTGCTCACTCGCGGTGCTGCTGTCGCTGTATCCGTGGAACGAGGTGGCGGCGGGCGGCAGCCCGTTCGTGATGATCTTCTCGCAGATGGGCTCGTCGCTGACCGCCAACGTGCTGAACGTGGTCGTGCTGACCGCGGCGCTGTCGGTGTACAACAGCGGCGTCTACGCGAATAGCCGCATGCTGTACGGTCTCGCCGAGCAGGGCAACGCGCCGCGCGCGCTGCTGAAGGTCGACCGGCGCGGCGTGCCGTATCTGGCGATCGGTCTGTCCGCTCTCGCGACGTTCGCATGCGTGATCATCAACTACGTGATCCCGGCCGAAGCGCTCGGTCTGCTGATGTCGCTGGTGGTCGCGGCGCTGGTGCTGAACTGGGCGCTGATCAGCCTCACGCATCTGAAGTCGCGCAAGGCGATGGTGGCCGCGGGCGAGACGCTGGTGTTCCGCTCGTGCTGGTTTCCGCTCAGCAACTGGATCTGCCTCGCGTTCATGGCGCTGATCCTCGTGATTCTGGCGCTGACTCCGGGCTTGTCGGTCTCGGTTTGGCTGGTGCCGGCATGGCTCGTGCTGATGTGGGGCGGCTACGTGATCAAGCGGCGCCGCGAGGCGACTCGCGCTAGCGTGGGGATTGCGAGCTGATCTTCACGCGGCGAAGTTCCCCACATAGGTCGCTCCCGTGTGGGCGAGCGCACAGATCGATTTTTGCGAACCGGTAATCTCTGTCCGGTCGTCCGGCACGAAGCCGGCGCGGAGAGACACCATGTTCAACGCAGGCGCGGTACGGACCAGGTCGAACTTCGGCGCGGGTGCCGCGCTCCTTCTGCTGATTGCGGTAGCCTGCCTCGCGCTGCGCATCCTGCACGTCGTCGCGAAGTTTCGTGGCGACGTCCCCGACGCCTTCGGCGATTTCAATTTCTACCTGTACGCATTCAACGTCGTGCTGCACGACCCGGCGCGCCTGTACGATCACGACGCGCTGATCGCGTTCTTGCAGGGCATCGGCGCGCGCTCGACGGGCGACGACATCTTCTACGCCTACCCGCCGCAGTTCGCGCTGGTGTTTGCGCCGCTCGCGCTGCTGACGCCGCTCGCCGCGAAAATCGTCTGGGTGAGTGCGTCGATCGTGCTGTTCGCGCTGGCTTTGTATCTCGTCGTCACGATGGCGTACCGCGGCGCGGAGCGCAGCGTTAGCCTGCTGCTGGTGGCGGTCGCGCTGTTGAGCTTTCCGCTCGTCGAAGATACGTACGACGGCCAGTCCAACGAACTGCTGTTCTTCCTGCTGGTTGCGACCTTCGCGCTGATCGAGCGTGGCAAAGGCTATGCCGCTGGGCTCTTTCTGGGCTTCGCGATCGCGATCAAGCTCACGCCTCTCGCCGTCGCCGGTCTGCTGTTGCTGCGCCGCGAATGGCGGACGTTCGTGATGGCGAGCGTCGTTGCGATTGCCTTGACGCTGATTACCGGAGCGCGGCTCGGCTTCGACGTTCTGTGGCACTACTTCGTGTCGGACATGCCGCGCCTGAACGGCATGGCACTGGCGATGAGCGGTGGCGGCGCGCCGATGAACAACGCCGTGCGGGGCGCGTTGCAGACGCTATCGGCGATGCTCGGCATGCCGATGTCCGGTACGTTGCTGTCGATTGTCTCGCATGCGTTGGTGCTGGCTGTCTGCCTGCTGTCCGCGTATCTGGTGTTTCGCCGCCATCGGGACAGCCGCATCGACTACGCGCTCGCCTCGATGACGATGCTCGTGGCTTATCCGATCCTCGAGCCGATCCACATGGTGCTCGCGTTGATCCCGTTGCTGATTCTGCTGGGCACCGCATTCGAAGCGCGCGACGGGCACTTGTCGGCGCTCGGTCCGAGACTGGAGATGCTGCTGGTCGCGGTCGTCGTGGTCTTGCTGTTCTTTGCGGCTCGGTTTGTGTCGTACACGGTCGCGGCGCTCGTCATTTACGGACTCTGTGTTGCAAGATACTTTCCACCGTCAGAGGTGGGATGGCGAGAGCGGGCTTACCAGCCTGGATGAACGATCCTGGTGTGGCGCGGCTCCTCATAAGGGCTTTGCATGAAGGTGCAATGGGAATCAGAGAACTGCTCGCGGAGCAGGATGCAAAGTTCGTGAGCCTGCGGGCGCGGAGAGCCTCCATGTTCTTGCGGGGGCTTTTCTGTTTCTTCGGAAGGCGGACATTTTGGGCGGTCGCCCATGTACGGACTGCCTGTCGCACGGTAATTATCTGACTGCTGTCAACTCCGGCAGCGACTTCAGATAGACCAACGACACACCTATGTCCCTGTCCGTATTTGAGATGCACTCCGTGGAGTTGTTCTGCCAGCGGCCACCGGGTGCCTGTTACGTCATCTGTGACGAGCGGCACTATAAGGCGTGCCTTGGCAAGGCCGCAGACCGTCAGAGGGCCAGGGCGGAGACCCGGGAGTTTCTCGAGATTGCCGGACTGAATCACAGGAAGTGGGAGCAGGACCGGAAGCTTGTCAGGCGCATCCAGAAGAGTGGCTGGCTGTTTTTCCATAGCGCGCGGCACCGTAACCCTGACACCGATGGATGGTGGGTCATCGTTGCTCTTCTCGAAGAGGTTCGCCGGGGCAAACTGCTTGCCATTCGAGGTCCGCGTAATGGCCTGTTTCCGTCACCCTACAGCAGCACGCCGCTAAGGAATCCCGTAGCGAGGACCGGCAGTCATCCGGACGGCGAACCCATTCGGTCCGTCGAGTATGATCCGGCCACCTGGCAAGCCCAGTTAGCCGCTGCGCGCGCAGCCAGGGCGACACCGCCACACATCGAGATACCACAGGCACTGACCAAGGCGCAGCGGTGGCAGACGCGCAAGGCGCTGATTGCGACGGGCAATGCGGCCATGTCCGGGCGCGTGCGGGCGGCGGCTGAACGGCTCGCACGCAACAATGTCGCGGTGGAGAAGGCCAGACTCTCCGATCATGTCTACGAGCCGTCCGGGCCGGTGCCCGAAGGGTGGGCGAACCGCAGCGGGGATAGGGGATTTCTGCGGCAGTACGGCTTGAAGCCAATAGACCTGGAAATCGAAGGCGCGAACTTCAGGGCGCAGCTATACGAACCGGATGCGGCGGTCTTCGGTGCCGACATGAGTCCGACACTCGCGTTCAAGGGAACCGAAATGACGAGCCTGAGCGACTGGTCGAACAACTTCAACCAGAGCGTGGATATGACATCGCCTTACTATAGGCGGGCCGTAGATATTGGATGGAAGATGCGCCGCACACAGGCGCCAATTGATATTGCCGGACATTCGCTAGGTGGCGGTCTGTGTTCTGCCGCTTCTTTGGCCAGCGGCAAAGACTGCTGGAGCTTCAACGCCGCCGGTCTGCACCCGAAGACGGTCGAACACTACGGCGGCCAGGTCACGCCATCGAACATCAATGCCTACCATGTGAACGGCGACATTCTGACCGTGGTACAGACGTGGACGCCGCTGCCCGGTGCAGCCGGTACTCCCTATCTCCTTCCCGGCAGCGGCTCGCCCGTGTCGCGGCACTTCATCACGCAGGCAATTGACGGCATCGAGCAGCAGAAGGCGGAGGACATCTCCGTACTTGAAACACTGTCATAGCGAGGCTGAAAGCGATGAAAACACTCAGCCGAATCCTTATCCTGCCGGTGCTGTTACTGGCGCTATCCCCTGTGGTTCATGCAATGAAAAAATTTCCCGCCACTGATTTCTTTAGCGGCCCGCAACTCGAACTGGCGCAGGCCATCGAACGCGGCGACATGGAGCAGGTCCGGCGACTGGCACCGAAGACGGATCTGAACACGCCTGGGCGCAAGAACATGACGATGCTGTTTTTTGCGTTTCAGGAAGCATTGCAGCGCGACCCGCATCGGCTTGCGGTTGCGTCGGAGGTGGTGAGGGCCGGGGCTGATCCCTTGCAGGCCGTACCGGATTTTGGCAGCCCCCTCGGGGTCGTGCTCAACAGCTCCCACCTGGAATTCCTGCGTGCGATGCTGGACGGGGGCGTTGATCCCAATCTGGTCTACAAGGGAGATCCATTAATTTTCTTTGTTGCAGGAGAGTCGACATCTGGCTCACTCAAGCTGCTGGTGGAGCGTGGCGCGGATGTGAACCGACGCGATTCGTTGCGCAATTCAGTGCTGTATGAAGCGCTGGCAAATCGCGCACTAGATCAGATTGACTACCTGCTGGATCATGGGGCAAACCCCAACACCTACAACATTAACGGCGAGTCATTCCCATTAGGGATCTGGGACGACATTAATACCTTCGCGCCTGATTCACCGGCCTACAGGAAGCTGGTCGAAATCCGGGATCGCATCATCAGGATGGGCGTGAAATGGCCTCCCGAGACTCCGGAACAGATAAGAGCACGTTGGGGAGCCAATCCTCCGCGCCGGCTCGATGACAGCAAGCTTCCGCTGCCTTGAGGCAGAAACGGAAAGGGCTCTTCCAGTTCTTCATGCAGGATCGTGCGCGCCATCGCCCGGAAGCGGCGGCCGGTTATCTCCGTGCGCGCATCGTAGCCAAGTCGCCGAAGCGCGGCATTGGTAGCCGCTTCACTCATCGGGCGCTTGATATCGCATGCGCCTGGGAACCCGTAGCTTTCCGGCAAAACGGTGCTTGAAAATGCATTGCTCGCTGCTCGTTGGCGTGACGAGCAGCAGGCCGCCGCCGTACTGCTTCTGCAGTCTTTCGCCCGGTTTCGTGTTATGGATCTTGGCAACGTGCCAAACGACCCCCTGAAGGGGGTTGCAATCGCTGATGAACCCTTGGAGACCATAGCAAACAAAAACCCCGCTCAGCGCTGGCTGTCGGGGCTTCGTGGGGAACCGTTGAAACCGGTTGAAGAGTGTTTGGTGCAAGGCCGGAATCGAAAAATTCCTGCTATCGCCTTGCTGGGGCACGTTTGCGGAATTTTGCCTGTGCAGATACCACCAGAAATACCACCGGGCGTGGGTGCTCGCCAGAAAGAGCGAGCGAAAGCTTATCGGCGAACGAGGCATACTGGAGTCGGCCGAGTTCGACCCTAAGCCGTCTCCCAGCGCCCACGGTTTAAAAGTCGCTTGTCGAAGTCTGGCGGGACGTCCGCCCACGCCGTCCACAGCTGCTTTTGGACTTTTCTACCGCTCGAACCCGTTCGCTTTACCGTCAGCTCACTGTCAAGCGGATGTGTGGTCAACCGCGAAAAAACGCTCATGTGAAATGGCCCACGAGGCTTGAGGCACACGCTCAGACGAGGCGAAAAGCGTTGATCTTGGCGGTTAGCGGTACGTCGCGGCAGTCCCAACCACACCGGCCAGCCTCGGTTGCTCAGGCAGCATGACGCTCCCCAAGTCAGTACTGACACGCCAAAGGCAAGAATGGTGCAAAGCAACATCGCTGGCATAGTTTCGCGAGCCTATACTTCGCAAGACCGTTTCACCCTTGGGCGCTTTGCGATGATGTCATTCGCGATCGCGGACGCTGTAAAATCAGTAGCATTTTCCTTGCAGGGATGCACGTCCCAGGTCGAGCAGCGCAATACGACTTACCTGCGCCGATTTTCCCCCAAGGGAGAAGCGCGTGAAACTCCGCCGCGGCGCACGGCGCGAACATGGCACATCCTGCGGGGTAGAGACCGTTGCTCCGCAACGCTGGCTACGCTGTCAGAGTGGTGCTGAGGACAAACGTAGCGGCGATCGATTGCTTTTCTCGGATGTCCGAAGAGGAGAAGCGACCATGAAAATCCTGTGGGTCGATGACCACGAACTTCTTTGCGTCGCTCTTTCCGAATATTTACAAACACACGCTTCGGAGCTGAGCGCAACCCCAATCGATGTCACGCCCGTCTTTACGCTTGCCCGCGCGCTTGAAGAAGTCAACAAGACACCTTCCCCCGATCTGGTATTCCTGGATCTTAATCTGGATGATGAGAACCGTGGCGCCGCGACACTTGAGCATTTCCAGGCGGGAAATCCATCTAAAGTTCCCGTGGTCGTCTGCACAGGACTCACTCCCGGGAACGATCAGGAAGTTGAAATTTTGCGCATGTGCATGCGTGACTACGCCGCTCGGGGAATCCTGTTGAAAGGAGGCGCGCACAAAAAAATGTTCATTGGACTGAGCAGGATCCTGGGAGGTGAACTCTGGATTCCGGAAGAAGTCCTGCTCCGCTTTGCCCGCTCGACACAAGCGCCCTCAGCTAGCCGGAATGAGCACCATCTTGGGCTTTCTCCTCGAGAGTGGGACGTGGGGCGTTGCATTGCACGTGGCCTCTCGGGGAAACAGATCGCTAGAGAGCTTAACGTCACCGAAGGACATGTCAGACAGGTATCCTGTGTTATCTACGACAAACTTCGAGTCAGAAACCGCGTAGAAGCGGCACTTAGAGTCAATGCCGAGTTGGGCGGTGGAAGCGGGCCAGACAAGGGACCGTCATGAAGATCTCTGCTATACCGCGATTTATGTTGCGCTGCGAACACTAGGACCCGCCTTCGGCCGATTTTCCTGAGGCTTATGTTTTGCAAGTAAGGTCAATAAGGTCTGTTCGGAAACCGGTTTCGACAAAAGCTTCATGCCGCTGGCGGCGACTTTTTTGAGCACGGCTGACGAGGTGTCCCCCGACCACAGGATCGCCGGGATCGAAGCGTCGGTAGCCGCGCGGACCGCCAGAATCGCAGCAATACCGTCCTCGTTTTCCAGCCGGTAGTCTGAGAGGATGAAGTGAGGACCACTTGCCAGCGCTTCAATGCGCAACTGTTCGATGACGTCGGATGATGATTCCCCCGCCACGACGTAGCAGCCATGCTCGATCAGGCGCATCGATATTTCGATTCTCAGGTCGCTGTTGTCTTCGATGATCGCCACGACCATATCGGTCAGGTCCGCTTCGCCGTCTTCAACCGTTTGAACCTCGCCGAGCAACTCCGGCGGTATGCGTTCCACGAAGGGGACCGTCACGGAAAAACGCGATCCCCGCCCGGGTGCCGAGTTCACATCCAGTCTGTGACCAAGAAGGTTCGCGAGCCCCTGGACAATGGCCAGACCCAGTCCGAACCCTTTATCGCGATTCCTCTCGGGATTGTCGACCTGTACATAGCTTTTGAAGATATCCGCCTGTCTATCTTCAGGGATACCGATCCCGTTGTCCCAGACACTTATCCTTACGCAGGTGCCACGCCTCTGGCAACTCAACAGAACATGTCCGTTCTTTCCTCCCTGCCCGGAAGGCGTGTAACGGACCGCATTGGTCACCATATTCCGCACGATCCTGTCCAACGCATGCCGATCGGTGCGGACCAGATAGGGGCGACTATGGAGTCTTAACCTCAGCCCCTTCGCCTCAGCCAGCGGCTGCATATCCGCAACTATGCCGCGTAAAAGGGAAGTCAGCGCTACCTCCTGAATTTCCACACTCCAGGTGCCGGACTCGAGGCGGCAGATATCCAGTGCCCCGTTAATCATCCCTTCCATCGTATCCACCTGCCTTTGCGCCATCGAGACGTCATCGACCATCCTGGTTGCTTCAATGCTCCGCTCAATGAAACTTAACTTCAGGCCGAGCGTGGTGAGCGGCTGGCGCAAGTCATGACTTATCGCAGCGACAAGCAGGCTCTTCTCCTCCTTCGCAGTTTCAGCCCGCTCTCGCGCCTCATCGAGAATAATCTCTTTGACATATGCGTGTTTCTCATTGTAAAAAACAAAAAACGCGAGTAAACAATAGCCAACTAGTTGAGCCGTATAAAAGACCAGCATAAATGGCCGGTGAATAAACAGGGGGGGGCCAAGGCTAAATCCGAACGGGATAGCGCCGAGCACGAATGAACCCAAATTCGCGCGAAGACTGGGGGCGAGCAGCAGCAAGGTAAATGTATGGCTGATTAGCGTGTACTCAAGGAAGCCAGAACTGGCCAATTTGACGTAGCGAGCTTGCGGCGAGATGAAATCGGGTGGGGTTAGCCCAAAGCTACCCGCTGCCCACCAGAACGATGTCAGCGTGACCAATGCAGCCCATGCCCAATCTAGCTGCTCGACCGCGCTGACGCCGGCGTGCTTCGGGAGCGCCATGGTCCTTTTCAGTAAGTATGCTGCCATGGGAGTCGCCACCCCCCACAGTCCCAGGGGCCAGACGACGCGGAACCAAAGATAGCTATCCGACGTTTTGATCCACGAGCCATACACGCACAGCAGCGAGGCTCCGACCGAGACCAGCGCGGTCCAACATAGCGCTCGCCGAGACAGCGATTGCAATAACTCGCGTTTGACGTAGAGATTCTGCTCAGCACTGAGTGCTGCAACAGGTCCCACAAAAAGATTCACAAAATCAGCGAATCTGCGGCGCCCGGTTGAGTGGGCCTTTTCATCCACTAATCGTGATGTTCTGGGCCGGGGCGGCGTTTCGCTCGCGTCAGAATCACGTGGTGTTCGAGTACAGGAAGCCATAACAGGCCGGCAATCAGGTGCGGCTTCGCTCCGTTGTGCTGGCTTCGTGTTTGCCTGCCCTCTCTTTCTCCCGTCATCGGTCAATTTTTTTGGCTTATATTCTGCAAGTAAGGTCAATAAGGTCTGTTCGGAAACCGGTTTCGACAAAAGCTTCATGCCGCTGGCGGCGACTTTTTTGAGCACGGCTGACGAGGTGTCCCCCGACCACAGGATTGCCGGGATCGAAGCGTCGGTAGCCGCGCGGACCGCCAGAATCGCAGCAATACCGTCCTCGTTTTCCAGCCGGTAGTCTGAGAGGATGAAGTGAGGACCACTTGCCAGCGCTTCAATGCGCAACTGTTCGATGACGTCGGATGATGATTCCCCCGCCACGACGTAGCAGCCATGCTCGATCAGGCGCATCGATATTTCGATTCTCAGGTCGCTGTTGTCTTCGATGATCGCCACGACCATATCGGTCAGGTCCGCTTCGCCGTCTTCAACCGTTTGAACCTCGCCGAGCAACTCCGGCGGTATGCGTTCCACGAAGGGGACCATCACGGAAAAACGCGATCCCCGCCCGGGTGCCGAGTTCACATCCAGTCTGTGACCAAGAAGGTTCGCGAGCCCCTGGACAATGGCCAGACCCAGTCCGAACCCTTTATCGCGATTCCTTTCGGGATTGTCGACCTGTACATAGCTTTTGAAGATATCCGCCTGTCTACCTTCCGGGATACCGATCCCGTTGTCCCAGACACTTATCCTTACGCAGGTGCCACGCCTCTGGCAACTCAACAGAACATGTCCGTTCTTTCCTCCCTGCCCGGAAGGCGTGTAACGGACCGCATTGGTCACCATATTTCGCACGATCCTGTCCAACGCATGTCGATCGGTGCGGACCAGATAGGGGCGACTATGGAGTCTTAACCTCAGCCCCTTCGCCTCAGCCAGCGGCTGCATATCCGCAACTATGCCGCGTAAAAGGGAAGTCAGCGCTACCTCCTGAATTTCCACATTCCAGGTGCGGGACTCGAGGCGGCAAATATCCAGTGCCCCGTTAATCATTCCTTCCATCGCAGCCACTTGCCTTTGCGCAATTGAGACGTCTACGGCCAGGCTGGTCGATTTAACGCATCGCTCGATAAAACCTAACTTCAGGCCGAGCGTGGTGAGCGGCTGGCGCAAGTCATGGCTTATGGCAGCCATAAACTGGTTCTTTTCCAGCATTGCCGCTACCGCCTGAGCTCGCGCTTCCTCGAGAACAACCTCTTTTACACATATGAGTTGCTGATCGTTGCAGATGTACCAGGCGACGACGCAATAGCCAATTAGTTGAGCCGTATACCAGTCAAACATTCCCGGCCGGTGAATAAAAAACCCCGGTGCCATGTCAAATGCGAATGGGATCGTGCCGACCAGCAGTGCACCTAAAGCCGCACGAAAACTGGGTGCGAGCAGCAGCAACGTAATTGCCTGGCCGATCATAGTCAGTTCCATGAAGCCATACCTGGCAAATTTGAAGTGGTGGCTATGGACGATGACGCCGATCACGTAGGTGGGTGGTATTAGCCCAAAGCTGGCCGCAGCCCACCAGAACGATGTCAGCATGACCAATGCAGCCCATGCCCAATGCAGCTGCCCGACCGCGCTGACGCCGGCGTGCTTCGGGAGCATCACTGTTTTTTTCAGTAAGTATGCTGCGAAAGGAGCGGCCAGCCCCCAGAGTCCCATGATCCAGACGACACGGAACCATGGATAGATATCCGACGTTTTGGTCCAGGCTCCAACTACGAACCAGAACGGGCTGACGACCAACAAAAGCGCGATCCAATATACCGACCGGCGGGACAGCGATTGCAATAACTTGCGTTTGACGAGGAGATTCTGTTCAGCACTGAGTGCTGCAACGGCAACCGGTCCGACAAAGAATTTTCTGAATTCAGCGAACCTGCGGCGCACGATTTCCTGAATCGTTTCACTCACGCCCACTGGTGTACTGGCCCTGACATTTTCGCTCGCGTCGGAATCACTTGATGTTCGAGAACAGGACGCCATAAGGCCTCCGGGCTGGAATCAGGGGCAGCTACAGACTATTGTGCTAGCAGTCCGCCAGCAAGTCGATGACAAGTGTGCTGTTTTAGGCCGAACAAATGTTCGTGATCCACGCAGGTGGTTCCAACCGCCCGCAGTACCAGCAAGCACGGCTCGCCAGTTGCGATATTGGTCGCTTCATGTATGCCGCGTCGAACTACTTCCGTAACCGGGCACGCTCCGTACTCTGACAACGGCATCATGCCGAACAATCGTAAAACGACACCGAACATTTGTTCTCCAGCAAAGGAACATTTAATACCGAACATCAAACTATCGACGCAATTACAACTGACACGGTTTCACGGCGAAATAACGCAACATAATTTGCACAAGGAGGGCGTTAATGACTGCACAACTGGGCCGCCTTCTTCTCCTGTCGAGTTCCTATTGTGAGTACGTCTCCATAACCGGCCGGCGCGGAAAACGCAGTGCGTACGGGCGCCCGTATTGCCGCAGTGCCGGATAGACAACCATGAGGGGGTGCATCATGAAGTGGCTTATCCAGGCAGTTGCACTAGCGGGCGCGATCGCCGCGCCGATGGCGTCTTTCGCGCAATCGGATCAGCCGGTCACGCGTGACCAGGTCAAGGCAGAGTTGCTGCAGCTCGAACAGAATGGCTATAACCCTGCTGCCAAAAACGATGCCCAATATCCCGCGGATATTCAGGCTGCCGAAGCGCGCGTGGCCGCGCAGCGCGCAAATGGCCAGGATACGTCGGGATATGGGGCGCCGCTGGGCGGCTCGTCGCAATCCGGTTCTGGCCAACATCCGATGGTGGTTAATCCGGACGGTCAATGACGCGTGGTGAACGGCCTGCCGTGACGATACCGCCGCTGCGGGTCGTTTTCGTCCTTAGCGCCGCTCTGGGATTTGTCCTCGTGGCGCACGTTGTTCATTTTTTGCCATCGTCTGCCGTCTATCGTCTGTCGGCACCCGTATTGCCGCAGTGCCGGATAGACCACTATGAGGGGGCCATGATGAAGTCGCCTTACCACGCAGTTGCGAAAACTGTCGCGTACCTTTTGGTCGCATGCTCAGCATCGCTGGCTGCACCTGCTTTCGCAGGCGCGTACGTACCATGTCGCTCCGGCAGCGCAGCGACAGCAACGCAAAGCGGTAAAACGATGCCGTTGCACCACGCCAGCGTGGTTCACAAGAACAATGGCGGCGTCAACGGTGGCTTGCCGACCCCGTCGCAGTCCGGCAAACGCGTCCCCGGGGGCGACTCCATCGATCCCATGTATCGAGGAGGTTGATGCGCCCAAGCCAGCACTTCGAGAAAACTGGCACGCTGACCAGATGTTTCCGAAGCACGCTACGGCCGGGAATGGTGACCGTGCTTACGTGAGGAGGTCGCATGCGCAAGTTCAAACCCGTAGTTGCGCTCACACTCGTCGCAGTGCTGCTGGGAGTCGGTCTGGCGAATTACGTCAGTCTGGCACACGACTGGCCGCCAGACCCGCTTTTCGTCCGTAACGCCGAGCCGGGGCCTGTCCTGATAAAGGACGTTCTTGACTTTCTGGTCATCGTCGATGCGCACCCGCATCGCCGCAGTACCGGATAAACAACTGTGTGGAGGTGCATCATGAAGTCGTTTTGGCAGGCAGTAGGGCTTGCGGCCGCGATCGTCGCGCCGATCGCGTCTTTCGCACAATCGGAGCAGCCGGTCACGCGCGCGCAGGTCAAGGCGGAGATTCTGCAGCTTGAGCAGAATGGCTATAACCCGGCCAACGCGCTCGATGCCCAGTATCCCGCGGACATTCAGGCTGCCGAAGCGAAGATCGCTGCACAGGACAGCCAGCAGGCGGCCCACAGTGACCTTGGCGGCGCGACGACCAACGCCACTGCACAGGCAAGCCAGCAGGCGGGCAGCAATGAGGTTGGCGGCACGACCGTTGGCACCTCAGCTTCCGGCAGTGCCCAGCATGTGTCGAAGCCCTCGCCGTCTTCGTGCATTGGTCCCGCAAGTTACTGCAACCTTTTCTTCGGTAATTGACCGCTGATGGGCCGCCCGACACCGCGCCGACGATCCGGGTAACGTGCCTCTGGATCGTCGGGGCGTCATGGCTGTACATAGTACGACAGCTACCAGCTCGATTCGGCCCTGAACGGTCCGCAAAATGAGGACAGTCCATGGACATGAGCACAGAAACCGGCCCGGCGGCACCGACGCAGAGCGGCGTATCTGCTGCACCAAAGGCGTCGACGCCAGATAGTGGGGTCGCGCGATCGTTTGCAATCCTCCTTGGGTTTCAGTGTCTCGGCGAGTTGATCGCCTATGTCACGCGAGCTCCTGTTCCCGGACCCGTGCTTGGCATGGTGCTATTGCTTTGCCTGCTCTCGGCCAAACCCTCTGTCGTGCCTGCCGTCGAGCAGGTCTCTCGCGGACTGTTGAATCACCTTTCACTGTTTTTTGTACCCGCCGGTGTGGGCGTCATGGTCTTCGCGCCGCAGCTGAAAGGCCAACTGTCCGCACTCGCCCTTGCCATCGTTATCAGCACGATTCTTTCGATGGCGATTGCTGCGCTAGTGACAGGCATGTTGCTGACGAGGCTCGACAGAAAGCAATCACAACACAAGGCTGCGACGGCGCCACGCGCTTAGGCAGATTCTGCCGCCGCAAGGAGGAGGGGCCATGTCAATCGGTGAACTGCCCGTGTCTGTCAATGCGATCGTGGGCGCGTCGCCTGTGCCGGCGCTCACGGCAACCGTCGGCGTCTACATCGTTGCCTGCCGCCTTCACACTCTGGCGCGGAAGAATCCCCTGGCCAACCCGGTAGCGATCTCCGTGTTGCTCATGATCGCGATACTGTATTTGACAGGCACCTCCTACAGCGCATATTTCGCGGGCGCGAAACTGATTCACTTTCTACTGGGCCCGTCGGTCATTGCATTGGCTATTCCGCTACACCATCAGACGCCCAGGCTCAGACGCGCGCTTGTGCCGCTGCTTGGCGGGCTGATTGCGGGCTCGGCCACGGCTGTTGCCTCTGCGATTGCGATATGTGTCTGGCTACATTGTCCGTTTGTGACGGTCGCGTCGGTCGCTCCGAAGTCGGTCACTACGGCCGTAGCAATGCTGATCTCAGCAAAAATCGGTGGTTTGCCCTCGCTCACCGCGGCGATCGTCATCCTGACCGGCATTACCGGTGCGACGCTGAGCAACGTGGTCCTGGATACCGTTGGTGTGCGGCGTGACGACGTGCGCGGCTTTGCAATGGGTGTTGCTTCCCACGGCATAGGTACTGCCAGGGCGTTTCAGATCAGCGAAGAAGCAGGCGCCTACTCGGGACTGGGCATGGCGATGAACGGCACTATGTCGGCGTTTATCCTCCCAGTGCTCCTGCCCATCCTGAGCGGTTGGTTGATTTGACGAACTCGCTAAGCGATCAACCGATGAAGCAGTTGAAAAGGCCCGCTGTGGCGAGCTGACGACTGCGATACATTCATCGAATGGTAGCGTCTGTCAGCCGAAGCGCGCCTCCAGCCAGTCCTGCGCCCAGTTCTTCGCATAGGCTATCGCGTCCTCGCGTGCGTCAAAGCCGGCCAGATCGCCGCTCGAGTGAATCTCGTACCCGGTGCCGTCCGCACGGCTGCCGCTGATGCGCGCGTGAGCCATGTACTCCCCGTCGGCCCTACGCGGTGTCGGGTCGACAACGATCAAAGTGGAATTGAAGCGCATAGGGGTTCCTTCAGGGTTGTCGCCCGATTGCGCTGTCGCATAGGGGCGTCGAAAAGCGAGACTCAGATGCTAAGCCTGGCCATGATCTGTCCGGCCTCGTAATCCGACTCGCAGCTTGTCATGCCGTGTTCACGCAGCAACGCACGAATCGACACGAACATCAGAAACGCGTCTGAATTGACCTCGTGACGACAGTCACGGATGACGCTATCCAGTTCCGCCTCCGCGCCGGGCGGCAGAAACTGGTCGACGATGCCCGAGCCATTGCACCGGATCCATTTCAGCAGGTCATTCCTTTGCATATCAAACTCCAATGTGTGCAATGGCGCGCTGTCCACGACAAGCGGGTGAAGGTCCAGCCCGCGGTAGAGACGGGACCGCGTTGTCATGAGGCACCTTGAAGGCCGCATCACCGTACGGCGCAGGAGAGGAAGCGTAGAGATGTGAGCCGTTGCATCGGCAGCGCTTCACACGTTCGGCCACGTCGAGTGGTCATGGGTGAAAGCGGGAAAGTCCCGTTCCGCGGAGGGAAGCAACTATCAGGATGCCGGGAACGGCTGCAGGTCGAGCGCAGATCTCATGCTACGCCGATTGATAGATTTGTACAGAAGAACCCATGCTTTGGGCGCCGTCGGAAAAGCACGGGGGAACGTGCAAGTCAGGTCGGTACTTATGACCGTAGTGCCGGTGGACTGTGGTAGTCCGATGATCCGCATCCGACTGCTTCTCTTCTCGGGCTCGTCAGGTAGCGACGCACAATGCGCCATTTCGACATGCGAGTCAGGAAGTCTCCACCTCAACTGTTCAACCACCGCGAAACGACGCATCTGGCCCACGCGTACGCACCCACGACCACGCCATTGTCGAGCGCTCCGATTGATGGATCGATACGCGCAGGGAGGCGACCGACGGGTGCACGTGCCAGCGGACGAGCTTCCCGTCGACAAGAACTACGCGCTGGCCCAGTCAGGGGGCGGCGGCCAATCCGACCTGACATTCATTCAGGCATGCGAACTGATGCGCACACCCGCATGTCCGTGTGCATGGAGTGCTAATTGAGCGGAGCCCGCGTCAGGCTCTCGCGAACGCTCGCGACAGAAGGATTGCCTCGCGGCGCAGGAAATGTCGGTCAGCGTTCCGGACGCGCGGCCGACGGCCAGCACGTGGCATGCAGAAGATTGCTCTCAGCCACTGGCCACCTTTCTGATGCAACGACAGTTAGATCGGCGACCAGGCAAAGAGCGACCCGTCGCCTGGGCACATCAGTTAGGGCCGCGCTTCAGCAGCGTTTTCATATGTCGATGACCGAAGCGCCACTCACCTTTCCGTCGACGATGTCCTTTCCCTGCTGCCGGGCGGCTCGCCTTGCCGTACCGAAGTCGGAGAACGCATGCGGCTGGTTGAGCCTGAAGACCCGGCTTGCGGCGGGGGTTGCTGTCACCGCCGGACGACATATCCGCACCGCAATGTCATAACCTTCGGCGTAACGGGAATGTCCGTCAAAGCGACCGACTGAAAGTGCGGGGAAATACGAAGGGATGAAGTTCGTACCCCTTGTAGAGAAGAAACGGGTGTGTCGGCATGGTGCTCACTCCCTAGGGGAGGACCCACTATACCGTGGAACGGACAGCGTCGGGCGGCCGAGACTGTTACCAGAATTGCATTGACCGAAGGTACTGTGGCGCGTATGTTGAAACTCAAGGTTTTCAAAGCAGGCGACTGTCCGCACCGTTATCACGTTGATTTCGACGACCTGACGACAGCTATCAGCCTCGCTCCACGTTCACGCGTACGTAGCAGTTTCTTCAGGGCGCCACCGCAGCGACGGTCGGGGGCCACACGCAATGAGGCAGGCCCCGGATACCGGCTTCGTCACACAAATGACGGAGGCTGTCCGCCATGGGCTAGCGAATGCGAGGTGAGGCATGGCAGTGACCATGCTTCGTGGACTCGGGGCAGCGCGGCGCTATCGAGCAAACGAAAACGGAATGCCGCCTGAGCGAGCCCTTGCCGATATGAGACTCGAAGCTCGTGTACCGGATATCCAGCCGACAAACTTCCTTCCGGTCACTTCGCCGCCGTCGGTGCGGCTCGTCTGGCGGTTGGTATATCGCCTTCAGTCAGATCTGTAGAACGATAAAAAAACCGGCTGCGTGCTGCGGTCCAAAGGAGTTACTTGATGACAACCACTCGCCACTATCGAGGTTTCGATATTTCCCTGCTCGTGTATCCGCATTGCACGACTCAACCGGGATATGGTCACAATTACGAGGAAGGATTCGATGCTTCGATTCGCATCAGCGACCCGGATGCCGTGACGGGCAGCCCCCGAAGCCGCTTATTCCGTGTGCCCGGCAAGCGGCCTTTCGAGAGTGCCGGCGACGCAAGGCGCGCGTCGGTGGCCTACGCCGAAATGCTGATTGACGGTGACGGATCTGAACGCACTATCTGGGAAGCGGCCTGAGTGCTCCAGCCACAGCAATTCGGTGCGGCACGATAACCGTGAGCAACCGTAGCACGCGGCCGTGTTCACATTGACCCGCCTTTTGAGGGGGGCCCGTGCCAGTGGCCCTGCCTGCCAGGGAGATGCCACGCACAGTCCGCATAGACGGCCGCTTCAGCATGGCCGCCCGGCAGTTCCCGGTCAGTACCGCTTTTTCGGCGGCAACGACCGTTTGATCTGCTTGCGCAGGCGTGCCACTGCAGCAGCCTTTTTGCGTTTGCGTTCTGCGGTAGGTTTTTCATAGGCTGTCCGGACACGAAGTTCCGGAATCAGGCCTGTGCGCTCGATCGCGCGACGGAAACGGCGCAATGCAACTTCCACGGGCTCGTCGGGTTTCAGAATTACGGTAGTCAATTTTTTTTCCTTGGTTGAGATCCGCAAGCAATTGCGAATGGTGATGCGGATGTGCACGCAGCGTCGTGGCACAGGGACGGGACACAGCCGACAGTCGCATATCGCGCTATCAACGACGACGAAATGCGGCTCTTTGCGTTGCGCCGCCGCTCCGTTCATCCTTATGCCGAAAATTGATTCGGCCTTTCGTCAGGTCGTACACCGAGAGTTCAAGCGTTACCCGATCGCCTGCAAGGATGCGAATATGATTCTTGCGAATCCGACCGGACGCGTACGCCCCTACCACCACGCCATTGTCGAGCGTGACTCGGTAGCGGCTGTCTGATAGCACTTCGTCGACGATACCGTCGAGTTCCAGCAGTTCTTCTTTGGCCATTCAAAGGCTCCTGATCAATTGGCGTGACATGGGCTCAGATGCCGCATTGAGGAAGAGGCCGCGAGCGTTGTTGGATATACGCTCGCGCGGAAGTGGAAGGCATGAAATCGCTGGGCAGCCCTTGCGTCCTGGAAGTCATAGGCACCGCGTGGCCCGGCCGAGAATTAGGTACGCGAGGCCGACCGGTCAGACACTGCGGCGCGCAATGCCGGCCGGATGCGAGTCGGGGCGTGCAGTCCAGCGACCGCTGCTATCGCTTGCCTCACTGGACTATCAATTAAAGGAAGTGTCGCGACCAACCAACCCGCGTGTTTTAGGTGCTGTGCGAAGCGCACTAGCCCCGCATTGTAGCCGAAGACGCCATGTGCCCTGCCACTACCGGCGGGGCCAGAAGTGTTGTCAGCCATGCGTGCCGGTGATGCACAGTTCGGGATCCTGCGTGATGTTTGGGCGGGTTTTGTTGCACCCCCTGGTGACTCAGATGCGCTGGGTGTTTTGAACCGTGGCGTCGTCTTTAACCGCGCGTATCGATCCAGTTGAGTGCCCATTGGGTTGAGTGCTGCAAGGCCTGCTCTTCACTTTTGAAGTAGTCGAGCGAATAGAACCGGTAGCGGCCTTCGGCTCGCGCGCTATCGATGCGTTCGAGCAGCAAGTTAGATGAGAAGCTACCGTCGGACAAACGATGCGCCGAGGATTGGACAGCATAGCCGTTGTAATGTTGAATTCGTCTGTTTTGCATTTTAATTTTAATGATATTTGAGTGCGCACATGCCGTGCGAAAAGTGCACGGGCGCGCTGATTCAAAGCCATTCGAGCCGACTTCTGAAGCAGTCGAACAGCGAAAAATTGCGTCGAAGCCTGAGGGGAGATTGAGGCGCAAGAAGGCGTATGACGCTCTTGGCAAACTGCTCAACAAGCAGATGCCAATCAGGCGCGATTGCTCCAGCCGAGGGAGACGAAGCTCCGCGAGGGTGTCGCTGCAACCCGGCGTCCGTTGCGGGAGGCCGGGCTCTTGAACTTTACAGCGGCTTGATATTAGCCGCTTGCAGCCCCTTCGGGCCTTGCTTCGTTTCGAAGCTCACCTTCTGATTTTCAGCCAGCGTCTTGAAACCGTCGCCCCTGATTTCGGAGAAGTGAGCAAACAGGTCGTCGCCGCCCTTGTCTGGGGTGATGAAGCCAAAGCCTTTGCTGTCGTTGAACCACTTAACGGTGCCGGTATCCATACAGAATCCTTGAGAAAAAAATGCGAAAGTTTGCTCCATTAAAGAGCGCGTGAAGCTTCAAGGAGGGAGAGGACAACGAATACCGCGGAGGAGCGAGGAATTGATGAACAGCAATCGAACTTCTTGAACTTCGGAGTGAACAGTACCCGCCGGATGGACCAGCGTCAATACTTATCTTGTAACTGTTTCACCAAGCGGCCCGTTTTGCAGGCGAAGCGATGCGGCCACCAGCTACAAGGACCGTAAGGCGGTTGCCACCGCGCTGCGCCCGATTTACGCCGCAGCCAGCGAACAGGCCGCACAGCAGGCGCTGGGAGACTTCGCTCACGGGCTGCGGGGAACAAACGACGAGGCGGCAATCAAGCTGCTGTGGCTGCCGCTTCGTGATGTGATGGCCAAGTCCGTGCGAGCCGCATTCGACTGGCCATCCGCCATGAACTAAATTGCTATTCTTTTGGCGAGCGCTTCACGCACGCACGCGGATCACTCCGAAAACCGTCTCGCACACTAAATTGCGGACAGGTTCGGCCGAAAGCGCAAACCCGTCGAGATCGACTCGCGTTTGCATCCGGCGACGAAAGCGACTGTCTCTCCCGGTACTATCGACGTTATTAGGCCAAGGAGGCAGGTATGGATTTAACGGCCAGTGCGCTTCGCTACGCGCTCCAGGAGACGACGAAACGACGACCGCACACTCGCCGGATACGCGGCTCGCAGCAGTCACCAGACAAAGCAAACCCGCTTGTCACCCGTTCAGACCCGCGGAGGTCCGGTCAGCAGTCCGGTACGCGGTCGCGAACTAAGACAGACCCCGGCGACATCACACCCGGATCGATGATCGTTCAGGACGCGTTCAGTTTCCCCATTAGACCGGATACGGTCAATCTTTGAACGCGAGAGCAATAGAGAGGGTTCCCGTAAATCAGATTGCTTCGACCATTTGAAAGTTGACTCAGCGGAGCGAGGTCATCACCAATGCGCACCTATTGGCACGCCTGAAATGTCACTGGGCGCTCGTTAAGTCGCCGCTTTCCCGCTTCCAATACGAATGACCTTCGCGCCCGACCGCAGCCGATCCAGATAGTCGGCCCATTTCTGCTTCGTGCGGTTATAGGCTGTGCCGAGGCTGTCCGCTACCGTGTGAGCGAGTTGATGTTCGATCACTTCCGGCTTCTGTTCGAGTTCCTCGTGCAGATTCGTGCGTGCCATCGCGCGAAAGCCGTGCCCGGTGATCTCCGTGCGTGTGTCGTAGCCCAATCTACGAAGTGCCGCATTGATCGTAGCTTCGCTCATCGGCCGCTTGCGATCGCGCGCGCCAGGGAACACATAGCGGCCGGCATCGGTGAGCGCGTGCAGTTCTCTCTTGCGTTCATCCATCCAGCCGCGCGCGACTGCCTCGAAAGAGTTAGCCGCTGCAAGCCTGGCGGCTCGTTTTTCAAGGCGCTTGACGTTACTTGGGTCCAATCCCGCCGCCAACTTTTCGCGGGCATCGTCTCGTTTCTTCCGCGCCGCTGCGAGCGACACGTCCGGATAGACGCCGAGCGCGAGCGTTTTATCCTCTCCCGGCGAACCGATAGTTCATCCGCCAGTATTTCGCGCCGGACTTGTCGAGCTGGAGATACATGCGACCGCTGTCCGCGAGACGATTGCCGGTTCCCTCGGCGTTGTAGCGTGCGTTCCTAACCTGCACATCGGTCAGCGATATGGTGGTAGCTCCCTCTGGAAAGACCCAGAAACGAGCCAGATATCACAAAAAAATACCACCAGATACCACCGGCCGTCGACGAATCGAAACCGATCGCTGGGGAATAAAAAACCCCGCAAGGCCTTGATCTTGCGGGGTTTTTCGGAATTTATCGGCTCTCGCCGGAACAGCTTGTGGTGCCCAGGGCCGGAATCGAACCGGCACGCCTTGCGGCGGGGGATTTTGAGTCCCCTGCGTCTACCAATTTCACCACCTGGGCAGATACTGCAGCGCGCATCAGAAGTTCAGCGCGCGAGGAAGACGCAGATTATGGCCGAAAATCGGTCGACGGGCAAGCCGATTGCCTTCACCCGCCACAGTGCGTTCGCAACGAGCGGTCCTCAGACCGTGCGCGAGAACCGTGTGAGCGTCTGCTCGCCGAGATAGCGGTCGAATACCATCGCGAGATTGCGTACGAGCATGCGACCAGCCATCCGCACTTCGAGCTTGCGCGTGCCGAGCGAGATCAGCCCGTGGTCCTCGAATGCACGCAGACGCGCGAGCTCCGGCGCGAACGCGTCGGCGAAGTGGATGCCGTACGCCGCCTCGAATTCGTCGAAACGCAGTTCGAGGTTGCACATCAGTTGCGTGATCACGTCGCGCCGCAGACGGTCGTCGGCGGACAGGCGGATGCCGCGCGCGATCGCGAGCCGGCTTGCGTCGATCGCGTCGGTGTAGGCGGGCAGCTGTCGCGCGTTCTGCGCGTACACGTCGCCGACCTTGCCGATCGACGAGGCGCCGAAGCCGATCAGATCGCACTCGGCCCGCGTGCTATAGCCCTGGAAATTGCGATGCAGCGTGCGCTGTGCCTGCGCGCGCGCGAGTTCGTCGGTGGGCAGCGCGAAGTGATCCATGCCGATGTACACATAACCCGCCTGCGTCAGGCGCTCGACCACCCGTTGCAGCAGCGCGAGCCGCGCCTCGCTCGACGGCAGCGTCGCGGCATCCATCTGCCGCTGCATCTTGAAGAGCTGCGGCATGTGCGCATACGCGAACACCGACAGCCGGTCCGGCGCGAGTTCGAGCATCGTGTCGAGCGTGCGGCTGAAGCTCGCGACCGTTTGATGCGGCAGGCCGTAAATCAGATCGACGCCGATCGAATGAAAACCGTGCGCGCGCGCCGCTTGCATCACCGACGCGGTCATCTCGAACGGCTGGATGCGATTGATCGCCTGCTGCACGCGCGGATCGAAGTCCTGCACGCCGAGGCTCAGCCGGTTGAAGCCGAGATGGCGCAGCAGCGCGATCGTGTCGGGCGACGCCTCGCGCGGATCGACCTCGATCGAATATTCGGCTTGATCGTCGGGCAGCAGATTGAAGTGCTCGCGCGTTGCGGCCATCAATTCCGTCATCTCGTCATGCGACAAAAACGTCGGCGTGCCGCCGCCCCAATGCAGTTGCGACACGGGCCGCTGGGTATCGAAACACGCAGCCTGCAAGCCGATTTCGCGTTTGAGCCGCTCGAGGTACGGCCGCGCGTGCGCGCGGTTTTTCGTCACGACCTTGTTGCAGCCGCAGTAGAAGCACACGGTGTCGCAAAACGGAATATGGAAGTACAGCGATAGATCGGTCGAAGCGGCACCCGGATCGGCGGCGGCGCGGCGGTAGTCGGCGGTGTCGAACGATTCGCGGAACTGCGGCGCGGTCGGATAGGACGTATACCGGGGACCATTCGCGCTGTAGCGCGCGAGCAGGTCGGGGCGGAACAGGGTGTCGGCTAGGGACATGAGCGGTATCGGACGGTGGGCGGCTCTCGCGGCGTATCGCGTGTGCAAGGCCATTCGGGAGTTTTCAGTTTGAATGCGCGCCTGCGGGCTCCGTTTGTGTAAAAAGGTCGCACAGACAGGCAGTGGCACAATGCGGGTCTGGCAACGCGTTGCCAAGGTTCGAGTTCAGGAAAGATGACGTGGATCAAAGGTTGAAGAGCGCACGAGTGGACGATCACGCGTGCCGTCCCGATTGCGGCGCGTGCTGTATCGCGCCGTCGATTTCGAGTCCGATTCCGGGCATGCCCAATGGCAAGCCGGCGGGCGTTCGCTGCGTGCAACTCGGCGACGATCTGCGCTGCGCGATCTTCGGCCGGCCGAAGCGGCCCGCATGCTGCTCGGGTCTGCAGCCGCAACAGGAGATGTGTGGCGCGAATCGCAGTGAAGCGCTCGCGTGGCTCAAGCAACTCGAGGTGCAAACACAACCGGCATCGCATCCATGATGCGCGGCACGCGATAAGCGCCATCACCCACCTCAAAGCCAACGCCAGCCGATGTCCGCAAGGGCTTCCACAGGAGATTTCGCATGACTCGACCCGCAGCGCCGGCCCGGCGCCGCTTTCTGCGCGCCGCGCTGACCGGCTGCAGCGTGCTCGGCATCACCGTGTCGCTTGCGGCTTGCGCGAGCCCGACGTTTCCGTTCATGCCGTCGCAATACACGTTCTCGCAGAAGCAGGTGCAGGAGGCCGTGCAGCGCAAATTCCCGTATCAGCGCACGGTGTCGCAGGTGTTCGACGTCGCGCTGAGCAATCCGGTGGTGGGCATGCTGCCCGATGCGAACCGCGTGCAGGTGAAGCTCGACGCGCGTTTCGCCAGCCCGTTCCTGCAAGAGCCGGTCGACGGGGTGTTCACGCTGTCGAGCGAACTTGCCTACGACGCGGCGAGCCGTTCGGTGATCCTCAAGTCGCCGAGTGTCGATAACGTCAGCGTGAACGGCCAGGCGCAGATGTACACGCAGCAGATCAACGCGGCCGCGGCGCTGCTCGCGACCCAATTGCTGACCAACTATCCGATCTACACGTTCAAGCCCGAGCAACTGCAATTTGCCGGCGTCCATTACGAACCCGGTACAATCACCATCCTTACAAACGGCATACGCGTGCAGATCGTCGAAAGATGACGCGCACGCGCGGCCACGAGGGCCGCGCGTGCCAGTCATGACCGTGCCGGCCCATTTCGTTGCGACAACCAACTGCGATAAGGGGCACGGATGGACTGGCTACTGGCTTGCAAAGCGCTGATTCTCGGCGTGATCGAGGGTTTGACGGAGTTCCTGCCGGTGTCGAGCACCGGGCATCTGATCGTCGTCGGCAGTCTTATCGATTTCTCCGACGAGCACGCGAAGACCTTCGATGTCGTGATCCAGCTCGGCGCGATTCTCGCGGTGTGCTGGGAGTTTCGCCGTCGCATCGGCAACGTGATCGTGGGTCTGCCGAACCGGCCCGAAGCCCGCCGCTTCGCGCTGAACGTCATCATCGCGACGATTCCGGCGGTCGTGCTGGGCCTGCTGTTCGAAAAGTCGATCAAGGAGGCGCTGTTCGCGCCGGTGCCGGTGGCGTTCGCGCTGGTTGCGGGCGGCGTCGTGATCCTGTGGGCGGAGGCGCGTCAACGTGCGCGCGGCGACGCGGCGGTGCGAGTGCGCAGCATCGACGATCTGAGCCCGCTCGATGCATTGAAAGTCGGCCTCGCGCAGTGCTTCGCGCTGATTCCGGGGACCTCGCGCTCGGGCTCGACGATCATCGGCGGCATGCTGTTCGGCATCGAGCGCCGCGCCGCGATCGAGTTTTCCTTCTTTCTCGCGATCCCGATCATCTTCGGCGCGACCGCCTACGAGCTGTACAAGGACTGGAATCTGCTTACCACCGACGCGCTCGGCAGCTTCGCGCTCGGCTTCGCGGCTGCGTTCGTCAGTGCGTTCATTTGCATTCGCTGGCTGCTGCGCTACGTCGCGTCGCACGACTTCACGGTGTTCGCGTGGTATCGGATCGGCTTCGGTCTGCTGATCCTGCTGATCGGTTATAGCGGCGGGTTGAGCTGGGCCGATTGAGGCTGGCCGTGCGATGAAAAAAGGTCCGCGAATGCGGACCTTTTTTCGTTGGCTTGCCGTTTCGTCGCGTTACGCGGCGGCGCGCTTGCGGAATACCAGGTCCCACACGCCGTGGCCGAGCCGCAGGCCGCGCCGCTCGAACTTCGTCACCGGACGATAGTCGGGCCGCGGTGCGTAGGTGTCGGCGGTGTTTTCGAGCAGCGGATTGGCACCGAGCACTTCGAGCATCTGTTCGGCGTAGTTCTGCCAGTCGGTCGCGCAATGCAGATACGCACCCGGCTTCAGACGCGACACGAGCAGCGCGACGAACTTCGGCTGGATCAGCCGGCGTTTGTGGTGGCGCGCCTTGTGCCACGGATCGGGGAAGAAGATGTGCACGCCGTCCAGGCTGTCGGGCGCGATCATGTGTTCGAGCACTTCGACCGCGTCGTGCTGGATGATGCGGATGTTCGTCAGCGACTGCTCGCCGATCAGCTTCAGCAGCGCGCCGACGCCGGGCTCGTGGACTTCGACGCCGAGGAAGTCGTCGCCGGGACGCTGTGCGGCGATCTCCGCGGTGGTGGCGCCCATGCCGAAGCCGATCTCCAGCACGCGCGGCGCTTCGCGGCCGAACACGCCGGTCCAGTCGGGCTGCTGCGGCGCGTAGGGCACGACGAAGCGCGGGCCGAACTCATCGAGCGCGCGGCGCTGGCCGGTCGACACGCGACCCGCGCGCGTGACGAAGCTGCGGATGCGGCGGTGATGAAGCGTGTCTGCCGGTGTCGCACCGGGCGTGCCGTCGAAGTCGTTCGTCTCGTCGCGGGTGGACTGGTCTGCTGCGCTCGTGGGAGTCGGGGAGTCGTTCGGGAGACCGGAGTCGTTTGGATCGTGGATCATCGTCGATGCTGCTGCAAGGGTGAGGGCTGCGCGGCTTGCGCGCTGTGCCGGGCCGTTGCCACTACAAAAAAGCCGCCTTCAGGGAGGCGGCTCTTGCTAGCTTCCGCTGAATAGTCAGCAGGAAAGTGGAGCGGGCGATGGGAATCGAACCCACGGCTCTAGCTTGGGAAGCTAGGGTATTACCATTATACGACGCCCGCGGAACTCGCGATTTTACAGGCTTTTGGGCGGTTTGGGCAGGGGTATGGTTCGCGCGCACGAACAGCCCGCCCGCCTGTTCGCGTTGACGGCCAGAACAGCGCGCGTCTTCAGATGGCGTCTGCGCCTGCCGTTAACCCGTGTGCTGCCCAACACCGTGCGCTTGCACACCCGCAAGCCGGCACGCCCCCGGCGCTCCCCATCCTGTTCAAGAGACTTTCCCAAGATGCAGTGGTTTTCCAATCTGAAACTGAGCCACAAGCTTGTCGGCTCGTTGATGCTGTGCGCGTTGGTGACGGCCATCGTCGGCACGGTCGGTGTTCTGAAGGTGCGCGAAGTCGCGACGATGCAAACCGAAATGTACGACCGCGAATTCGTGCCGGTGCGCGACGACGGCACCGCCGCGTGGCAGGCGGCCTCGCACTTCCGCCGCCTCTATTCGTACATCCTGAATCCGGAGCCGGCGGGTCGCGCCGATACGGTGCGCCTGAATCACGGCGGTGAAGCGGCGATCCTGGCCGCGTTCGACTACGAGCGCAAGCACGCGACCACCGACGCGCAAAAGCAATTGCTGAGCGACTTCGACGCCGCCTATCCGGCCTATATGAGCTCGGTCTCGAAGGTGATGGCGCTGGCCGACCAGGGCGATCAGACCGGCGCGCTCGCCGAGCTCAAATCGACCACCGACCCGCTGCACGTCAAGCTGCGCACATTGATGATCAAGCTGTCGGACGTCCGGGATGAGTTGGCCAGACAGCGCGTCGCGAACGGCGTCGACATGGTTCGCTCGGTGACTTGGTGGATCGCGAGCTGCGCGCTCGTCGGCGTCGCGATTGCGATCGGCTTGGGGCTGCTGGTGACGCGGGCGGTCGTGCGGCAGATCGGCGGCGAACCGGCCGAAGTCGCGAAGGTCGTCGAGCAGATCGCGGGCGGCGACTTGAGCCAGCGCCTGAACACCGGCGCGGCCGATGAGCGCAGCATCCTGCGCGCGGTCGCGCACATGCAGGAGCGTCTCGCGTCGACGATCGGCTCGATCCGCGAAAGCGCCGAGTCGGTCAGCATCGCTTCGCAGCAGATCGCGAGCGGCAACATCGATCTGTCCGCGCGCACCGAAGAGCAGGCCGCTTCGCTCGAACAGACCGCGGCGAGCATGTCGGAGTTGACGCAGACCGTCGGCCGCAACAGCGACAACGCACGAAACGCGAGCGCGCTCGCGACTCAGGCCGCACAGGTCGTCAACACCGGCAACACGGCGGTCGAGGGCATGGTGCGCACGATCGGCGAGATCAGCGGCAGCTCGACGAAGATCTCGGAGATTACCGGCGTGATCGAAGGCATCGCGTTCCAGACGAATATTCTCGCGTTGAACGCGGCGGTCGAGGCGGCGCGCGCGGGCGAGCAGGGGCGCGGTTTCGCGGTGGTCGCGAGCGAGGTGCGTAACCTCGCGCAGCGCTCGGCCAGCGCGGCGAAGGAGATCAAGGAGATGATCACGACGTCGGTTGCGATAATCGAGGGCGGCACGCAGCAGGCGGCCGAAGTCAGCACGACGATGGCGGATATCAAGGACGCGATTCATCGCGTGTCGAATATCGTCGGCGAGATCGCGACGGCCTCCGAAGAGCAGAACCGCAGCATTCACCAGGTCGGCCAGGCCGTCACGCAGATGGACGAGACCACGCAGCAGAACGCGGCCCTCGTCGAACAGGCCGCGGCGGCTGCGCAATCGCTCGAAGCGCAGGCGCGCAAGATGAAGCAGACGGTGTCGGTGTTCCGGACGGCGGAGAGCCGGGCCTTTGCGGCGGCCTTGCCAAAGCCGGCGCCGGCGCCCACTCGAGCGTCGGCGCGCCTGCGTGTCGACCAGCCGGCGTTGCCTCAGGCCGCGGCGGCCTTGCCTGCGCGCGAGCGCGTGGCGGCGACCCCGGCAGCGCAGAGTGACTGGAGTACGTTCTGATCCACGGCTCGCGACCGAGCCTGGCGATCCGGAAATTGACCGCCTGAGGCGGTCGAAGCCGCCACGGCGATCAGCAGACACGAAAACGCCGCCGCATGCAGTCGCAAGCGGCGGCGTCTCGAGCGCGATCAGCTCAGATCACAAAATAAGTCAGCTGAACCGCCGCGCGCGTGACGACCATCTGCAGCACCTGCACGATCACGAACAGCAGGATCGGCGACAGATCGATACCGCCGAATTTCGGCAGCACGCGGCGCAGCGGATTCAGAAATGGCGCCGTCAGCTGATACAGAATCGGCATCGCCGGCGAGCGCGGATTGAGCCACGACAGCAGCGCCATCAGGATCGTCATCCAGATGACCAGATTGAGCGCCCACTTGATCGCGGTCAGCACCGCGACGATCAGCAGCGTCGGCACGAGCGTCAGCGGATCGGCGCCGGTCATCACGATCATCAGGACGACGTAGATAATCGCGGCGATCAGCGTCGCGGCCACGCTCGCCCAGTCGATCCTGCGCGTGCTCGGCAGAATGTGCCGCAGCGGCAGCACGATCCAGTTGGTCGCCTGCAGCACGGCGTTCGAGACCGGGTTGTACGGCGGCAGGCGCACGACCTGCAGCCACGCGCGTAACAGCAGCGCGGCGCCGAACAGCGTGAAAATGGTATTGAGCAGAAAACGGGCGATATCGCCAAACATCTCGTGTCCTTATGCTTCTGATAACGGCCACCGGCGGGCCGCGGGCTGCCGGCGTCGCAAGATCGGTGCGCGCCGGCGGTTTTCTGAATTTACCTGGTTAGCCAACCGGAGGTTCGACGCCATTGCGCACCGCCTGCCGGTGGTTGTCTGTCCGGCATCACACGGAAGTCCGGACCTCGCTGATCAGGATCGTGCCATTGCCGCCGTCCGTGTAGTTCGGGATATCCGCCAATAGTTGCTCGGACGCGGGCTTGAACACTTCATAGAAATCGTCCGCGCTGTCGAACAGGAAGTGACCCGCGGCCACGTAAGGAGGCGGCGTGCCGGGCGGCCCGGCGTTCAGGCCCGCGTCGACCGACCAGCCTTTCAGCGCCGGCCCGAACAGCTTCGCCGCGAGCGGCATATGGGTCGCGCAGTAGTAGTCCATGTCGAAGCGGCCATTTTCCCGGTACGGGTAGAGGATGCTGACCTTGATCATTGTGCGTTCTCGTCTGTTGATCCCGAGGCGCGGCGCGGGTCGTCGCGTGGTTCGCATCTGCTTCGCCCGGGGCGCCGGACGTCACATTATCACGGCTTACTTGACGCTTGCACCTGCTGCCGCCTGATTCAGCGAGCGGCCCAGCGATTCTTCCACAGCTTCGGAGATCGCTTCAATCGTCGCGGGCGGCGCGGCACGCCGTCGGGCGAGGTTGACCGCGCGGCGCGTCAGCAGACCGTAGAGCGCGGCATGGTCGCCGTCGAAGCTTTCGAGCAGCGCCAGCTGCTTCTCGACGACACCCGCGTCGCCGCGCGATACCGGCCCCGCGAGCGCGTTCGGCAGGCCCTTGTCGCGCGCCGTTTCGATCGTGCCGGCGAGCATCGGCAGAAGCGCGCGCAGCGCATCGTCCTCGGCGAAGCCGAGCGTGCGCCACAACGCGACGCATTCGGCGAGGCTGCAAAGCGCAAAGCTCGCCGCGTAGTGCGCGGCGGCGTGATACAGCATGCGGCCGCCCGGCGGAATCGACAGCGGATGGCAGCGCAGCGCGAGCGCGAGCGCGGTCAGTGTCTCCTTCAGTTCGCCGTCGGCTTCGATCGTCACCGAACAGCCGTCGATCCGCTCGAGATCCGCGAGCTCGCCGCTAAATAGATACAGCGGATGAAAGCCGCCGATCGCCGCACCCTGATCGCGCGCCGGCGCCAGCAATTCGACCGGCGACGCGCCGCTGCAGTGCACGAGCGCCTTGCCGGGGTGGCTTGCCGCATCGCCGCCAAAGCGGAGTGTGTGCGCTGTCGTACCGATGCTATCGTCGGGAACGGCTAAAAAAACGATATCGGCAGCGTCGACGACTTGTTGCGGGTCGTCAGAGGCCATGCAGTGTGCGATCTGGGCGGCGAGCCGGCGCGCGGAATCGGCCGAGCGGCTCGCCACCGCGGTGACCGGGTAGCCGGCGCGCGCGAACGCGAGCGCGAGACAGCGCGCAAGCCGCCCCGCGCCGATGAAGCCGACGCGCGGCAAGGAAGACTGGGACATGGTCACCTGCTCCAGACGGATCGTGTGAATGGGAAAGCAGCAGTATCTCGCATCCGCAAAGCGCGGGCGCGATCCTGCCCCTTGCGCGGCTCGACAGCTGTCGTCGGATGAGTTTGCGGGCGATATGGCGCCACCGGTTGGTCATCGGGCGGCGCGACGCCCACGGGTGTGAAAACTGCTCACAATCGTAGTGACAGGAACAGTGGTCGATGAGCCGGTTTTGACGGTCGTATTTTCGTACTTCGTTCGTAGTCAGAAAATCGGGAGGGGTAGCGATGAGTATTTTTTCTTACCGAAAACACTTGCGGTTCCTGACGCACGCCCAGCGCCGTCGCTGGTGGGATCAGAAAAAGCGCCTGACGCCGCGCGTGCGGATCAGCGGCGCGTATGTGCCGCCCAATGTGTCCCGCGAATTCGTGTACGTGAAGGTCGGCTAGTCGCGCGGTCTTCGCAGGTGAGAAAGTGCCCGGCTCGAGCCATTGAGCCGGGCATTTTTTTATTGGGAAATTCCTCCCGGCTGTCAGGATTGAAGCGAATTTGTAATTAAAGTTTACCGATGCGCGAACTCTAGCCCCTCGCGTTCGATCAGACCTATCACCCGCGGCCCGTCGCTCGCGTGCAACCCCTTGATTCACGGCTCCTTTGGCTGTCGCCGCGACGGCGCGTGGGCGCGCACGTGCGGCGCCCGGCAAAACGCTTCGGCTTGCCCTTGCAATTTGCAACAAATGCGAACAGTTCGGCCGGGGCTTTTTAGATACATTGATTCCACAGCATGCGCGGCATGCGCAGTCGGCGACCTTGGCAGGCCGCGCTAGGAGAATAGAAGTGAAAAAGATCGTTCCATTCGTCGTTGCAGCCGCACTCGGCTTGGGACTTGCCGGGGCTGCGGAGGCAGGTGTTTCCGTTGGTATCGGCCTTGGGGTGCCGATCGCGCCGGCCTATCCGGTGTACGCGGCGCCGCCGCCCGTCTATTACGCGCCGCCGCCTCCGCCGGTGTATGCGCCGCCGGTTGTCGTCGCCCCCGCTCCAGTAGTGGTCGGAGGCTATTACGGCTATGGCCATCCTTATTATCGTGGCTACTACCACGGCTACCGTGGCTACTATCGCGGCTGGTACGGGCACCCGTACTATCGTCATTAAGAAGCGCGGGCGCGTGTGACGCGCGCGGGAACCTCGACGGCGTAACACCGGCTTGTGCCGGGTTACGCCGCTTCCATTTGTATCGCTGGTTTTGCTTTCCGCCGTGTTTCCTCGCAGGTGTCGCGCGCTCGCGCGAGCACTGTTCCAAAGCGTGGATGAAGCTGGGAGAATGGCTGCTTCGCCATCGCTCCAGGAGAGTTTCGCCGATGCAAGCGCTTCCCGCTCCCACCTTCGATGACGTCCTCGACGCCGCCACGCGTCTCGAAGGCGTCGCGCACCGTACCCCCGTTCTGACGTCGAGCACGTTCGACGAGCGCACCGGCGCGTCGGTGTTCTTCAAGTGCGAAAACTTCCAGCGCATGGGCGCGTTCAAGTTCCGCGGCGCGTACAACGCGATTTCGCATTTCGACGCAGAGCAGCGCAAGGCCGGAGTGCTGACCTATTCGTCGGGCAATCACGCGCAGGCCATCGCGTTGTCGGCGCGCCTCGCCGGCATTCGCGCGACGATCGTGATGCCCCACGACGCGCCCGAGGCCAAGGTCGCCGCGACCAAAGGCTACGGCGGCGAAGTGATCACGTACGATCGCTACAAGGAAAATCGCGAGGAGATCGGCCGGCGCCTGGCCGAGGAGCGTGGCATGACGCTGATTCCGCCGTACGATCATCCGCACGTGATTGCCGGGCAGGGTACCGCGGTCAAAGAACTGATCGACGAAACCGGCCCGCTCGACTTGTTGTTCGTGTGCCTTGGAGGCGGTGGGTTGATCAGCGGCAGCGCGTTGTCGGCGGCCGCGCTGAGCCCTGCTTGCACGGTGATCGGCATCGAGCCCGAAGCGGGCAACGACGGCCAGCAGTCGCTCGCGCGCGGCGAGATCGTGCATATCGATACCCCGCGCACGATCGCCGATGGCGCGGCCTCGACGCATCTGGGCCATTACACGTTCGCGGTCATCCGTCGGCTGGTCGCGCGAATTGAAACGGTCAGCGATGCGCAACTGATCGAGACGATGCGCTTTTTCGCGCAGCGCATGAAGATCGTCGTCGAACCGACCGGTTGCCTCGCGGCGGCGGCGGTGCTGAATGGCATCGTGCCGGTGAAGGGCAAGCGCGTCGGCGTGGTGGTGAGCGGCGGCAACGTCGATTTGCCGAAGCTCGCGCAGTACCTCGCATGAGCGACTCACGTCGAGCCGCATGAAGAAACGGCTCGCCGATGCGAGCCGCTTTCTTATGCGTGAACCGTTTCAGCTTGCTACTTGTGCAGTGCTTTGTACGATCAGGTCGCGATACCCGTTGACGATCACGCTGTACGAGAAATAGGCGAACAGCAGCGCCGAGAGAACGTGACACGCCCGCAGCAGACCGGCGCCCGCGCGCTTGCGTCCGTGGCTGCCGAGCCCGCAGATAAAAAGGGTCCAGCACAGGCCGCCGAGAAAGAAGCCGCCGAGGAAGATCAGCGCGGTCGTCGGGCTCGTTGCGCCGGCTTTCGCGATCAGCGCGCCGCCGACCGCCGCGAACCACAGGATCGCCGAAGGCGACGACACCGCGAGCAGCACGCCGCGCAGGAAGCCGCGCCATGGCGACTGATGCGCAGTAGCGTCGCCTTCGCCGGCAACAGCGGGTGCCGTGGCCGGGAACATCGCTTCACGCGCCATCTTCCAGGTGAGAAACAGCAGGATCGCCGCGCCGCCGATCCACACGACCCAGCGCACCGATTCGAAGTGCAGCAGCGCAGCCATGCCCACGAGCGCGAGCGCCGCGTAAATGAGATCGCCGACGCACGAGCCGAGGCCGAGCCAGAAGCCCGGCCGGAAGCCGTGCGACAGCGTCAGCGAAATGATCGCGACGTTGACGAGACCAATATCGAGGCATAGCGACAAGGACAGAAAAAAGCCGTCCGACATCATTGAAAAAGCGTGCATCCGCGCGAGCGCTCCATCCGTTATTAGTTGTGTTGTTTGGCGCGCGTTTACAGACCGAGGCCCAACTCGTTCCACAAGCTGTCGATACGCTGCTTGACCGCCTCGTCCATCACGATCGGGCGGCCCCATTCGCGGTCGGTTTCGCCCGGCCACTTGTTGGTCGCGTCGAGCCCCATCTTCGAGCCGAGGCCGGCTACCGGCGACGCGAAATCGAGATAGTCGATCGGCGTGCGGTCGACTAGCACCGTGTCGCGCGTCGGGTCCACTCGCGTGGTGATCGCCCAGATCACTTCGTTCCAGTCGCGGATATTGACGTCCTCATCGACGACGACGATGAACTTCGTATACATGAACTGCCGCAGGAAGCTCCACACCCCGAACATCACGCGCTTCGCATGGCCGGGGTAGCTCTTCTTCATCTGCACGATCGCCATGCGGTAGCTGCAGCCTTCGGGCGGCAAATAAAAGTCGGTGATCTCGGTGAACTGCTTCTGCAGCAGCGGCACGAAAACTTCGTTCAGCGCGACGCCGAGGACCGCGGGCTCGTCGGGCGGTTTGCCGGTGTAGGTGGAGTGATAGATCGCGTCGCGGCGCATCGTGATCCGCTCGACCGTGAAGACCGGGAACCACTCCTGTTCGTTGTAGTAGCCGGTGTGATCGCCATACGGGCCTTCGAGCGCGTGTTCGTACATGGCCGACGCACCCTTCGACGGACGCGGCGGCGCGCCGGCCGGAGCGGACGAGGGCGCGCCTTCCTGCGGATAGATGAAGCCTTCGAGCACGATCTCGGCGCGCGCGGGCACTTGCAGACCGTCGACGCCCGGCGTGATGCATTTCGCGAGCTCGGTGCGCCCGCCGCGCAGCAGGCCGGCGAACTGGTATTCGGACAGCGTGTCGGGCACCGGCGTGACCGCGCCGAGGGTCGTCGCCGGGTCCGCGCCGAGCACGACGGCCACTGGATACGGCTTGCCGGGATTTTTCAGCGCGAACTCGCGGAAATCGAGCGCGCCGCCGCGATGCGCGAGCCAGCGCATGATCAGTTTGTTGCGGCCAATCAGTTGCTGTCGATAGATACCCAGGTTTTGTCGGCTCTTGTTCGGCCCTTTCGTGACGGTCAGACCCCAGGTGATCAGCGGCCCGGCGTCACCGGGCCAGCACGTCTGGATGGGCAATTTTCCGAGGTCGACGTCGTGGCCTTCCCAGACGATTTCCTGGCAGGGCGGCGCGCTGACCGTCTTCGGCGCCATGTCCCACACGGCCTTCGCTAGCGAGAGCAGCTTGCCGGCGTCCTTGAACCCTTTCGGCGGTTCGGGTTCCTTCAGCGCGGAGAGGAGCCGGCCGACGTCGCGCAGCGATTCGAGCGCCGCCTGGTCGCCCGCGCCCGCTTCGGCATCGATGCCCATGCCGAGCGCGACGCGGCGCGGCGTGCCGAACAGATTGCCGAGCACCGGGAACGCGTGCCGCTCGGTGTTCTCGAACAGCAGAGCCGGACCGCCCGCGCGCAACACGCGGTCGCACAGTTCGGTCATTTCGAGATTCGGCGACACGTTTTGCGAAATTCGGCGCAATTCACCGATCGCCTCGAGGCGGCCAGTGAAATCGCGCAAGTCTTTGTATTTCATCTGTGACGGTTCAGGGCCGCATGCGCGGCGCATAGGACTGGTGGCGCAGCAGGACCGACAGCGGTACCCTATGCGGCGCAAAAAACGATTGTCGATTTTACCTGCGTTAGCCACCGCACGTAGATCAACCAAATGATCTATCCCGAACAGTCAGGGTCGGGTCGCCTAAAACGCACATAGAACAGGGCTTCCGGCGGACTGAACACTGTTTATAATTACAAATAGTTATAGATATTGCATTCTATAGTGTTGACGATCTATAAAACCGTGCATAGAATCCGTCGACATTGGTTGCAGGGCGTTAACCTTTTTACCGTCGCCCCCGGTCCTCAGACGCAACGCGTCACCGTTTTACTTCCCTGCAGGGTAGAACGGCATTATTGAAGTCCCTCACCAGCGTCCACCAACGCTGGTTTTTCGCGTGGGAGCCAAGCCCGTACACATTGAGTTATGTGGGCTGTTTTTGAGATGGCTCCCCGAAACGGTATTTGTTGCCGTTTTCCCGACGTCGCTGCTGCCCAACCAGAGAGCACGCGATGTCTTGACTCTGCGAGCGCGCTGTACCGCCTGATTTGACCCGGCGGAGTTCGCGGATCATGCAAGATGGGAGATCTGAATGAACGCCTGGTTATCGTGGCGTCCTGATGAGCGTATTGCGCAGGTTGTGCGCGGTGCGCTGCGCCGCGGGACGCGACTGAGTCATCACCTGTTCAGCATTGTCGGCGGGATCGCCGTGGTGCTGGCTCTCGCACTGTGGCTGATGCCGACCTGGCGCGGCGCGCTGGCTGCGCGTCTGATGCCGGTCATTTCCGCCGCCGTGCAAGCGGGTCCCGCCCGCCTGCTGCAAGGCAACCCGCTGCCGGCCATCGGACCGACCAGAAACGCCGGTGCATCCTCCGACGAATCGCTGTCGGCCAATTCACCGAGCGCGCCGAACACGCCGAGCCCCGCCGATGGGTCGAGCGACGGCAGCATGACCCTGACCTCGGCGACCACCAGCTTCGACGGCGCGTTCGACAACGCTGCCGCGCAGGGCACCAGCACCGTCGCGCTCAACGGCCTCGATCCGCGCACGATGCAGGGCGTCAGCGCGCTCGCGCGTCTGATTCCGCAGCAACGCGTGTCCGCCGATGCGCGGGACGACCGCGTGCTCGTGTCGAGCCACGAGCAGGACCTGGTCGCGTCGTACCTTGCGCGGCGCTATCGTGTCGCTCAGGAGCCCGTCAGCGAGCTCGTGAAGGCCGCGTTCGACACCGGCCGCGAAGTCGGCCTCGATCCGCTGCTGCTGCTCTCAGTGATGGCGATCGAATCGGGCTTCAATCCCTACGCCGAGAGCGGCGTCGGCGCACAGGGCCTGATGCAGGTGATGTCGAAGGTGCATTCGGACAAATTTCAGTATTTCGGCGGCCAGAGCGCTGCGCTCGAACCGCTCGCGAACATCAAGGTCGGCGCGCTCGTGCTGAAGGATTGCATCGCGCGCGGCGGCTCGCTGCCGGGCGGCCTGCGTCTGTACGTCGGCTCGAGCACGCCGGACGACGGTGGCTACGGCGCGAAGGTGATGGCCGAGCGCGGTCGCCTGCGCGATGTCGCGCGCGGCCGCAAGGTGCCGATCAATGCGCCGCAGGCTCCGGTGCTGAGCGCGTCGACGACGCCGGCGCCAGCCGCCTCGACGAGCGGCGGCAACGGCAAGCGCATCCAGGTGACATTGCAGGGCGGCCACGCGCTGAGCTCGGCGACTCCGGCGGCGCACTCGCAGCCGGCCGATCAGCAGGACGACGCCAGCGCCAATTCGGCAACGCGCCATGTGGCGTCGGCGTCGGAGCTGGGGGCTTGAGTTAGACATTTGCTAGCCGCATGCAAAAAAGGACACCCCAAGGTGTCCTTTTTTGCGTCTGGCAGGCCGGTAGCCGCCGGCTCAGTGCCTCAACATCAATGCCGCCCGAACAGCTTCGCCAGCCGCTCGACAGCCTCTTCGAGCTTCGGATACGCGGTCGCATACGACAGCCGGATGTAGTCCCTCGGCGCGTGCGTGCCGAAGTCCATGCCCGGCACCAGCACAACGCCGGCATCGTGCAGCATCGCCTTCGTGAGCGCCGCGCTGTCGCCGGCCGCGGGATGCGCGACACCGCGGCAGTCGGCGTACACGTAGAACGCGCCGTCGGGCATTACGGGCACCGAGAAGCCGAGCGATTCGAGCGCCGGCGCGATGAAGTCGCGGCGGCGCTTGAATTCGAGGCGCCGCGCTTCGTAGATCGCGATCGTCTCCGGCTCGAAGCAGGCGAGCGCCGCGTGCTGCGCGAGCGCCGACGCGCAGATGAACAGGTTTTGCGCGAGCTTTTCGAACGCGCTGACCATCGCGGGCGGCACGACGAGCCAGCCGAGTCGCCAGCCGGTCATGTTGAAGTACTTCGAGAAGCTGTTGACGGTGACCACGTCGTCGCCGAACGACAGCGCCGACACGGGCTTCGCGTCGTAGCTGAGGCCCTGGTAGATCTCGTCGACGATCGTGAAGCCGCCGCGCGCGCGCACGGCCTTGACGATCCGCTCGAGTTCGGCCGGCTCGATCGACGTGCCGGTCGGATTCGACGGCGACGCGAGCAGCACGCCGCGGGTGCGCTCGCCCCACAGGCGTTCGACGTCGGCGGCGGTCAGCTGGAAGCGCTCGGCCGGCCCGCTCGGCACCATGACAGGCCTGCCTTCGGCGGCGATCACGAAATGGCGGTTGCACGGATAGCACGGGTCGGGCATCAGCACTTCGTCGTCGCGATCGACGAGCGCCGCGCACGCGAGCAGCAGCGCTGCCGACGCGCCCGCCGTGACCACGATCCGCGCCGGATCGACGTCGATGCCGTAGAACTCGGCGTAATGCGCGGAAATCGCGTCGCGCAGCTCGTGCACGCCGAGCGCGTTCGTGTATTGCGTGACGCCGCGGCGCAGCGCGCTCGCGGCCGCCTCGATGACCGGTTCGGGCGCGGTGAAATCCGGCTCGCCGATGCCCATGTGAATGATGTCGCGCCCGGCTCGTTCGAGCATCGCGGCCTCTTTGGCCAGTTCCATCACGTAGAAAGGCTGGATGGCATCGACGCGCGCGGCAAGCCGCACGAGAGGTTCGGTCACGGAGTTCATACGGTCGGATCCAATTCAGAAGCAGGGAACGGCGCCCACTCATCGAATGATGCGCTCATCGATGCGCGCGGCGGCGTCCTTGCGGGCGCGGCGTGGGGGGCCGATGCACGGCATGGCCCCGCCCGCGCAGCGCTCAGCTCTTACGAGCCGCCTGCGTTTCGGCGGCGCGCAGTTGCGCCGAGAGCTTGTCGAGCACGCCGTTCACGTACTTGTAGCCATCCGAGCCGCCGAACGTCTTGGTCAGCTCGACCGCTTCGTTGATGACCACGCGATACGGAATGTCGACGTGATTCTTCAGTTCGAACGCGGCGACCAACAGCACCGCGCGTTCGACCGGCGACAGCTGATCGATCGGACGATCGAGGCACGGCGCGATCGCGGCGGACAATTCCTCGGAGTCGCGCATCACGCCATGCAGGATTGCGTCCAGATGCTCGTGGTCGGCCTTGTCGTAACCTTGCGCGCCGCGCAGTTGGGCGTCGATCTCACCGCCGGGCGAGCCCGACAGCAGCCACTGGTAAAGCCCCTGCGTGGCCAGTTCGCGGGAGCGTCGGCGTGCGCTCTTCATGCCTCTTCCTCGTCGTCTTCGTCTTCATCTTCGTCGTCATCGCCGCCGAGCTGTTCGAGCGCAACCGCGAGGTTCGCCATCTCGACAGCCACGCGCGCGGCGTCGCGACCCTTCTCGGTCATGCGCGCGACGGCCTGCTCGTCGTTCTCGGTGGTCAGCACCGCGTTCGCGACCGGAATGCCGAAGTCGAGGCCGATGCGCGTGATGCCCGCGCCGCTTTCGTTCGACACGAGTTCGAAGTGGTACGTCTCACCGCGGATCACCGCGCCGAGCGCGATCAGCGCGTCGAATTGCGCGCTTTCAGCGAGCTTTTGCAGCGCAAGCGGGATTTCCAGCGCGCCCGGCACCGTGACGAGCAGCACGTCTTCGCCGGTCACGCCGAGGCGTTCGAGTTCTTCGATGCAGGAGTCGGCGAGGCCGTTGCAGACGGGTTCGTTAAAGCGCGCCTGGACGATGCCGATGCGCAGTCCGTCGCCGTCGAGATTCGGTTGATATTGTCCGATTTCCATGTGAATTCCGTAGTGTTTGAGTGGGCGCGAGGCGCGTGAGTGGCCGGATCAGACTTGCGGGGCTTGCGTTTTGCTGCCGGGCATCGGAATGAAGCCCGTGACTTCGAGACCATAACCCGACATGCTGCCGAGCTTACGAGGGTTCGACAGCACCTGCATCTTGCCGACGCCGAGTTCGCGCAGAATCTGTGCGCCGACGCCGTAGGTCTTGAAGTCGACCGGGCGGCGCTTCAGGGCGTCCGCTTTTTCCTTCGAGTCGAACGCCTTGAAGACGTCGATCAGATGGTCTTTCGAGTCGCCGCAGTTCAGCAGCACGACCACGCCGATATCGCGTTCCGCGATTTCTTTCATCGCCGCATCCAGCGTCCACGAGTGCGTGGATTCGCCGACTTCGAGCAGATCCAGCACCGACAGCGGCTCGTGCACGCGCACCGGCGTGTCGCGATCGGGCGATGGCGTGCCGCGCACCAGCGCGATATGCGGCTGGCCGCTCGGCTGGTCGAGATACATGACCGCGCGAAACGCGCCGTGCGCGGTTTGCATCGTGCGTTCGCTAATCCGCTCGACGATCGATTCCGTGCGGCTGCGATAGTGGATCAGATCGGCGATCGTGCCGGTCTTCAGGCCATGCTCCTTGCCGAACTCGAGCAAGTCCGGCAGACGCGCCATCGTGCCGTCGTCCTTGATCACTTCGCAGATCACCGCGGCGGGCGTGAGGCCCGCGAGCCTCGTGAAGTCGCAGCCGGCCTCGGTATGGCCGGCGCGCACCAGCACGCCGCCCGGCTGGGCCATGATCGGGAAGATATGGCCGGGCTGCACGATGTGTTCGGCCTTTGCGTCCGGCGCCACCGCGGCTGCGATCGTGCGGGCGCGGTCGGCTGCCGAGATGCCGGTCGTCACGCCTTCGGCCGCTTCGATGCTGACGGTGAACGCGGTGCCGTACTGCGTGCCGTTGCGGTAGGTCATCAGCGGCAGATTCAGCTGTTTGCAGCGGTCCTGGGTCAGCGTCAGGCAGATCAGGCCGCGGCCGTAGCGAGCCATGAAATTGATCGCTTCCGGAGTGACAAACTCGGCGGCGATCACGAGGTCGCCCTCGTTTTCGCGGTCTTCTTCGTCGACGAGGATCACCATCCGGCCGGCTTTCAGTTCGGCGATGATCTCTTGGGTGGAGGCGAGCGTCATGTTGGCGAGTTTTTCGGGAAAGCGCGTATTTTACGCCACGCGCGGGTCCAAGTCGCCTCCGCCAGACGACATAGGCGGTTTGGCCGATTGACGAAGAGCGGGGCGTGGTTGCCATCGCGGCCCGCTTTACGGACTGCAATAGTGCGGAACGGTACTTGCGCCGCAGCAGGCAGCTTCGTCTCACTACCATCCGGAGACTGCAATGTCGAGGACCGTCGGCGATTGCATCACTGTAAGGCGTCACGCGCACGTCCAAGGAGCGCGGCCATGAGGCGCGGCGTCACGAGCGGGGGCTCGTCGCAGGCGCCCGTCACCGCGCTGCGCGCGAGCGCGTACCGGATTCCGACCGACGCGCCGGAAGCCGACGGCACGTTCGCGTGGGAGGCGACCACGCTGGTCGTCGTCGAGGTCGACGCGGGCGGCGACACCGGCATCGGCTACACGTACAGCGACGCCTGCATCGTCGCGCTGATCCAGGGCGCGCTCGCCGCCTGCGTGCTGAGTCACGACGGCCTGGACGTCGGCGCGCATTGGCAACGGCTACAACGCCAGGTGCGCAATCTCGGCCGCGCGGGACTGGCCGCCACCGCCATTTCCGCGATCGACTGCGCACTGTGGGACCTGAAGGCGAAGCTGCTCGGCGTGCCGCTCGTCGGGGTACTCGGCGCGCTGCGCCCGACCGTGCCGGTCTACGGCAGCGGCGGCTTCACCACGTACACGAACCAGCGCTTGCAGCAGCAGTTCGCTGGCTGGGTCGCGCAGGACGGCTGCCGGTGGGTCAAGATGAAAATCGGCAGCGAGCCGGACAAGGACCCCGCGCGCGTCGCGGCGGCGCGCGAGGCGATCGGCGGCGCGGGCCTGTTCGTCGACGCGAACGGCGCGTTCACGCCGCAGCGGGCGCTGTACTACGCGCAACGCTTCGCCGAGCACCAGGTGAGCTGGTTCGAGGAGCCCGTGTCGTCGGACGACGAAGCGGGCCTGCGCACCGTGCGCGAGCACGCGCCGGCCGGCATGGAGATCGCCGCCGGCGAATACGGCTACACGCTCGACGATTTCCGCCACCTGCTCGCGACCGGTGCCGTCGACGTGCTGCAGGCCGACGCGAGCCGGTGCGGGGGCATCACCGGCTTTCTGCAGGCCGCCGCGCTGTGCGACGCGTATCACGTGCCGCTGTCCGCCCACTGCGCGCCGGCGCTGCATCTGCACGTCGCGTGCGCGGCGCCGCGCTTGCGCCACCAGGAGTGGTTCCACGACCACGCCCGGATCGAAGCGATGCTGTTCGACGGCGCGCCGCGTTTGCGCGATGGCCAGATGGAGCCGGACCTGTCGCGGCCCGGTTGCGGGCTCGAGTTCAAGCATGGCGACGCCGCGCGCTACCTCATCAAATAAAGCAAGCCAGAACAAGGAAGCGATATCGATGAGCTCCTCAAGCGTACCCGGATTGCTGTACACGGCGGCGGCCATTGCTGCCGTCGCGACGTTGGCCGCGCGCGGCGCGCGAGAACCCGAGCCGCATCCCGAACCACGCGGGAGCGGCCTGCGACACCGCGAGCGTCGAGCCTCCGTGACGTTCCCGGCGCGTGTGCACACGAGAAAACCCACTGACGAGGTCCAGGCACACGTCGAAGCGGCTCGCACCTTCAACCATAGCTCCGCGCTGCTCGCGCTGTCGGTGCTCGCCGACAGCGCGATGGAGCACTATCGCGGCTCGTTCGACAATCCCGCGATGTTCGCGCCGCTCGTCAGTGCGAGCCTGTCGCTCGCCGCGGGGCTGCATGGCGGCGCGGATCGTCGCGGCCAAACGCATCGCGCACGCCATGCGGTCTATCTGGGCGCGGCGGCGACCGGCATCGCCGGCACGGGGTTCCATGTCTACAACGTGATGAAGCGCCCGGGCGGCTGGAGCTGGAACAACCTGTTTCACGCGGCACCGCTCGGCGCGCCGATCGCGTTGCTGCTGTCGGGCGCGCTCGGTGCCGTCGCCGAACGGCTGCGCGACCAGCCCGCCGCCGACCCTCGACTGCTCGGCATGCCGGCCGGTCAGGCGCTCGGTCTGCTGGTCGCGGCCGGTCTCGTCGGCACCGTGGGGGAGGCCGCACTGCTGCATTTTCGCGGCGCGTTCCAGCATCGCGCGATGTACGCGCCGGTCAGCATTCCGCCCGTCACCGCGGCGCTGCTCGCGCATGCCGCGCTGGCCGCTCCGCGCGAGCGCTGGTACACGCGGCTGTGGTTGCGCATCACGACCGCGCTCGGCTTTATCGGCGCGGGTTTTCACGCGCGCGGGATCGCGCGTCGCCAGGGCGGCTGGCGCAACTGGAGCCAGAACCTGTTCGACGGGCCGCCGCTGCCCGCGCCGCCGAGCTTTTCCGCGCTGGCGCTCGCCGGGCTCGCCGCGCTGCGTCTGCGGGAGACTGAAAAATGACCCACCAACCACGCTCGACCCGAGCCACCCGCTATCCCGGCTACGACGTGCTCGACAAACGCGCGACGCCGTCGTGGGACGCTCACACCCGCGCAGTGATCGCCGAACGCCTCGCGACACCGCTCGAGCCGCGCTTTTTCAGCGCCGTCGAATGGCTCGCGGTCACGTCGCTGTGCGCGCGCATCGTGCCGCAAGCGAACGCGCATCCGGTGGTGCCGCTCGCCGCGCTGCTCGACGCTCACCTCGCCGGCAACAGCAACGACGGCTACCGCGACGCCCGTTTGCCGCCGATGCGCGACGCCTGGCGCATCGGCCTCGCCGCGCTCGATGCCGAATCCCGCGAGCGCGGCGGCCTGCCGTTCGCGAGCCTCGCGCAGGACGCGCAGATCGCGCTGCTCGGCGACATGCAGCGCGGCGAACTGACGAACCCCGCGTGGCGCGGCATGCCGTCGAAGCTGTTTTTCAGCGAGCGGGTGCTGCACGACATCTGCGGGCTCTACTACTCGCATCCGCACGCGTGGAGCGAGATCGGTTTCGGCGGCCCGGCGAATCCGCGCGGCTACGTGCGCATGTACCTGAACCGGCGCGATCCGTGGGAGGCGATCGAATCGACGCCCGACACGCACGAGCAGGCCGCGAGGGAGAGCCGCCGTGTCCGATGACGCGCAGCAACGGCCGCGCGGCAAGGACGGCCGCGCCCCCGACGTGTTCCAGCGCGGCGGCTGGGTGCCGATGCGCACGTACTCCGACGGCGAAGAAGTAGATTTCGCGATCGTCGGCACTGGCGCCGGCGGGGGCACGCTCGCGTGCCGGCTCGCGGAGCAAGGCTTCAGGGTAGTCGCGTTCGATGCCGGCGCGTGGTGGCGTCCGCTGGAAGAGTTCGCTTCGGACGAGGCGCATCAGGAAAAGCTGTTCTGGACCGACGAGCGCATCTGCGACGGCGACAATCCGCTGAAGCTCGGCCACAACAACAGCGGCAAGGCGGTCGGCGGCAGCACGGTCCATTTCGCGATGGTGTCGCTGCGTTTTCGGCCCGAGTGGTTCAAGTCGCGCAGCGTGCTCGGCTATGGCGCCGACTGGCCGCTCGACTGGCGCGAGATGTGGCGCTACTACGGCGAGGTCGAGGACGCGCTGAAAATCTCCGGACCGGTCAACTATCCGTGGGGTCCGAAGCGGCCGCGCTATCCGTATCGCGCGCATGAGCTGAACGCGGCGGCACTGGTGCTCGCGCGCGGCGCCGAGGCGCTCGGCATCGGCTGGTGCCCGACGCCGCTCGCAACCATCTCCGCGCCGCGCGGCCGCGCGCATCCGTGCGTGTACCGCGGCTTTTGCGTGTCCGGCTGCGCGACCAACGCGAAGCAAAGCGCGCTCGTCACGTGGATTCCGCGTGCGCTGCGTGCCGGCGCCGAAGTGCGCGATCTGGCGATGGTCGGCCGCGTCGTCACCAACGACGCGGGGCTCGCCACCGGCGTCGAATATCTGCGCGAAGGGCATTGGCGATTCCAGCGCGCGAAGCACGTGGTGGTGGCCGGCTACGCGATCGAAACGCCGCGCCTGTTGCTGATGTCGGCCAACAGCCGCTTTCCGGATGGACTCGCGAACAGCTCGGGACTCGTCGGCAAAAACCTGATGGCGCAGTCGAATCAGGCCGTCTACGGCACCTTCGACGAAGACATCCGCTGGTACAAGGGCCCGCCGTCGCTCGCGCTCACCGAGCACTGGAACTACGAAGACAAGGGCAAGGACTTCTTCGGCGGCTACTGCTACATGAGCCAGGGGCCGCTGCCGAACGGCTGGGTCGCGGTGCAGAACGGCCGTGGCTTGTGGGGTGACGCGCTCGGCGCGGAGATGCTCAAGTACAACCACCAGGCGGGGCTGAAGATCGTCGGCGAGATGCTGCCGCAGCAGCGCAACCGCGTGACGCTTGCAGACGAAAAGGACCAGTACGGGCTGCCGATCGCGCGCGTCACCTATTCATGGTGCGACAACGACAAGCGGCTCATCGCGCATTCGCTAGACTTCATGGAGCAGGCGCTCGCAGCCGCGGGGGGCAACGAGATCTGGCGCGAGACCGACGACACCTGCCATCTGAACGGCACCGCCCGCATGGGCGACGATCCGGCGACGAGCGTAGTCGATGCGGACTGCCGCAGCTGGGACATCCGCAACCTGTGGGTGTGCGACGGCTCGGTGTTTCCGACCGTCGGCGGCGTGAATCCGTCGTTGACGATCCAGGCGATCGCGTGCCGCACTGCCGACCGCATCGCCGCGCTGGCCGCGCGCGGTGAGCTATAGGTTTCGCATCGTTCGCCGGATGGAGGCTTGTATGAAGCGCACCTGGGCGATCATCGGGGTCGATGACGTGGCTCGCAGCTTCGGCTGGTATCAGCAACTGTTCGGTCAGCCGCCGACGTCGCCCGCTCACGACGACTTCGGACAGATCCGCGACACGGACGGCACCGTGTTGCTGTGTCTGCATCAGTGGGGCGCGCATGAACACCCAACGTTGACGAGCCGCGACAATGGTCTACCCGGCAACGGCCTGCTGCTGTTTTTCCGGGTGGACGATTTCGATTCGTGCGTCGCGCGGGCCCGGGCGCTCGCCGATCGCTTCGAAGAACAGCCGCGCATCAATTCGCACACGGGCACGCTGGAATTCGCGCTGCGCGATCCGGACGGGTACTACGTGATGGTCAGCGCGCTGTCCGAGGCGTGAGGCTTTGTCGCCAGTCACACCTACCGCGCACAACATGCTCCGCGAGCATCGAAGCTTGGCGCAGATCATGTTCGCGGCGAGAAAACGGCCTCTTTTTCAATGCGCAGCATGCATGGTGCGACGCAAAATCCATAGAAGGGCCGGGGTTGTGAGCCTCACCATACCTTGAGGGTATGAAAGAGGACGGGAAAAGTATTGGACGGGCTAAATGGGCGAGGGGTATAAAAACATCCAATGAACTCACTTCCCGCCGCAGCCGCCATGACCCAAGCGACCATCGAACGTATCGAAACCCGCCTCGTCGATCTGCCGACGATCCGCCCTCACAAGCTGTCGGTCGCCACGATGTACGGGCAGACGCTGATGCTGGTCAAGGTGTACTGCAGCGACGGCATCGTCGGGATCGGCGAAGGCACCACGATCGCCGGCATGGCCTATGGCCCGGAAAGCCCCGAGGCGATGAAGCTCGCGATCGACGCCTACTTCGCCCCGGCGATGATCGGCAAGGACGCGACGCAGATCCAGGCGCTGATGGCGCACCTCGGCAAGCTGGTCAAGGTCAATCATTTCTCGAAGAGCGCGCTGGAAACCGCGCTGCTCGACGCGCAAGGCAAGCGCCTCGGCGTGCCGGTGAGCGAGCTGCTCGGCGGACGTCGCCGTGAGCGCCTGCCGGTTGCGTGGACGCTCGCGTCGGGCGATACCGCGAAGGACATCGCCGAAGCCGAGCACATGCTCGACGTGCGCCGCCACAAGGTCTTCAAGCTGAAGATCGGCGCGAAGGAACTGAAGGCCGACATCAAACACGTCGCCGACATCAAGAAAGCAGTCGGCGAGCGCGCCGCGGTGCGTGTCGACGTCAATATGGCGTGGAGCGAGACCCAGGCCGCCTGGGCGATTCCGGCGCTGGCCGAAGCGGGCTGCGATCTGGTCGAGCAGCCGGTTGCATCCGCCGCGGCGCTTGCGCGCCTGATGCGGCGCTTCCCGGTCGCGCTGATGGCCGACGAAGTCCTGCAAGGTCCGGACAGCGCGTTCGAGATCGCGAAGAACGGCGGCGCCGATGTGTTCGCGATCAAGATCGAACAGAGCGGCGGCCTGTTCGCCGCGCAGCGCGTGGCCACGATCGCCGATGCCGCCGGCATCGAGCTGTACGGCGGCACGATGCTCGAAGGCGCGTTCAGCACGGTCGCGTCGGCGCATCTGTTCGCGAGCTTCGCGAACCTGCAATGGGGCACCGAACTGTTCGGGCCGTTGCTGATCACCGAAGAAATTCTGACCACGCCGCTTGATTACAGCGACTTCGAACTGACCGTGCCGAATGGCCCGGGTCTCGGCATCGAACTCGACGAGGCGAAGGTCAAGCGATTCACTCGAGACGGGCTGATGAAGGTCACCCGCTAAACGGATTCGGATCAAGAGGAGTCAACGATGCTTTTCCATGTGCGAATGGACGTGAACCTGCCGGTCGACATGCCGGCCGAAGTGGCGAACGAAATCAAGACCCGCGAGAAGGCTTACTCGCAGGAACTCCAGCGTAGCGGCAAGTGGCGTCATATCTGGCGCCTCGTTGGCGAGTACGCGAATTACAGCATCTTCGATGTAGAGAGCAATGCCGAACTTCACGACATTCTGTCCGGTTTGCCTCTGTTCCCGTACATGAAGATTTCGGTGACGCCTCTGTGTCGTCACCCGTCGTCGATTCGGGACGACGACATCTGAGCCCAGGGGCCAGGCGCTGTTTGAAGGCGAGCGCATCCAAAGCCATCTTTTCCCCCTATACCAACTGGAGACAGTCATCGTGAGCGTCAAAGTATTTGAAACCAAAGAAGTGCAGGATCTGCTGAAGGCCGCTTCCAACGTCGATGCCGGTAACGGCAACGCACGTTTCCAGCAGATCGTTTTCCGTCTGCTGGGTGACCTGTTCAAGGCAATCGATGACCTCGACATCACGCCCGACGAAGTCTGGGCCGGCGTCAACTATCTGAACAAGCTCGGCCAGGACGGCGAAGCAGCGCTGCTCGCAGCCGGCCTCGGTCTCGAGAAGTACCTCGACATCCGCATGGACGCCGAGGACAAGAAGATCGGTCTCGAAGGCGGCACGCCGCGCACGATCGAAGGCCCCCTGTATGTGGCCGGCGCGCCGGTGCGCGACGGCGTGTCGAAGATCGACATCAACGCCGACGAAGACGCGGGCCCGCTCGTGATCCGCGGCACGGTCAAGGATCTGGACGGCAAGCCGGTCGCCGGCGCGCTCGTCGAGTGCTGGCACGCGAACTCGAAGGGCTTCTATTCGCACTTCGATCCGACCGGCGCACAGACCGAGTTCAACCTGCGCGGCGCGGTGAAGACCGGCGCCGACGGCAAGTACGAGTTCCGCACGCTGATGCCGGTGGGCTATGGCTGCCCGCCGCACGGCGCGACGCAGCAACTGCTGAACGTGCTGGGCCGTCACGGCAACCGTCCGGCGCACGTGCACTTTTTCGTGAGCAGCGACGGTCATCGCAAGCTGACCACGCAGTTCAACATCGAAGGCGATCCGCTGATTTGGGACGACTTCGCGTATGCAACGCGCGAAGAGCTGATTCCGCCGGTCGTCGAGAAAACCGGTGGCGCGGCCCTGGGCCTGAAGGCGGATGCGTACAAGGACATCGAGTTCAACTTCACGATCACGCCGCTGGTTCAAGGTAAGGACAACCAGCTCGTCTATCGTCTGCGCGCTTCGGCCGAAGCGTGATCGCACGAGGCGGCGCCGTGGCGACACGGCCGCCGCCTTTCGTTGCCAACGGCCGGCAGTCCTGTCGGCCGGACCAATCCCCTGAAGCGTCGAGGAGTCGACGGTGTCGAGCAAACTTCGTGAGCAGGCAGCGCACGATGTCGCGTTCGTGCTGCCCGAGCGGGCTCACGATCTGGCGCGCCTGCTGATTCTGATCGACGACAGTGAGCCGGTCGTCACCGTCGTCGGCAAATACAACCACGGCAAGAGCAGCCTGCTCAACGAGCTGTTGGGCCGCGATGCGTTCGCGGTGTCCGACCGGCGCGAAACGGTGCGCCTGTCCGACAGCGTGCACCAGGGCGTGCGCTGGCTCGACGCGCCGGGACTCGACGCCGACGTCGGCAGCGAAGACGACCGCGAAGCGTTGCGCGCCGCGTGGCTGAAGTCCGACATTCGCCTGTTCGTGCACGCCGCGAAAGAGGGCGAGCTCGATGCGAAGGAACGGACGCTGCTGACCGAGCTCAACGCCGATCGCGTCAGGACCGGGCGGCAGACGCTGTTCGTGCTGTCACAAGTCGACCAGCTGCCCGACGACGCCGCGTTGCGGAACATCGGCGCAGCGATCGACCGGCAGATGCCCGGCATCACGCTGAACGCGGTGTCGTCGATGCGGCATCGCAAGGGGCTCGACGGCGGCAAGAAACTGCTGCTTGAAAAGAGCGGCATCCCCGCGCTGCATACCGCGTTGCGCGCGGAACTCGCGCGTGTGCCGGGTGCGCGCGCTCACGAAACCACGCTGCTGATCGGCGAAATCCGCGACGAACTGCAACGGCTGCGCGCGGCACGGCTGACGTCGCTGGAGATTCTGCGCACCACGCAGCAGCAACAAAAGCAGGCCTTCGATCGGAGCCTCGCGGCCGTCATCGACAAAGTCAGCGGGGACATCGGCGCGATGTTGAATGCGCTCGGCACCGATCACGCGATCGTGCCCGATACCGCGAAGGACGCCTACGCGATCACCGCGGGCAAACTGGAGCGAGCGCGCATCCAGATCGCGTACTCGCGCGCGTGCATCGAGATCGATGCGATGCTGGCCGGGCACGGTGTCATCGGTCTGCCGGCGGAGCAGCACACCGCGGCGAAAAGCCTGAACTCGGTGATGATCGCGGTGATGGGCGTGTCGGTGAAGTTTCGCAAGGATCTGCGCCGCATGTTCTGCGAAGCGACGGGACGCGAACGCATGCAGCGCGAGTTCACGCACTACTACGAGTTGTCCGCCGACCGCAAGGCGCTTGCCGTGCAGATCGCCGATACGCAAGCAGCGCTCGTCGCATCGGACGACGCGACGGCCGCGATGCGGATACTGGAGGCGCGCGCATGAAAGCCGACGCGAGCCACGAGCAACGATTCATCGCCGAGGTCGATGCATTCGACTTCATCGCCGAGGATACCGACGCGCTGCTGCATGCGCTGAACGACTGGCTCGCGAAGCTGAACGCCGAACTGCGGACCGGCTGTTTGACGTGCGACGGCTTGCACGCAAACAACGCACTGGCCATTCAGGCCGACACGATCAGCACGCTGCTGCGTGACAGCGTGCAAGCATCGATGCAACAGTGGTCGAGCCTCGAAGCAGTTCGAAACCTCGCCGATCATTTCGACGATCAGGCACTGCTGCTCGTGTTCGGCAAGTTCAACGCGGGCAAGAGCTCGTTCTGCAATTTCCTCGCCGAGCGCTTCGCCGCGCACGAGCGCAGCGTGCAGTATTTCCATGTGGATGGGGGCCGCGTCGTCGAGACATCGGAGCCCTTTACCGAAGGCGCGACCGAAACGACTTCGCGGCTGCAGGGCGTGCGTCTCGGCGCAAAGCTGGTGCTGCTCGACACGCCGGGATTGCATTCGGTGACGCCGGAAAACGCAGCGCTAACGCAGCGCTTCACCGATAGCGCCGACGGTGTGTTGTGGCTGACCAGCTCCACCTCGCCCGGCCAGGTGCAGGAGCTCGACGAGCTCGGCCGCGAATTGCATCGGAACAAGCCGCTGCTGCCGGTCGTGACTCGTAGCGACGAGTACGAGGAAGACGAAGTCGACGGCGAACTCGTCAAGTGTCTGGGCAACAAGAGCGCGTCGCGTCGCGCGCTGCAGGAGCACGACGTCAGCGTGCGGGCGGAACACAAGCTCGTCGCGATGGGCGTCGACAAGGCGCTGCTGAAACCGCCGGTGTCGGTCTCAGCGTATGTGGCGCGCGAGGCGGGGCAGACCGCGGCGGCCATGAGTGACGCGGGCTTCGAGCGACTGTACGCCGCGTTGCTCGACATCGCCGGACCGGCGCTCGCGTATAAACGGCGCAAGCGGGCCGAGGTGCTGCTGCATCATCTGGAAGAGAATGTGCTCGGCAACCTGCGAAGCGATGTGCTGCCGTTGCTTGCCGAACTTGGCGAGTCGTCGCAGGCGGCGCTCGAGCGGCTCGAGCAACAGCAGGAGCAGCTGGCCAACGCGGTGTGGCGCGGCATCGTGCCGACGCTGCCCGCGTTGCTCGATGCGCATGCGGCGACGCGTGACGCGATCGGGCTGTGCAATGCGCTGTCGCAATCGATATTCGAGCTGTATCGGCGCGAGGCAGACAGGCTGCTGGGCGATTATCTGATCGAGCCCGACGCTTCGCTCGCACGCATCGAACTCGCTGACGATGCCGGTTTCGACGATATCGTCGTCGAGCGTTTGGTCGGAAATGGACCGATGACCGAGGTCGCGGGCGTCGACTATGGCCGCCTTCACGCCGCGCTCAGCCGCGCGATTCGCGAGTGCGTGCTGAATCTGTCCAACCATGCCGCGCAACGGTGCCGCGCGTCGATCGCTCAGTTGATGAAGCTCGCGCGGCGTCTTGCAGCGTCGTTAGCGACGCATGAGGAAGGCTTGCTCGATCTGAAGTCGCAGGTGCGATCGGAATCTGTCTGACGCGCCGTGCAAATGCCGTGTCTCACCGTTCTCATCGCGCGGCATCGGATTGGAGCGCTTGACCGCCTCGACGGCGCGCGATTACTTCAACGATTGATCGCCATCGCGCGGCGCATTGAGCATTCGCTCCACATACCGCGCAATCAGATCGATTTCCAGATTCACTTTCACGCCATCGCGCAGATGCTTGAGCGCCGTTACCTGCACGGTATGCGGAATCAGATTGATCGAAAACTCGCAGCCGTCATCGCGATCAGCGACGGAGTTCACGGTCAGGCTCACGCCGTTGACCGTAATCGAACCCTTGTACGCGAGATAGCGGCCGATGTCGCGCGGCGCGAGGATGCGCAGCTCGTGCGATTCGCCGACCGGCGCGAAACGCGTGACGGTACCGAGCCCGTCGACGTGTCCGGACACGATATGTCCGCCGAGCCGGTCATGCGCGCGCAGCGCTTTCTCGAGATTGACCTCGCCGGTTTCGCCGAGACCGGCCGTGCGGTTCAGGCTTTCGCGCGATACGTCGACTTCGAACGAATGAGCGGTCTTCGCGACCACCGTCATGCAGGCGCCCTGGATCGTGATGCTGTCGCCGAGCTGCACGTCGGCGAGGTCGAGGCCGCCAGCTTCGACGTTCAGGCGTACGCCCGCGTCGCCGCCCGCGCCGAGCGGCTTGACTGATTCGATGCGGCCCACTGCCGCGACGATTCCTGTAAACATCGTGCTAATCCTTGATCATTTCGAAACGGTGGGGGACACGGCGTCGGTCCCGGGTACGGCCGCCTGCGCAAAGCGCGCGAGAATCCGCAGATCGTCGCCGATCCGCTCGACCGTGTGGAAATTGAGCTTCACACGGTCTTCGAGCAGGTCGGGCGCGTCCAGATTGAACATGCTCATCGAGTCCACGCCGAGCAGGCTCGGCGCCAGATAGACGAGCAGTTCATCGACGCAGCCTTCGCGCAGCAGCGAGCCGTTCAGCTTGTAGCCGGCTTCGACGTGCAATTCGTTCACGTTGCGCTCGCCGAGCACGCTCAGCATGCGCGGCAGATCCACTTTGCCGAACGCGTTCGGCAGCGGCACGATCTCGGCGCCGCGCTCGCGCAGCGCAACCGCGCGTTCTTCGAGACGCGCATCGAGCTCGCCGCAGAAAATCAGCGTCGGCGCGCCGGCCAGGATCTGCGCGTCGAGCGGCACGTCGAGCTGGCTGTCGATCAGCACGCGGTGCGGCTGGCGCGGCGTATCGACCGCCCGCACGGTCATGCGCGGATTGTCTTCGCGCACGGTGCCGATGCCCGTCAGGATCGCCGACGCGCGCGCACGCCACGCATGACCGTCGGCGCGCGCGGCCGCGCTCGTGATCCACTGGCTCTCACCCGAAGGCAAGCCGGTGCGGCCATCGAGCGATGCCGCCACCTTCATGCGCACCCACGGACGGCCGCGCGTCATGCGCGACACGAAGCCGATGTTCAGCTCGCGCGCTTCGTTTGCGAGCAGCCCGCAGCGCACTTCGATACCGGCTTCGCGCAGCATCGCGAGACCGCGGCCGGACACCTGTGGATTGGGATCTTCCATCGCCGCGATCACGCGGCCGATCTGTGCTTCGATCAGCGCGCTGGCGCACGGTGGCGTGCGGCCGAAATGGCTGCACGGTTCGAGCGTCACGTAGGCGGTCGCGCCGCGCAGGTCGTGGCCGCGCGAGCGCGCGTCCTTCAGCGCGCGAATCTCGGCGTGATCCTGACCGGCAGGCTGCGTGTAGCCTTCGCCGATCACCTCGCCGTTTCTGACGAGCACGCAGCCGACGCGCGGATTCGGGTCGGTCGTGTACATGCCGCGCTTCGCGAGCGCGAGCGCGCGTTCCATATGGACGAAATCGGTTTGCGAGAACATCGGTGTCCGTTGTGGTGCGGTGTCTGGGTCGTGCGGGTTGCGGCTTTTGCCTGAAGTCCGGGTTTAGCCCTTCAACGCTGCGAACGCGCCGCGCGCGGCGTCGATCGTCGCGTCGATCACTGCGTCGTCGTGCGCGCTCGACACGAAGCCCGCCTCATACGCGGACGGCGCGAAGTACACGCCCGCGTCGAGCATCTTGTGGAAGAACGCGTTGAAGCGCGGCACGTCGCTCTTCGTGACGTCGGCGAAGCTCGTCGGGATCGATTCGCGGAAGTAGATGCCGAACATGCCGCCGAGCGCATCGGCTGCGAACGGCACGTTTGCTTCGCGGGCGACCTGCGCGAGCCCTTGCGCGAGACGCGTGGTGCGCGCGGCGAGCGTGTCGTAGAAGCCGGGCGCCTGGATCAGCTGCAGCGTCTTCAGGCCGGCCGCGACCGCGATCGGATTGCCCGACAGCGTGCCCGCCTGATAGACGCCGCCGAGCGGCGCGAGGTGGGCCATGATGTCGCGCCGTCCGCCGAACGCCGCCGCCGGCATGCCGCCGCCGATCACCTTGCCGAGGCACGTAAGGTCCGGCGTGATGCCGTAGAGCTGCTGCGCGCCGCCGAGCGCAACGCGGAAGCCGCACATCACTTCGTCGAAGATCAGCACCGAGCCGTACTCGGTGCACAGTCGCCGCAGCGCCTGCAGGAATTCGGGGGTCGCGCGCACGAGGTTCATATTGCCCGCAACCGGCTCGACGATCACCGAGGCGATCTCGTTGCCGAACGCCTCGAACGCTTCTTCGAGCTCGGCGACGTTGTTGTATTCGAGCACGGTGGTGTGCTTCGCGATATCGACCGGCACGCCCGCCGAGGTCGGATTGCCGAAGGTCAGGAGGCCCGAGCCAGCCTTTACGAGCAGGCTGTCCGCATGGCCGTGATAGCAGCCTTCGAACTTGACGATGCGGCTGCGGTTCGTGAAGCCGCGCGCGAGACGCAGCGCGCTCATCGTCGCCTCGGTGCCGCTCGACACCATGCGCACCTGTTCGATCGACGGCACCAGCTTGCAGATTTCCTCGGCGATCTGGACTTCCGACTCGGTCGGCGCGCCGAACGAGAAGCCATTCACGAGCACGCGCTGCACGGCTTCGAGCACTTCGGGATGAACGTGGCCGAGGATCATGGGACCCCACGAGCCGATGTAGTCGGTATAGCGCTGGCCGTCCGCGTCCCAGAAGTACGGGCCTTGCGCGCGCTCGATGAAGCGCGGCGTGCCGCCGACGGAACGGAAAGCGCGCACCGGCGAATTCACGCCGCCGGGGATCGTGCGTTGCGCGCGTTCGAAGAGGGTTTCGTTTCTGGACATGGCGATGGCTGGAATAGGGAGCAAGGGTTGCGCAGCGGCGCAAAGGGCCTCGGACGATTCCCGCGGACACTTCGCGCGATGCTGGGATGGATCGAGAAATTGTACCGGACTCGGCGCCGGCGGGCTGTGCGTGCGGGCGGCCGCGGCGGCGGGAATTTCAGGCCCGGCTGCCCGGTGCGGGCAGCGCCGGCGGCTTGCGCTTGCCGGTCAATTCGGCCCAGCGCTTCTCCAGCGCGCCTTCGGCGATCGGCTTGATGATCGTGCCCGAGCTTTGCGCATCCCACGTCTGCACCGAGAACGGATGCACACGCAGCTGATCGCGCGGGATGACCGGCGCATGATGCGCATCGACGAGCCAGTCGTAGACGAAGTCGATGCACAGCCGGTAACCGCGTTTGGTCGACGCGTCGGGGACTTCGTACGGCGCGCGCGTCACGTAGCCCGAACCGAAGATACCCTTCGGCTCCTGCGCGACGCGATGCAGGAACACGCGATCGCCGGGCAGGATACCGCGCGCGAAGCCGCAGCCCCACGCGTCGGTCACCGCTTCGCCGGCCGCCACGCGTTTCGCGATGTCGGGCAGCTCGGGCCACGGCCATTTTTTGGGGCTCCAGATCAGCAGAAAGGCGGTCATCGCGGGTTCGAACGGGAGCGGGGGAAGGGGGTGGGCATGCAGGCGGCAGCTTAACCGATCGACGGTGTTTGCGCCGCGCGGCGCTGCCTCGCGCACAGTCAGCGGGTTAACCGTCGCGTACAATCGAGGCGGTCAGCTGATGGCCGTTTCCGCTTCACCCGTTCCGCTGCCGATGCCGGCGCGGCGTTCCATCCGGATTTCCCATGTCTCACGTCGTCAAACGCCGGCCCGATGGCCGGCTGATCCTGTTGCTCGGCGCGCTGGCCGCGTGCGGGCCGATTTCCATCGACATGTATCTGCCGAGCCTGCCGACCATCGCGCAGGCTTTCGCGGTCGGCACGGGCGCCGCGCAATCGACGTTGACGAGCTTCATGTTCGGCTTCTCGATCGGCATGCTGCTCTACGGTCCGCTGTCCGATACGTATGGCCGTCGGCCGATCCTGCTTGGCGGCATCATCATGTATGCGCTCGCGAGCATCGCCTGCGCGCTGTCGATCTCGATCGGCTCGCTGGTCGGCTTTCGCTTCGTGCAGGCGTTGGGCGCGGGGGCGGCGTCGGTGCTGGCTCGCGCGATCGCGCGCGACGCGCACGAGCCCGGCGATGCGGCGCGCGTACTGTCGATGATCGCGATCGTCACTGCGATCGGTCCGCTGCTCGCGCCGCTGATCGGCGGACAGTTGCTGCTGCTGGGCGGCTGGCGCGCGGTATTCGTCGCGCTGACGCTGTTCGGGGCCGTGTGCGCGGTGACCGCATTCCTGAAGGTGCCGGAGACGTGGCCGCGCGAGATGCGCGCGCAGTCGGCGCTGCTGAAGTCGTTCGGCGCGTATGGCACGCTGCTGCGCGATCCGGTCGCGTGGGGACATATGTTGTGCGGCGGCATGGCGTTCGCGTCGATGTTCGCGTACATCACGGCGACGCCGTTCGTCTACATCGAGTATTTCCACGTGTCCGCGCAGCACTATGGCTTCCTGTTCGCGCTGAATATCGTCGGCATCATGTTCGGCAATTACCTGAATACGCGGTTCGTCGGCCGGCTCGGGCCGGTGCCGATCATCTCGTTTGCGGCGACCGTGAGCTTCGTCGCGTCGCTGTTCGTGTCCGTCGTGTCGCTGACTGGGTGGGGCGGCTTGTGGTCGATCGTGTTTGGCCTCTTTTTCGTCGTCAGCGTGGTGGGCGTGTTGTCCGCCAACTGCACGACCGATCTGATGCATCGCTATCCGGTCAACGCAGGTGCCGCGGCGGCCGTGTTCGGCGCGGTGCAGCTCGCGCTGGGCGCGTTGTCGAGCCTCGCGGTCGGACTGTGGCAGGACGGCACGCCGAAGGGCATGGGCATCGTGGTCGGCGTGGCGGGCTGCCTGTGCTTTGTCGGACGCAGGCTCGTGATGCGCTGGAACGGGACGAAGTCGCCGGTTGCGGCTGTGTAGCGTGTGCTGTTTGGGTATTGAGGTCGAGCACTGCGCGGGCGCTGTGAAAACGGCGTGAAAGCCATATGACGCTCGAGCTACACGGGCTGTCGGTATCGACCGACGCGTGAGTTCACCGGGCGCGTCTCCGGAAAACACCTGGTGTTGCGCGCGCACCACCGTGCGTCGCGGTTTGCATTGCTATGATGAAGTCACTGTTCCTCGGAGCGGCAATCATGGCGATCAAAGACCTGATAAACGGCGAACGGCAATTTGCCGCATTCGCCGAAGCACAACGGCTGGCCGACAGCGGCGCTTACTACGATTACACCGACATCGAATATGTGTTGCGCTTTGATCACGGGTTGACGGATGTATCGGCTCTGCTCGATAGCCAGCTGATGCATCGCGATCTGAATCGCCGTTGTGCCGATGCGCGCGAGAAGCTCGAGATCGCGGATGCGTGATGCGCGGGTTTGCGCTGAATGAAGCACGGCGATGAACCGCTCCGGGAATTTCACTTCTGGAGTGGTTGATGACCGATAGCACGCACGCCTCACGTTTGCCTCACACCGACAACCCAGCCGCGCTGGCCAAACCCGGCGGTCACTACAGTCATGTCGCGGTCGCGAATGGCTTCGTCTTCGTGTCCGGGCAATTGCCGATCAATGCGCAAGGCGACAAGCTTGCCGATGCGTCATTCGACGCGCAAGCCGAACAGGTTCTGGCCAATGTGAAGGCGGCGCTCGAAAGCGTCGGCAGCAGCGTCGCGCAATTGGTGCAGGTGCGCGTGTATGTCGTCGATGTCGAACATTGGGCTAGCTTCAATCAGATCTACGCGCGCTGGGCCGGTGAGGCCAAATCGGCGCGCGCGGTTGTGCCGGTGCCGCAGTTGCACTATGGGTTCAAGATCGAGGTTGAGGCGGTGGGGGTGGTTTAGTTCGGGGTGGTGCAAGCGAGTACCTGAAGCTTCGCAGGCTTTTCTCGTTTTCACGATCAGATCCTGCCGAAGCACGCGGCAAAGGTCGAGCATCAACCGGCGATGCCTTGGCGCGACCCTTGCCGAACGGGCGCTTGCGCATACTGTGTCGAGCAAGGGATCGGCTTGTGCATTCGAGCGAGGCTCTATCGATATTCGTCAATCTCAACGGTGCCGCCCATGGCTTCCATCAGGGTGCGGATATCGTCGGGCACATCAGGCACGCGGTCGCCGCTCTCGTTGTCCCAATAACAGAAGAAACGCATCTGTGCGCCAGTGCGCTTGAGCAATTCGGGCAGGTCCAATCGGGGCAATGCCAAGCGTTCGACAAGATAGCGAAGGTGAGGCGCGAGAAGATCACTCTGAACATGCCCCTTGCTATCCACACTCCATACACCAATTCGAGCGGGGTACTTGCTAGTGCGCCCAGACGGTGTAGTGCGGAATTGCCCCCGAACGCTCTGCATGTCCGGTTCAACGCCAAAATAGTTTGTCCAGAATTCGGGCCGCTCCACGTCCTGATAGATAGTGAAAGAAGCATGTGCAAGTTGATGGGTCGTTACCATAACATTCCTTCAGGGTGCCCAACTGTGCATGTTGTCGATAACCACGCCGTTAAATTCCACGTCTCCATCGTCATGCCAGATCACGTTGTTGTCGCCGCGCAATTTGTTGTACTGCTTCATAGCGTGAAGCATGTCGCTGAACGTACATAGGTGTGTCGATGGTCTATCTGAAGCCGCTGCCGGTGTTGACAGCAGTCAGATAAGTACCGTGCGACAGGCAGTCCGTACATGGGCGACCGCCCAAAATCTCCACGGGTTTCGACGAAACAGATAAAAGCGCCCGCAAGAACATTGCGATTTTTCGCGCCCGTAGTGCGGTTGCTCGCGGGGAGCGACCGTAACTCTCGTCTATGATCTTTCCAGTCGCTGAGGGCACTCGCGCAGCGGATCATCGGGATAAGAAAAACAAAAACCCCGTAAGTCGCTGAACTTACGGGGTTTTTCTTGGGAGACTGGCGGAGGCGGTGAGATTCGAACTCACGGAAGGATTGCTCCTTCGCCGGTTTTCAAGACCGGTGCCTTAAACCACTCGGCCACACCTCCAAACCGCGAATTGTAACCTGGAAAGACTTCGCTGCCGAGTCCAGGCGAGTCGCCATCACTGCGGATCTTTCAGAAACAGCGCCTGCAGATCGTTCAGGAACGCCTGCCCAAGCGGCGTCGGCGCGATCCGTTCGTGGTCGCGGGTGATCAGCTTGCGCCGTTCCGCTTCCTGCAACGCGGGTTCGATCGTCGTGATCGACAGACCCGTGCGCTCGATGAACCGATGCACCGGAAACCCTTCCACCAGGCGCAGCGCGTTCAGCATGAACTCGAACGGCAGATCGCGTGGCCCGACCTCGTGCTCTTCCTGCACGCTTGCCCCGGCCTTGGCCTGCTCGATGAACGTGGTCGGATGTTTGTAGCGCGCCTGACGCACGATGCGATTCGGAAACGACAACTTCGTATGCGCGCCCGCGCCGATGCCGAGATAGTCGCCGAAACGCCAGTAGTTCAGATTGTGTTTGCTCTGGCGATGCGGCCGCGCATACGCGGACACCTCGTAGCGCTCATAGCCGGCCTCGGCGGTGCGTTGATGAATCCAGTCCTGCATGTCCGCGGACGCGTCGTCGTCGGGCAGCGCGGGCGGGAACTTGGCGAACAGCGTGTTCGGTTCGAGCGTCAGGTGATACAGCGACAGATGCGGCGGTGCAAACGACAACGCCGTTTCCACGTCGGCCTGGCATTCGGCGAGCGTTTGCCTGGGCAGCGCGAACATCAGGTCGAGGTTGAAGTTGTCGAACGTGGTCGCGGCGACTTCGACCGCGTGGCGCGCTTGCGCCGCGTCGTGAATGCGGCCGAGCGCCTTCAGATGCGTTTCGTTGAAACTCTGGATGCCCACCGACAGCCGGTTCACGCCGCTCGCGCGAAACTGCGCGAACTTGTCGGCTTCGAACGTGCCGGGGTTCGCTTCGAGCGTGATTTCCGCGTCGGCGTCGAGGGGCAGCAAAGCGCGAATATCCGACAGCATGCGATCGAGCCCCGCCGCCGACAGCAAACTCGGCGTGCCCCCGCCGATGAACACCGTATGCACCTGGCGGCCCCAGATCAGTGGCAACGCCATTTCCAGATCGGCGCGCAATGCGTCGAGGTAGTCGTTCTCCGGGAACGTTTCGCCCTTCCACTCATGCGAATTGAAGTCGCAGTACGGGCACTTGCGCACGCACCACGGAAAATGCACGTACAGCGCGAGCGGCGGCAGGGACGTCAAACGGATGCCGCCTGGCGACGTGAATGCCTTGACGACACCGTTGCCGATGTCCGCCGGTGTCGATCGGATCGGAATCACGCTTCCTCCGACAGGCGAGCGAGCAGTTGCCGCAGCGCGATCGCGCGATGACTGCTGGCGTTCTTGACCGCTGGCTCGAGCTCGGCGGCGCTCGCGTTAAGCGAGGGCAGATAGAAGTACGGGTCGTAACCGAAGCCATGTTCGCCGCGCGGCGCGTCGAGGATTTCGCCATGCCAGCGGCCTTCGGCGATCAGCGGTTCGGGATCGTCCGCGTGACGCACGAGGGCGAGCACGCAGTAGTAATAGCCGCGCCGATCGCTCACGCTCCGCAGTTCTTCGACGAGTCGCGCGTTGTTCGCCGCGTCGCTTTTGTCGCCGCCGGCGAGTTGCGCGAAGCGGGCCGAGTAGACGCCCGGCGCGCCGCGCAGTGCACGCACGCAAAGGCCCGAGTCGTCGGCGAGCGCGGGCAGGCCGGTCAGCTTCGCCGCGTGACGAGCCTTGGCGAGCGCGTTTTCGACGAAGGTGGGGTGCGGCTCTTCCGCTTCCGGTACATTGAGCGCGCCTTGCGGGATCAACTGGATGCCGGCCGCGCCGAGCAGCGCCGCGAATTCGCGCAGCTTGCCCGCGTTGTTCGACGCGAGCACGACTTTTTTCAACGGCATGCCCGACGTTATGCCGAGAGCATCGTTCCCGCCGCCGTCCTGACGAACCTCATTCACTGCTGCACTCCCAGCGCTTCTTTCTGCTTCGCGATCAGCGTGCTGATGCCGTCGCTCGCGAGATCGAGCAGCGCATTCATTTCTTCGCGCGAGAACGCCACGCCTTCCGCGGTGCCCTGAATTTCGACGAAGCCGCCCGCGCCCGTCATCACGACGTTCATGTCGGTGTCGCACTGCGAGTCTTCGTCGTAGTCGAGGTCGAGCACCGGCACGCCGTCGTACACGCCGACCGAAATCGCGGCGACGTAATCCGTGATCGGCGAGCTTTCGATGCGGCCCGTGGCGAGTAATCTGGCGACCGCATCATGCGCGGCGACGAACGCGCCGGTGATGCTCGCGGTGCGCGTGCCGCCGTCGGCCTGGATCACGTCGCAGTCGAGATTGATCGTGCGCGCGCCGAGCTTCTCGAGATCGAACACCGAGCGCAGCGCGCGGCCGATCAGCCGCTGAATTTCCTGCGTGCGGCCGGTCTGTTTGCCGCGCGCGGCTTCGCGATCGCTGCGCGTATGCGTGGCGCGCGGCAGCATGCCGTATTCGGCGGTGAGCCAGCCCTGGCCGCGATCACGCAGGAACGGCGGCACGCTCTCGCTGACGCTCGCGGTGCAGATCACCTTGGTGTCGCCGAACTCGACCAGCACCGAGCCCTCCGCATGCTTCGTGTAGTGACGCGTGATGCGCACGTCGCGCAACTGGTTGGGCTGGCGGCCGCTGGGGCGTGGGGTGTCGTTGCTCATGTCGGAATGGGTCGCGTTGAGTGCCGAAAGGCCGGAAGAGGGGCGGAGGAAAAACTCTAATTTTACCGCCGATTGAATCGGGCGGTTGCCCATACGCATGGCACACGAGCTTGCGGGCGATGAGCGCCGCTTGAGCACGCGAGAGTCATCGTTACGACGAGCGGCAATCCGTACCGTGAAAGCAGCCGCGTGCCGGGCCGCATCCGTGCTCGCTCACGAGCGGATGGCGCCGCCAAAAATGGGATAATGCCGGTTCCCCGCCCCGCGTCTCGTACACGCCGGGCGATCCGCTTCTCAGGCCATCGTTGAACGCATGGCCGCAATCGCGAGATATACGATGATCTACAGCATGACTGGCTATGCGAGCGCCACGCGCGAACTCGTGGCGGCCTCGGGCACGGGCGGCGTCAGCGTGTCGGTCGAATTGCGCACGGTGAACTCGCGCTTTCTCGATCTGAACTTCCGCATGCCGGAGGACGTGCGCGTCGTCGAACCGACGCTGCGCGAAATGCTGATGAACAAGCTGTCGCGCGGCAAGGTCGACATTCGCGTGAATCTGCAGCGCAGCGAGCAGTCGGCGAACGCGGGCGCGATCAACCACGACGCGCTCTCGCAGCTCGCGCAGCTGGAACGCGCGGTGCTCGACACGTTTCCGGAAGCCGGCCGTCTGCGGACTGGCGAAATTCTGCGCTGGCCGGGCGTGCTCGCCGAAAGCGGCATCGCGCCCGAGACGTTGCGCGACACGGTGCTCGCGTGCGGCAAGCAGGCGATCGCGGATCTGATCGACGTGCGTGCGCGCGAAGGCGCGCAACTCGCGACGATGCTGCTCGGCAACGTCACCGAAATGGAAACGATCGTCACGAAGATCACGCCGCTCGTGCCCGAGCTGATTGCGCGGCATCAGCAGAAGATCGTCGAGCGTCTGCAGGAGGCGCTCGGCATCGCCGCACCGGATGCGGCTGTGACGATCGTGTCGCGCGAAGAGATCAACGAGCGGATTCGCCAGGAAGTGACGATGTACGGCATTCGCATCGACATCGCCGAAGAGCTGTCGCGCCTCACCGCGCACCTGAACGAAACGCGTCACGTGATCGAGAAGGGCGGCAAGGTCGGCAAGCGGCTCGACTTCATGATGCAGGAGCTGAACCGCGAAGCGAACACGCTCGGTTCCAAGGCGGCGGCGAAGGAACTCGCGGATTCGTCGATGACGCTGAAACTACTGATCGAACAGATGCGCGAGCAGGTACAGAATCTCGAATAAGGCTGGAGCACTACACATCATGACTGACCACCATCCACGCGAAGCCGGCGCGCCGCGCCATCCGTACGCCGGCGCCTATCCCGGCAATCTGTTCATGGTCGTCGCGCCGTCGGGCGCGGGCAAGTCGACGCTCGTGAACGCGCTGCTCGCGTGCGACGACGCGATCCGTCTGTCGATCTCGTACACGACGCGCCCGCCCCGTCCGAAGGAGCAGGACGGCGAGCACTATCACTTCACGACCGTCGAAGACTTCATGCGGCGTCACGACGCGGGCGAGTTTCTCGAAAGCGCGGAAGTGCACGGCAACTACTACGGCACGTCGCGCGTGTGGATCGAGGAGCAGATGAAAAACGGCCATGATGTGCTGCTCGAAATCGACTGGCAGGGCGCGCAGCAGGTGAAGAAGCAATTCCACAACGCGGTGGAGATTTTCATTCTGCCGCCGTCGCTCGAAGCGCTCGAAGAGCGTCTGAAAAAGCGCGGCCAGGACGAACCGAACGTGATCACGCGACGCCTGCTCGCGGCGGGCGGCGAGATCGCGCACGCGGCCGAAGCGGAGTACGTGGTGATCAACGAAAACTTCGATCGTGCGCTGGCTGAATTGCAGTGCCTCGTCGGCGCGACGCGCTCGCGCTTTGCATCGCAGTACGCGCGTCACACGCAGCTTTTCATGCAGCTCGGCATCCACCTGCCGCACGCGTGAGCGCGGCGTGCCGTCAGGCACATAAGGTAGAATAAGCAACATACTGAGAAGGAACCCAACATGGCCCGCATTACCGTCGAAGACTGCCTCAAACAGATCCCGAACCGTTTCGAACTCGCGCTTGCCGCGACCTATCGCGCGCGTCAGCTAGCTCAAGGCCACACGCCGAAGATCGAAAGCCGCGACAAGCCCACCGTCCTCGCGCTGCGTGAAATCGCATCGGGTCAGGTCGGCGTCGAAATGCTGAAGAAGGTGCCGGTCTAAGGCGCACGGATTTTCGTTTTCGACTTGTCCGGTATTCGCCACACCGGATTGCTCAACGTGCAGAACTGTGTCCAACCCTGACCGCTACCGGAGGCGACCATGAGTGCTACCCCGCCCACCGCCACGGAAGCGGAACACGACACCGACGCGCCGTCGTCTGCACGCAAGTACATCGACGCGGTCCTCGAGCAATCGTTTCGTCATCTGTTCGGGCCGACCGCCACGCCGGAGCAGCCGCGCCGGCATGACGTCGTCTCCATCGCCAATCTGACGTCCGCGTTGTCCGGCTATCTGCCGCCGGAAGAAATCAAGGACATCAAGGCGGCGTTCCACTTCAGCGACGAAGCCCACCTCGGCCAGTATCGCCAGAGCGGCGAACCCTACATCACCCATCCGGTCGCGGTCGCGGAAATCTGCGCGGGCTGGAATCTCGACGCCCAGGCGATCATGGCCGCGCTGTTGCACGACGTGATGGAAGACCAGGGCGTGACCAAAGCGGAGCTCGCCGAGCGCTTCGGCGCGAAGGTCGCAGAACTGGTCGACGGGTTGTCAAAGCTGGACAAGATGGAGTTTCGCAATCGCGAGGAAGCGCAGGCGGAGAACTTCCGCAAGATGCTGCTCGCGATGGCGCGCGACGTGCGCGTGATCCTCGTGAAGCTCGCCGACCGGCTGCACAACATGCGCACGCTCGGCGCGGTGCCGCCGGAGAAACGTCGCCGCGTGGCGCGCGAAACGCTCGACATCTACGCGCCGATCGCTCACCGGCTCGGCCTGAACAATACCTATCGCGAGTTGCAGGACCTGAGCTTCGCGAATTTCAACCCGCATCGTTACGCGACGCTCGAAAAAGCCGTGAAGGCGGCGCGCGGTAATCGTCGCGAAGTGGTCGGCAAGATTCTCGAATCGGTGCAGCGCGCGATTGCCGACGCAAAGCTCGACGCCGAAGTCACCGGTCGCGAGAAAACCATCTTCAGCATTTACAAGAAGATGCGCGACAAGCAGCTGTCGTTCTCGCAGGTGCTTGACGTGTATGGTTTTCGCGTGGTCGTCGACAGCGCGCTCGAGTGCTATACCTGCATCGGCGCGCTGCATGCGCTGTTCAAGCCTGTTCCGGGCAAGTTCAAGGATTACATCGCGATCCCCAAGGTGAACGGCTATCAGTCGCTGCATACCACGCTCGTCGGCCCGTTCGGCGCGCCGATCGAGTTTCAGGTGCGCACCCGCAAGATGCACGAGATCGCCGAGGCGGGCGTTGCCGCGCATTGGCTTTACAAGAACGGCAGCGCGGACCTGAACGACGTGCAAAAGCGCGCGCACCAGTGGCTGAAGTCGCTGCTCGACATTCAGAGCGAAGCGGGCGATTCGAGCGAATTCCTCGAGCACGTGAAGATCGACCTGTTCCCGGACGCGGTCTACGTGTTCACGCCGAAGTCGAAGATCATGGCGCTGCCGCGCGGCGCCACCGCGCTCGACTTCGCGTATTCGATCCACAGCGACCTCGGCAACCAGTGCGTCGCGGTGAAGATCAACAACGAGCTGCTGCCGTTGCGTACCGAACTGAAGAGCGGCGACATCGTCGAGGTCATCACGGCGCCGTATTCGAAACCGAACCCCGCATGGCTCGGCTTCGTGCGCAGCGGCAAGGCGCGCTCGGCGATCCGTCATTATCTGAAGACGATGCGCCTTAACGAGTCGGTGCAGCTCGGCGAGCGTCTCGTCGATCAGGCGTTGAAGGGCTACGGCCTCGCGCTGTCGGACGTGACGCCGGAAGCGTGGGAAAAGCTCGTGCAGTGGACGGGCAACAAGAACCGTCAGGAAATTTTCGCGGACATTGGTCTCGGCCGACGGGTCGCCGCGGTGATGGCCAAGCGCATCGAAGTGCTGATGAGCGGGCGCGACGGCGACGACGACGGCTCGCGCTCCGAGTCCGGCTCGACGCCGCATGCGCCGCCGGTCGTCATCACTGGTACCGAGGGCATGTCGGTGCAGCTGTCCGCGTGTTGCCGTCCGATACCGGGCGACGACATCATGGGTTATATCGGCATCGGCCTCGGCATGGCGATCCACACCACCGACTGCCGCGTCGCGCAGCGTATCCACCGGCGCGATCCGGGGCGCTGGATCGACGTTGCGTGGGCGCCGCAGCCGGGGCGTCTGTTCGATGTCGCGGTGAAGGTGCTGGTCAAGAATACCAAGGGCGTATTCGCCCGCGTAGCGGCCGACATCACGTCGGCGGACGCGAACATCGTCCATATCGCGATGGACGAAGATCTGTCGCAGGAATCCACAATTCTGCGCTTCGTGATTCAGGTCAGCGATCGTGTGCACCTGGCCAATGTGATGCGGCGCGTGCGCACCAATCCGGACGTGATGCGCATCGCGCGTGAACGGCCAAGCGAAGAAGGGCATCACCGCCACGACGGCGGCATGCGTATCGACCGCGAGCGCGCGGATTACTGAGCGGCTTCCGGCTGGGCGTCGGCGCGGCCTGGACTGGCGCTTCACGCCAGTCTGGCATCTTTCGTGCGGCTCAGGATACAACTGAAGGCAAGTCTCACCTGAACCCCGGGGAGAACGCAGATGAACGTATCCGACCTCGCTGGCGTGGCGCTCGATTACTGGGTGGCGCGCAGCCTGCACGACTTCGTGCGCGAAATCTACTTTACCGATAGTGGCGAGACTGTTGCGATCCGCGGCAACGATCGTGGTCGTCCGTGGGACGGGCGCTTCACGCCTTGCGCGTCATGGGAAACGGCCGCCGTTGTGCTCGAGCGCGCGATACGGCTCGATGTGCGCGAGCAGAGCGAAAAAGGCGCGTTGTGCGTCGCGGAGTTCAAGGGCGGACAGCGGGCCTCGGAGGGGAGCGGCGACTCGCTGCGCATTGCTTTGCTGCGGGCGTTCGTCGCGAGCCATTTCGGCGATACCGTCGACGACGTGCTGCGCGAGCGCCAGGCACTGACCGGCATGCGGGCCGAGACGATCAGCGAGCAGACGGTAGGCGGGGTCGTCGAGGACTTGCCGCACCCGGACGGGCAGATTGGGGATATCCAGTCGCCGCCGCGTTGAACTGGCGCACCGGGTATGGTGCGCCAGAAAAAACAAAGGGCCTTCCGACTGGAAGGCCCTTCATAGGTGGCGCGGCTGGCAGGATTCGAACCCACGACCCCTTGGTTCGTAGCCAAGTACTCTATCCAACTGAGCTACAGCCGCACGCAAAACGGTGATGCTTGTTGCAAAAACCGGTCAAACCTGAGAGCTCCCGGCAAGGAAGCTCTCGCAAAAAAGTGGCGCGGCTGGCAGGATTCGAACCCACGACCCCTTGGTTCGTAGCCAAGTACTCTATCCAACTGAGCTACAGCCGCACACAGAAACGAGATTATAGCCAACGGAATTAAAAAATGGAAGCCCATCACGGCGATTTGTGTCGCGGGCCCGATCGTGTAACCTTTAATCAGGTTGTTGCTAGCTGCTGTTATTGGATGATTATGAACAAGGCCTTTGTCAAAGAGTCGAGCGAGGACAACGACGACGATCTCGACGTCACCCAGCCCGACGTGCCCGCAGGCACCAAAAATTACATGACTCCCGCCGGTCATCGGCGTATGCGCGATGAGTTGCTGCATCTGATCGATGTCGAGCGGCCCGAGGTCGTCAAGCTCGTGTCGTGGGCGGCGTCGAACGGCGACCGCTCGGAGAATGGCGACTACATCTATGGCAAACGACGTTTGCGCGAAATCGACCGGCGCATCCGTTTCCTGACCAAGCGGCTCGATCTGGCCGAGGTCGTCGATAGCAGCCAGCAGGAAAACCTCGACCAGGTGTTCTTCGGCGCGACGGTCGACTATGCGACCGAGGACGGCGAAGAGCATAAGGTGACGATCGTCGGTGTCGACGAGGTCGACCTGGACATTGGGCACGTGAGCTGGATTTCGCCCATTGCGCGTGCGCTGCTGAAGGCCAAGGTCGGCGATACGGTCACGCTGTTCACGCCGGCCGGCCCTCAGCCGATCGACATTCTCGACGTCAAGTACCCGCCACCTGATGCCGACCGCTAGGGCGCTGGCGGAGGAGCAGGCAAAGTCTGGCGAAAGACCCCTTCGGCGCGAACATAAAAAAAGGCGCCGCGAACGGCGCCTTCTCTACTGTCAGCCCTTGCGCAGTGCTTAGAAGCGGTGACGCAGACCAGCCGTCACGGCGACTTGCTTGTTGTTGCCCGAAGCGTTACCCACGCCATTGATGAAGGCGGGGACGATCGAGTCTTCGTTTGCCGCCTGATACACGCCTTGCAGATACACGTCGGTACGCTTGGACAACGCGTATGCGGTTTGCAGGTCGACCTGGTTCCAGTGCACGTGCTGGCTGGACAGGTTAGCGCGGGTGTACGTGTACGCAGCGGCAATGCTGATCGCCGGTGTCAGAGCGTAACGAGCGTTACCCTCGAAATTCTGGAACTGGGCGCTGTTGGACGGGAAGCCGATACCGCCCGAGACACCCGATGAGCCCTGGCTGATGCCGACGAGGCCATGCAGGTTCGTCTGCGAGTACACGATGCCAACGGTTGCCGGGCCGAACGCGTAGTTGGCGCCTGCGCCCCATGTTTGCTGACGTTGCGCGAAGAAGGTGTTGTCGCCCGATACTGCGCCACCCGAATTGAACGCTGCGGCCGCGCCGGTTGCGCCGTTGGCGTTCAGTTGCAAGTAAGCGGCTGCGACGTTCAGGCCGCCCCAGTTGTACGATGCGCCCGCGCTGTATGCGCGGTTGTTCGCGAAGCCGCTAGCCTGGTTCGAAAAGCCGTACAACGCGCCGAACTTGAAGCCGCCGTAGTTCGCGCTCGTGTACTTGGCCGAGTTGTTGATACGGAACGAGTTGTTCAGGTTGTCGTTGTCGAACGGGTGGGCGAACTGGGTGCCGCCGTATTGCGTGCCGGTCAGCGCCAGCGGGCCGACGAAGTCGACCATGCTGTCATATTGACGGCCGAGCGTGACAGCGCCGAACTGGTCGCTCGACAGACCGACGAATGCCTGCCGGCCGAACATACGGCCGTTCTGCTTGAGCGTGCCGTCGTTGATTCCAAAGCCGTTTTCCAACGTGAAGATGGCCTTCAGACCACCGCCGAGATCTTCAGCGCCACGCAGGCCCCAGCGGCTACCGTTCACCGAACCGCTCGTCATCGCAACGTTGGCGCCGTGCTGGGTAGCACTGACGCGCTGGTTATTCGTATAAGTAATCCCGGCGTCGATCAGGCCATACAGGGTGACGCTACTTTGCGCGTGCGCTGCCGTGACGAAAACGCCGGACAGGGCAGCGACCATGAGTGTCTTCTTCATTGATATAACTCCAAGAGCGAGAGAGGTATAAAACCCTGGCTTAGGAGACCTTCACGCGAGCGCTGCGAGAAGCGGAATCCGCGTGAGAAGCGCGCTGACCAGATCCGCGCCGGTTTCCGATTACGCAGAGTGTAGAGAGACACTTCCAGGAGTTGATGTTCCGATTTGCGCAATAAAGTATTACGCATCAAGAAACGATCGTGATTCGCCATTCGGGCCTTATGGATAAAGGCTTTGCGACGACTCGGCGGAATTCAGCGTCTGATTTTTCCTAAACCGCGTTGCTGATTCGCGACACCAAACGATGCGGAAAAACAACGGGAAGAAATGCGGAAAAACCATTGTTGTTATTGCGGCAATACACGATTGTCAATTGTGTGAATAATCGAAATCGCATACGACCGCTATACTTTAGTTTCTGCTTTCCGAAGCAGACTTTTTCGTTGACGAAAAAGATCTCCAAACCTTTGTCAGCGCGACCTTCAAGTCGCGCTTTTTTTATGGCGGACGACCTTCGAACTGCTCTAGTGAGCGGGGGCGGTGCCTTCCGTGTCGTCCCAATCGCCCTGCGCGGACACGCTCCAGTCTTCCATCACATAACGGCGCGCATCCATCGGCGAGGAGAGCAGGTTCTGCCAATGGTCTCCATGCCACATCGGATCGAAGTCGAAAACCGTGGATGATTCCGCGGTTGCAGGTTGATCTGGTATGACCTTTGCATGCGAATGAGTTAGCCAGGCGAACAGACGGCGAATTTCCTGGAACATGACAACCTCCTGAAGCACATCGCTGCAACTCATCTGCATCATGCGAGTCGGACTGCGCAGCAACAAGTCGGACAAACACTTACGCAAAGATGGATTTTGTTACATTCGCATTGCATATTTTTCGCAAATTTTTCCGTTTCCAGTCTGGGCTAAATCATTCCAGGTAAGTTTGACGGGTTGACCTGTATCGATGCGATTTGAAGCATTATCTTTTTATACGCTAAACGCATATGAAAAGTTTACTTGACGGCGATTCTCTGTTCCCCGTATAACGGCAAAGCCGAATTTGATTGGCTGTTTCTGGTTTTTGTCTTGATCAGATATGGGCAACTGAATCGGGGTTGGATCGATTCAAGGGCAATGCCCGCTTTGGATAAATCACCGAGGAAAAACAGGAAATGGAAACTGGTGTCGTCAAATGGTTCAACGATGCTAAGGGTTTTGGCTTCATTACGTCGGACGCGGGTGGCGAGGATCTTTTCGCCCACTTTTCGGAGATCCGCAGCGAGGGCTTCAAGTCGTTGAAGGAAAACCAGCGGGTGTCTTTTGAAGTCAAGACCAGCCCGAAGGGCAAGCAGGCGGCCAACATTCAGCCGCTGTAAGTGCGCTGCGCCAGGCGTGCCGGCCCACGCAGTCGGGAGCGAAAAACCCTCGCCGTCGCGCGAGGGTTTTTTATTGTTATTGAATCCCAGCCGAGCTTCGGTGACTCCATGTTCAACAATTATTGTCGGAAGATGATTCACTGAAGCGAAATTGGCTACGTCCGGATTAATGATTTAAGCGTCTGTGGGATATCTGCGCAAAATTGAGGGGCCGCCGACCAGTTTCTGCCTCAGCACGGCGCTCAGTGTGGATGCGCACCGTCCAGCTGGTGCATACTTGCCGCAAATTCACGCATCCGAATCTCTTGCCCCATGTCTGAACTGCTTTCGCCGGAACCGGCGCTCGATACACCCATCGTTTTTGTCGACCTCGAAACGACCGGCGGCTCGACGAGCGAGCACCGCATTACTGAGGTGGGCGTCGTCGAAGTCGGGCCGGCCGGCGTATCGCGCTGGAGCAGCCTCATCGATCCGCGCCAGCCCATTCCGTCGTTCATCCAGCAACTGACCGGTATCACGAACGACATGGTGCGCGGCGCACCGACGTTCGAGTCGATCGCGCCCGCGCTGTTCGAGCGCCTGAACGGCAAGCTGTTCGTCGCGCACAACGCGAGTTTCGATCGCGGATTTTTACGCAGCGAATTTCGTCGCGCGGGAATTGCGTTCGATCCGGACGTGCTTTGCACGGTGCGGCTGTCGCGCGCGCTGTTTCCCGGCGAAAAGCGCCATGGTCTCGATGCGCTCGTCGAACGTCATGCGCTGGTGCCGTCCGACCGTCACCGCGCGCTCGCCGACGCCGATCTGATCTGGCAGTTCTGGCAGCGTCTGCCGACGCTCGTACCGCTCGAAGCGCTGCGCGCGCAGATCGAGCGCACGACGCGTCGCTACCGGCTCGCCGGCGACATCACCGAAGACCTGCTCGACACCGCGCCGGCAGGCTGTGGCGTGTATGCGTTCTATGGCGAAGGAGATGCACCGCTCTATGTCGGCCGCAGCGTGCGCGTGCGTCAGCGGCTGCGCTCACATCTGACCGGCGAGCGGCGTTCGTCGAAGGATATGCGGCTTGCGCAGCTGGTGCGGCGCGTCGAATGGCGCGCGACTGGCGGCGAACTCGGCGCGATGCTCGCGGAGGCGCAGTGGATCGCGACGCTGCGGCCGGGCCACAACCGTTTGCCGCGCGTGACGAAGAGCGATCCCGCGAACGCGCCGTGGCCGTTCGAGGGGCCGATCGTTTTCGAGGAGCGTGAGGACGCGCAGCGCATCTTCCACGTGGTCGATCGCTGGCGATACCTCGGGCACGCGCCGTCGCTCGTGCAGGCGGCGCAACTGCATGCGTCGACACTGGCGGGGTCGTTCGAACTCTCGACGTACCGTATCCTGCAAAGCCATCTGGCTCGTGGTCTGCGCGTGATGCCGTTGAGCGTATCGCGTGACACGCCGGAGTCGAGCATCGTCGTGTGACGCCTATGCAGCGTGCGCTCGTGGTAGCGTTGGCGGAATCAGCCGGTCGCGCCAACTCCACCGGTCTCGCACACGTGACCTAGCGCGCGCGTCATCGCGCTCGAATGCGCGGAGTCATAGCGCGTCAGCGTTTTCCAGTTAGCCAGCGATTGCGCGATGCGCGACGGACAATCGTCCGCTGCGCGCAGCGGCTGCACGCGCGCCAGACTCGCCATCAACGATTGCGTCAGCTCGTCGAGCCGTGGTCGCGTGCTGGTTGCGAGATCGGGTGCGGGACCTTGCGGTGGCTGCGTGCTGCGCCATTTCGCGAACAGCGCGTTCTGCACGTCTTTGCTCGCATCGATCTGGTCCTGGAAGAACGCGCGCGCGAACGCCGGGTCGACGTTTGCCGCCGCAGCGCGCTTTTCCACATCGGCGAGCAGCGCGTTTTCACGCGGCGTATCGGTGATCGGCTGGTGGTTCGCCCATTTCCAGCGCGCGACCGGCTCGGCGAGCGCAAGGCGCTGCGAAACCAGTCCGATCAGGTTCGTGAGCGCGGTGTCGTCACCATCGGCAAGGGCGGGGGCGGGCGAGAAAGCGACGGTGGCGGCGATGGCGAGCGCGCATGACGCGCCGAAGCGATGCAAACGATTCATGAGGTGGACGTGGCCGGGCGGCCGTTGACGGAAAAACCAGAAGAATAAATGATGCCCGGCAAACCTCGCGCGACGGGCCACTTTACACAGTTGTCGGAGAGGAAATTGGTGCGTGAAGGACGCGCGTATTCGTACGCTCGAGCCGTGTGGCCCAGTATAGCTGCTGTGATCAGGCGGACTGATCCAGCGTCCTGACGGAGGTGTCGGACGCGTAATGAGGGCGCGAGTACTCACCGCGCAGGACATCAACGAGCGCGAATGCTGCGTCGCGCCAGTGGTCCGTTACTTCGGATCGCACGACTTGCGTTGTTCGTCGAAGAAAGCGCGAACATGCTCGGGCAGCTCGGCTCCCAAAAACTCGACGGCCACAGGTTCCGGATCCGGGTAAAAAACCTTGTCCGGGGTCGGAATCTTCGGTGGTTTGGCATCCATGATCTTTCTCCTTTGCGAACCGATTATCGGCCTCGTTCCCCGCATGGCACCAGTGCCCAATGCGAGTCAAACATACTCTGTTGCTTTAACGGCACAAGCCGACACATCAGCAGAGGGATTGAATAAAATTTATCGTCTAACTATCGCTTGGGTTTCGCGATCTGCCTGATCCGCTTAATTCCCAGCGTGAAATGATCTCGATCCGGCTCCCTCCGCCATTCGCTCTCGCGCCGTGCCACACCTCGGTTTGAGCACGTCCGATCGATATTTCCCCGCACTGCATCTGACGTTCTCGTGTGAAAAAACGTGACAAATTTGTGCGTTGCCGCATCGGCAGGATTTTCCCGTTTTCTGAATTGAACGTTCCTAATTTGCCGATTGCATAACTGCGTGCCTAATACTTGGTAAACGGCACATTCCGCGCCGCGTTGACCGGACCAAGCGCTGTTTAAAGATTTTTGTCGTTTAATTAAATGCTGACAGTTGGTTGGCATACCCATTCCCCATATTGCTGTGACAAAAGGAACGCATTTTGCGACATGTCGAACATACGCGATCGCGCCTCCTATGATTGAAGCGACTACCGATGTTTCGACGTGCGTTGACAGACGGACACGCGACCCGCAGAGCGGATCATGACGTTCTTCATGTTGGGGGAGAGGTCGCCGATGGAAAACGCTGTCTACTGGAGCGGACGTCAGGTTGGCATCGAGTGCGCCGGCAGGATCTTGTGGTTCGCGTCGGCACCCGCGCAAGCGCTAGCCGCATACGGCGCGTCCGAGCAGCCGACCCCACAGGCCGATACTGTCGTTGCGCGGAACCTCGCGATGCCACGGTCATACGACCCGCTCCACGTTCCCGACTAGGCTGGCCCGCGCGCACCGCGCTAGAGAACGTGCTGCTCGTCCACGCACGGGGAACAGGCTCAGCAGGAGCTTCGTGTCGTGGTCGATCAGCGCCGAATGCCATTGCCGGCTACCGGCTGTTTCAGCTCGTCAAGGGAGTGGGAGGTCGGCAACGTCTCGCGCGACGGCAAAACAAAAAGCCCAGTCACGAGGACTGGGCTTTTTGCTTGAAACTTGATGGTGCCGGAAAGAGGAATCGAACCCCCGACCTTCGCATTACGAATGCGCTGCTCTACCGTCTGAGCTATTCCGGCATCAGGAGAAACGAGATTATAGGGACTACTTCAGTGACTTGGCAAGCCCCTTGATGCATTTTTTCTTTCGCGATCACTTCTTCGCTTCGAGGTGATAGCGGGTTACGCGATCGACCTCGTTCTTTGAGCCGAGGAACACCGCGACGCGCTCGTGCAGGCTCTTTGGCTGGACGTCGAGAATACGCTTCTCGCCGTTGGTTGCGGCGCCGCCCGCCTGCTCGACGATGAAGGCCATCGGATTGGCTTCATACATCAGACGCAGCTTGCCGGGCTTGTCCGGTGTGCGCTTGTCAGCCGGGTACATGAAGATGCCGCCGCGATTCAGGATGCGATGTACGTCGGCGACCATCGATGCGATCCAGCGCATGTTGAAGTCGGCCTGGCGCGAACCGTCCTTGCCCGCTTTCAGTTCGCCGATGTATTGCTGAACCGGCGGATACCAGTGGCGTTCGTTCGAAGCGTTGATCGCGTACTCGCGAGTTTCGACGGGAATACGCATGTCGCTTTGCGTGAGCACCCACGAGCCGAGTTCGCGATCGAGCGTGAAGCAGTTCACGCCGTTGCCGGTGGTCAGCACGAGCACTGTTTGCGGGCCGTACACCGCATAGCCCGCGGCGACCTGCTCCGTGCCCGGCTGCAGGAACGATTGCTCGGTGGCCTGGTGGCCGTCCGGGCAGCGCAGCACCGAGAAGATCGTGCCGATCGACACATTGACGTCGATGTTCGACGAGCCGTCGAGCGGATCGAACACGAGCAGATATTCGCCCTTCGGATAGTTGGCCGGAATCGGGAAGAACTGTTCCATTTCCTCGGAGGCCATGCCTGCGAGGTTGCCGCCCCATTCGTTCGCCTCGAGCAGAATTTCGTTCGACAGGATGTCGAGCTTCTTCTGCACCTCGCCCTGGACGTTTTCGCTGCCCGCCGAGCCGAGGGCATCGCCGAGCGCGCCCTTGCTGACGTGGTAGCTGATCGCCTTGCACGCGCGCGCGACGACTTCGATCAACAGGCGCAGATCGGCGGGCAGGTTGTTGGTTTCACGCTGCTGCTCGATCAGGTACTTCGTGAGAGTGGTACGACGTTGCAAAGACATTGCTGTACTCCGGGAAGGCTAGAAGAATGATGGGATTTTAACCGCTCGTGTGTGTCGGCTCCGTGCTTTTGGCCGCACGGCCGCCTTCAGGTCTTGCGGCGCGTCCTGGCCGAGACGGTGCCGCGGACGCTGGCCGCGAGCGCCGCGGCCCGGGCGTGCCCGGCGGGCACGCTGGGCAGTTTCGGGCGCTCGGCGCGCGGCATCGGTTCGATTTCCCGTTCGATCTGCTCGCCGGCGGCGGCGGTGGCGACGCGCAGATCGTAGGCAATCTGCAGATTGAGCCAGAACTGCGCGCTGGCGCCGAAATAGCGCTCGAGCCGCAGCGCGGTATCGGCGGAGATGGCGCGGCGGCCGCGCACGACGTCGTTGATGCGCGGCGCCGGCACCCGCAGTGCAAGGGCGAGCGCGTTGACGGACATGCCGAGCGGCTCGAGAAACTCGCTGCGCAGAATTTCGCCTGGATGGATCTCGTCAATGGCCGCGCCCGTATCGATGTCGGAGAAATCGATGCTTTTCAGCGCGGAGCGTTTGATGACCATGTCGGTCTCCCAGTAGTCAGTGATAGTCGACGATCTCGACATTCAGCGCGTCCTCGCCGACGAAATGAAAACAGATGCGCCACTGCGCATTGATGCGGATGCTCCATTGCCCGCTGCGCTCGCCTTGCAACGCTTCGAGCCGGTTTCCGGGCGGCGCGTGCAAATTCGCGATGGAGCTCGCGGCGTCGATCATCAGCAGCTTGCGATGTGCTAGCGGCTGGATCGAGTGCGGCAACGTATGCACGAACCTGCCCTGGAAAATTCTTGCGGTGGCCTTGTCTGCGAACGTCGTGATCATCGAATCGTATAACGCATTGCGTTAAATGTAAATCATTAAACGTGTGCGTATGCTTTCTCCCCGCCGAGGTCCGATGAACAGTCGGCCAAATGGCTAACGCCGTGCCACGACCGGGGTAGCGCAGCCCATCAACGAAAAAGCAGCGCGAAAAAAAGCCGGCAACGCGTGCCGGCTTTCCGAAGCGACTCGAGAACTCAGCGAGGCATCACGCCAACGCCTTCTCGACGATCTCGCGCACGTCGCGCGACTTGACCTGCGCGGCCACTTTCTCGAGCGCCGCGCGCATGCTGTCGCGCAGCGCCGGCGTGAAGCGTCGCCACAGCTCGAGCGAACGCGCGAGGCGCGCGGCCACCTGCGGATTGAGCGCGTCGAGCGCGATCACCTGCTCGGCCCAGAATGCGTAGCCGGAGCCATCTGCCGCGTGGAACTGCGCGGGGTTCGCCGCGCAGAAGCTGAAAATCAGCGAACGTGCCCGGTTCGGGTTCTTCAGGTTGAAGGCCGGATGCGTCATCAGCTTGCGCACCGTATCGATCACCGGATGCTGTGCGCCGCCGCGCTGCGTGGCCTGCAACGCGAACCATTTATCGATGACGAGCGGCTCCTTCTCGAAGCGTCGATAGAAGTCGTCGAGCGCGTGCTGCGCCTCGGGGCTGCCGCCTTGCGGCGCGGCCGCGTTGAGCAGCGCCGACAGCGCGGCCGCGCGGTCGGTCATGTTGTTCGCGGCTTCATATTGCGCGGAGGCAAGACGTACGGCGTCCGCGGAATCGTCGAGCTCGGTCAGATACGACAGCGCGAGATTCTTCAACGCTCGATGACCGGCCGCCTCCGGCGTCGCCTCGTAGGCGCCCGGCGTGCGATGCTGCTCGTAGACCTTCAGCCAGTCGTCACGCAGCGCATTGGCGAGGCGCTTGCGCACGAACTGCCGTGCCGCGTGCACCGCGGCCGGATTCGACTCGGCCATCTGCTCGGCCAGATACGCTTCGGACGGAAGCATCAGCGCGAGTTCACGGAATGCCGGCGACAGCGTCTCGTCGGTCAAAACACGCGCGAACGCGGCGACCACCGAGTCGTCGAACTGCAGCGCCGCGCCCGTGGCCGCACGCCCAGCGAGCGCGAGCAGCTCGCGGGTGGCGAGTCGCTGGCCGGCCTCCCAACGGTTGAACGGATCGCCGTCGTGCGCAAGCAGGAACGCGAGCTGTTCGGCCGTGTAGTCGTATTCGACGATCACCGGTGCCGAGAAATTGCGCAGCAGCGACGGCAGCGGTTCCTGCCCGACGTTGACGAACGTGAAGGTCTGCTCGGTCTGCGCGAATTCGAGCACGCGCGTGGTCGACTCCGACGCCTTCGCCTCGCCGTCGAGCTGCAGTGGCAGATCGCGGCCGTCCTTGCCGATCAGACCGATCGCGAACGGAATCAGCAGCGGACCCTTCTGCGTTTCGCGCGCGGCTGGCACGGCATCGCCGTAGCCTTGGCGCAGCGTCACGCTGTAGCGCTGCTGCGCGGCGTCGTAGCGCGCGCGCACCGACACCCGCGGTGTGCCGGCCTGGCTGTACCAGCGCTCGAACTGCGCGAGGTCGCGGCCGTTCGCGTCGGCGAGCGCGTGACGGAAGTCGTCGCAGGTCACGGCCTGGCCGTCGTGACGCTTGAAGTACAGGTCCATGCCCTTGCGAAAGCCGTCGCGGCCGAACAGCGTCTGATACATCCGCACGACTTCCGAGCCTTTCTCGTACACGGTCATCGTGTAGAAGTTGTTGATCTCGACGTAGCTCTCCGGGCGCACCGGATGCGCCATCGGACCCGCGTCCTCGGCGAACTGCAATTGACGCAGCACGCGCACGTCCTCGATGCGCTTGGTCGCGCGCGCGGCTTCGTCGCTGGCGCCGCCCGCCATGTCGGCCGAGAACTCCTGGTCGCGAAACACGGTCAGGCCTTCCTTCAGGCTCAGCTGGAACCAGTCGCGGCAGGTCACGCGGTTGCCGGTCCAGTTGTGGAAGTACTCGTGGCCGACCACCGCCTCGATGTTCGCGAAGTCGGTGTCGGTGGCCGTTTCGGGATTCGCGAGCACGTACTTCGTGTTGAAGATGTTGAGCCCCTTGTTCTCCATCGCGCCCATGTTGAAGTCGCTGACCGCGACGATCATGAAGCGGTCCAGATCGAGCTCGAGCCCGAAGCGCTCTTCGTCCCAGCGGATCGAGTGGATCAGCGAATCCATCGCGTGACGGGTCTTGTCGAGATCATGCGGCTCGACCCACACCTGCAGCAGCTTTTCCTTGCCCGAGCCAGTCTTCACGCGTTCTTCGAGCGCGACGAGCTTGCCCGCGACGAGCGCGAACAGATAGCTCGGCTTCTTGAACGGATCTTCCCAGCGCGCGAAATGACGGCCGTCGGGCAGCTCGCCTTCTTCGAGCAGATTGCCGTTCGACAGCAGCACCGGATAGTCGGTCTTGCTCGCGCGCAGCGTGACCGTGAAGCTCGCCATCACATCGGGGCGGTCGAGGAAGTAGGTGATGCGGCGAAAGCCCTCGGCTTCGCACTGCGTGAAGAAGTTGCCGCTCGACACGTACAGCCCCGACAGCGTGGTGTTTTCCGCGGGATTGCAGATGCTCGTGAGGGTCAGCTCGAAGCTGTCCGGCACGTTGTCGAGCAGCAGGCCATGTTCGTGCGGGTGGGCGTTCGGGAACGGCTGCCCGTCGATCTCCGCGCTGACGAACTCCAGCTGCTCGCCCATCAGTTCGAAATGCGCGGCGCGCGAAGCATCCGGGTTGCGGCGCACGCGCATCGTATTTCTGACAACCGTGCGTTCGGGGACCAGATCGAACTCCAGCGCGACGGTGTCGATCAGGAAGGCGGGCGGCGCGTAATCGGCGCGGCGGATCACATTGGGCGTTGCGGTATCGGCCATGGTGTTCTTTGGTGGTGTACTCGAGCGGTCGGGCGCGCAAACGGCGCGCGAGCCGGGCTTGGTCGACTCATTGTACAAAGCCTCGGGCGATCGTGCGGAGGGGAAGGGGGCCGAGTTTCGGCGCCGGGCAGCGCGTCCGGTTTTGGACGGGCAGGGCAAGAACCTTTTGCTCGCTGCCGAGGTCAGCGTATTATCGGGCGCCGTGCGCGGCGGGGACCCGGCAGCGTCAGCCGGCGAGCGCATCGCACGACGGAATAATTGCGGCCGAAGCAGAGTTTTAACCGAAGCTGAATAGATGCAACCAGAGGCATCACGAGGCAGACCATGAACTTCGATCGATGGACCCGCCGCGTCGCGTTGCTGTTCGTCGCGCTGAGCGTGCTGTTGTCCGGCTGCACGACCTACGTGACGACACAGGTCACGGCGTTCTCCGACTGGACCGGCAGCGACGCAACCCGCACCTATGCGTTCACGCGCCACGAGGATCAGAAGAACAATCTCGAACTGAGCGCCTACGAGCGGATCGTCGCAAACGAGCTCGCCGTGCACGCGTTCCGCGAAGTCCCTCGCGACGAAGCGCGCTATCTGGTGGAACTCGCCTATGGCATCCGCTCGGATGTCGTGACCGTCGCGCAGCCGGTCTACTACAACCCGTGGCCCGGCCCTTACTGGGGCCGGCCGTTCGATCCGTGGGGTCCGTGGGGGCCGTTCCCGGCGACATACGTGAACCAGAGCTACCCGGTATTCACGCATCTGCTCGGCATCCGGATTACCGAGCGTGCGAGCGGCCGGGAGGTCTACAACGTGACGGCGCGCAATTTCGGCGAGGAGTCGTCGCTGGTTCGGGCGATGCCTTATCTGGCGCGTAGCGCGCTGGCGGACTTCCCGCTGGCCAACGGCGCCGTGCACACCGTGAAGATCCCGCTCGGCGGCGGCGCGGCTGCGAACGAAGTGTCTCTGCCAGCGGCGACGCCGCCCGCGGGTTCGGCGTCGGCGCCGAAGGCCGCGCAGTAGCTTAGACCCCGACCCCGAACAAGGCCATCGCGCCCAGCACGACGAACATCACCGCGGCGATGCCGTGCACGAGCTTCGTCGGCAGACGATGCGCGAAGCGGTCACCGAGCAGGATCGCCGGGACGTTCGCGATCATCATGCCGAGCGTCGTGCCGGCCACCACGCCGAAGAAATCGTGAAAGCGCGCGGCGAGGGCGACCGTCGCGATCTGCGTCTTGTCGCCCATCTCGGCGAGGAAGAACGTGACGACCGTGGTGCCGAACACGCCGAAGTGCGTGCGGTTCGTGTTGGCTTCCTCGTCTTCGAGCTTGTCGGGCACCAGAATCCACAGCCCCATGCCGACGAACGACGCCGCCAGCGCCCAGCGCATGACGGTCGGCGTCAGCATCGAACCGAGCCACGCGCCGAGCGCGCCGGCGCCCGCGTGATTGATCAGCGTTGCCGCGAACACGCCGAGAATGATCGGCATGGGCTTGCGATAGCGCGCGGCCAGCACGAGCGACAGCAGTTGCGTCTTGTCGCCGATTTCGGCGAGCGCGACCGCGCCGGTCGAAATGAGAAAAGCTTGAGTCACGTTGAATGGATTCCTCGGGCCGAAGATGAACGAGCGACGACCCACGACACGCCGGGCCCTGTTGCGGCGCGTGTGGATCATCGGTCTCGCCAGGCCAAAGGCTGCGACTGCCATGGCCGTGCTGGCCAAGTGTGTTGACAGGCGCCCCCGCGAGCCACACGTGCGACGCACCGGCGAAGCGGTGCGGACGTGCCGCGGGGCGGCTACTCCCCAATGAGGGGCGGAGTATAACAGGCGCCGCAGCATCGCTGTGACGAATGTTGTTCGCGTGCGGACGACGACCCTGCGGAGGTGTTTTCGCTCTACGACGTATTCCGCGAAAGACCAATGAAAGGTTTTTTGGTGGATTCTGTCGGCGTTGGCACGCCAGCGTCGACGCGCGAAACGGCCTTGCGGTGCGTCTCCGCAGCCGGCTTTGTCAAATCGTCTAACAATGTGTTGCGCCTCAGGCGCGGATACAGATGGATACGTCTTTCCTCGACGATTTGCTTCAAAATATCCGGTACTATTCGGCCACAAAAGGAGCCCGAGCCGCCATCCACCACACCGATTGTCAGGGGCGCCTGACAAGTCAGGCCGATCGCCGGTGCTGCATTCCCATGCCAGCTGACCGGTCGATCCCGGCTGGAACCTCCCGATCCGCGCGGCGCCGCTCGCTGTGACGGCTGTGTATTCCGTCAGGCGCTTGAGCCCCTTTCCCGTTTCTACGCGCGAACACCATATGCCCGATCTGCACTGGACCATTCCGGTCGGTCGCTGGTCTAGCTGGCCGGCTACCTCGTCTGCTGCACCCGATGTCGGCTTTATCGAGCCGATCGTGCGGCGGCGTCTCAGCACGCTGTCCAAGGTCGCGCTCAAGGTCGCGCACGACTGCGTCGCGCAGGAACCCGCGCGCGTGGTGTTCGCGTCGCGGCACGGGGAATTGCGGCGTACCACCGACATCCTGCGCAGCATCAGCGCGGGCGAACCGGTGTCGCCGACCGCCTTCAGCCTGTCGGTGCTGAACGCGATGACCGGCGTGTTCGGGATCGCGCGCGGCGACCGTTCGGCCGCGAGCGCGGTATCGGCTGGTGCGCAAACGCTCGGCTATGCGCTGCTCGAAGCGTACGCGCAATTCGCGACACAACCGGACGTGCCGGTGCTGCTCGTCTATGCCGACGAACCGGCCGATCTCGCGTACGGCACGATCGAAGACGAAGTGCACGGCGGAGCGATTGCGGTGTTGCTCGACAAGGATGCGTCGGCAGGGCGCGTTGTTTGCTCCCTGACCCGCGCCGACGAGGAGGCGGCCGGGCAACCCGGCGAGCCGCGAACCCCACTGAGCGGCGCCGCGAGCTTTCCGACCCAGAGTCAGGCGCTGCTGCACTGCCTCGAAACCGGCCAGCCCGCGCGCTGGCAGCGCGCCGGCGCGCTGTGGCACTGGAGGTGGGATGAGCGCGCGGCTTGATTACGCGTGGCGTTTTTGCGCGACCGGCCTCGCCTTCGTCGCGTTCGGCGTGTGCGGCGTGCTGTTTTCGGTGCTCGTGTTTCCGCTCGCGTGGCTGTGGCCGCATCGCGCGTCGCGGCAGCGTGCGGTGAGCGTCCTGATCCATCGGTTCTTTCGCGCGCTCGTCGCGGTGCTGCGCCGCCTCGGCGTGATGGAACTCGAAGTATCCGGTGCCGAGGCGTTGCGCGCGGGCGGACCGGCGATCGTCGTCGCGAATCACCCGACTTACCTCGACGTGATGGTCCTGCTGTCGCTGGCGCCGCGCGCATGCTGTGTCGTCAAGCACGCGCACTGGCACAACCCGTGTTTCTGGGGCATCGTGCGCGCGGCCGAATACGTGAGCAACGCGGACGCGATCGCGCTCGTCGAGGCGGGAGCCATGCAGCTCGCGGCCGGCTACACGATGATCATTTTTCCGGAGGGCACGCGCAGCCCCGCGCCCAACCGGCTGCACGCTTTTTCGCGCGGTTTCGCGCACATGGCGCTGAAGGCCGGCGCGCCGATCGTGCCGGTGTTGATGGATTGCGATCCGCCTGCGTTCACGCGGCAGATGCGCTGGTACCACGTGCCGGCGCGCGCTTTCCGGATGCGCGTGAACGTGCTCGCGCCGCTTGGCGTCGCCGAACTGGCCGCGCACGACACCACCCCGGCCATTGCGGCGCGCAGCGTGACGAATGCCGTAGAAGCCCACATTACCCAGCACCTGTTCGATTATGGATTCTTTAAAACTGGAAATTAAAAAGCTTCTGATCGAAGCCCTCGATCTCGAAGACCTGAGCCCCGCCGATATCGACGACGACGCCCCGTTGTTCGGTTCCGACGGCATCGGTCTCGATTCGATCGACGCGCTCGAAATCGGCATCGTGCTGCGCAAACAATACCAACTGACCATCGCGGCGAACGACGAACGTACCCGCGAGCACTTCCGCTCGATCAACACGCTCGCCGCGTTGGTCGCGAGTCAGCGCGAAGCGGCGCACGCTGCGAACGAAACCGCAAGGAAGGGGATTGAATCGTGACCGAGACCGAGATTCTCGAGCGCATCCGCGCGATCTTTCAGGAAAACTTCGCGATCGAGCCGCAGCGCGTGACGCAGGACGCTCATCTGTTCGAAGACCTCGATCTCGACAGCATCGACGCGGTCGATCTCGCGATCAAGCTGCAGGAGATGACCGGCCGCCGCATCAAGCCGGAGAACTTCAAATCCGTGCGCACGGTCGGCGACGTGATCGGAGCGGTCGAATCGCTGCTCGCGGCGCAAGGCTGATGCGGGCCGCGCACCCGCGCATGCAGATGTCGGAGCCACCGCACGCCGCAAGCGGGTCCGGCGCGCGGCCTCGCTGGAGCAGGACCGTCGTGCTGGTGCTGCTGAAACTCGCTTACCCCGTGCTGATCCTGTGTGCCTGGCGCTGGGATGCGCCGCGCCTCGTCGGCGGCATGCTGCTCGTGACCTTGTGGCTGCAGCGCTGGGCCGGCGGCGGTCCGGTCGCGATACCGCTGCGGCAGCTTTCCAGACTCGACTGGAGCGTGGTGGCGATGCTGAGCTGCGCGTCGGCGACGATCGTCGTCACCGATAGCGAACTGCTGCTGCGCTTCTATCCATTGCTCGTCAATCTCGGTTTGCTGATCGCGTTCGGCGCGACGCTCGTGCGCGGGCCGTCGATGATCGAAAAATTCGCGCGCCTCGGCAGTCCCGATCTGCCGCCGGGCGCGGTGCGCTATACGCGGCGCGTGACCCAGGTGTGGTGCGCGTTCTTCGTGCTGAACGGCGCGTTTTCCGCCTATACCGCCCTCTATTGGAGCCGCGCGGCCTGGTCGCTGTACAACGGCGCGATCGCTTATGGACTGATCGGCCTGCTGCTGGCGGGCGAATACGTGTGGCGACGCCTGTTCGTGCTGCCGCGCGCCGCGCGCGCGGATTCGGAGTCGGCCTGATGATCGCGTTGCATGACCTGTTGTCGGCCGATGCCGCGCTCGCGACGCCCGCCGCACCGGTGTGCCGCGACGGCGCCGTGCTGCTCGATCGCGCGGCGTTCCGCGCGCGCGTCGCGGGCTTGATCGAACTCGTGCAAACGCACGATGCGCGGCGCTGCGCGCTTTGTATCGACGATCCGTTCGAGTTCGCCTGCGCGTTGTTCGCGCTGTTCGCGTGCGGCAAGGAGCCGGTGATTCCTGCCAATGCAACGCCGGGCTATCTCGCCGATCTCGCGGATGCGTACGACTTTCTGCTGACGGACGCGGATCTGCCGCCGTTCGTCGCAGCGACGCATGTCGTCACGGCCAACACCGCGCAGCCGATCGACCCCCGCGCACCGCTGACGCTCTACACATCCGGCAGCACCGGCGCACCGAAGCCGATCCGCAAGACGCTCGCGCAATTCAACGCCGAAGTGCACACGCTCGAACAGCAGTGGGGCGCATTGCTCGGCGACGCGACGATGCTCTCGAGCGTGCCGCATCACCACATCTACGGTCTGCTGTTTCGTGTGTTGTGGCCGCTCGCGGCGGGCCGCGCGTTCGATCGCGCAATCGGCATGGAGCCGCTGCAACTACAGGCGCGTATCGCGCAATGCGGCGCGACGGCGGTCGTCTCGACGCCCGCGCAGCTTTCGCGCTGGCCCGCGTTGCCGGGCTTCGGCGCGCTCGCACCCGCGCCGCGCGCGTTCTTTTCGTCGGGTGGCCCGCTCGCGACCGACGCCGCGCAGGCCTATGCGGTGAGCTATGGCGCGGCGCCGCTCGAAATCTACGGCAGTACGGAAACCGGCGGGATCGCGTGGCGGCGTCAGGATCAGGGCGACGCGTGGCAGCCGGTCGCCGGCGCCGAGGTGCGCCGCGACGACGATGGAGCGCTGTGCGTGCGCTCGCCGCATCTCGACCACGACGGCTGGCATCGCACGGGCGATCGGATCGCGTTCGATGCCGACGGGCGCTTCCATTTGCAAGGGCGCCTCGACCGCGTGCTGAAGCTCGGCGGCAAGCGCGTGTCGCTGCCGGAGCTCGAGGCGCGTCTCGCGCTGCATCCGTATGTCGCGCAGGCGGCGCTGGTGCCGCTCGAAGGCGCGACGCGAGAGCGGGTCGGCGCAGTGGTCGCGCTGACCGAAGCGGGCGGCGCGACATTGCGTAACGAAGGCCGCGTCGCGCTCGCGAAAACGCTGCGCCGACATCTGGCCGATTACTTCGATGCGGTCGTGCTGCCGCGTCACTGGCGTTTTCGCGTGGGTCTGCCATTCGACGCGCGCGGCAAGCTGCCCGCAAGCGCGGTCGCGGCCGCGTTCGCGCCGCTCGCCGAGGGCATGGAAGTGCTGGCCGAAACGCGCGTCGGCAACACGCTGCACTTTGTGCTGCGTGTGCCGCTGTCGCTTCAGCATTTCGCCGGCCACTTTCCGGGCCTGCCGATTCTGCCGGGCGTCGTGCAGGTCGACTGGGCGGCGCGGCTCGCGGCCGGGCATTGGCCGCGGGTGCGCGCGGTGGCGTCGGTCGATCGCCTGAAGTTCATGGCGCCGGTGGCGCCCGGTGCGGTGCTCGAGCTCACGCTCGCCTACGATGCCGCGCGCCGGCGCATGCAGTTCGCGTACCGGCTCGATGGACGCGAATGCGCGTCGGGCGTGCTCGTGCATCGGGAGGACGCGTGATGAAGTTCGCGCCCTGCATCGTCATCCCGATCTACAACCACAAGGACGCGATCGGCGCGACCGTCGCCAATCTCGCGGTGCACGGCTTGCCGATCTTCGTCGTCGATGACGGCAGCGACGAGCCGACCCAGCAGGTACTCGCCGCGCTCGCGCTGCAATGCGCGCAGCAGATGACGCTGCTGCGTCTGCCCGAAAACGGCGGCAAGGGCGCGGCGGTGATGGCGGGTCTGCGCGCGGCGCGCGCCGCGGGCTACACGCATGCGCTGCAGATCGACGCCGACGGCCAGCACGACGCGACCGACGTGCCGCGCTTCATCGATGCCGCGCGCGCCGAACCCGGCGCGGTGATTCTCGGCCGTCCCGTGTACGACGACAGCGTGCCGAAGGCACGCCTGTACGGCCGCTATCTGACTCACGTGTGGGTGTGGATCGAGACGCTGTCGCTGACGATCCGCGATTCGATGTGCGGCTTTCGTCTGTATCCGCTCGCGCTCGCGTGCGAGCTGATCGACGGCGTGCGGCTGCCGACGCGCATGGACTTCGACATCGAGATCCTCGTGCGACTGCACTGGCGGCGCGCCGCGTTCCGCTCGATCCCGACCCGCGTGACCTACGCGGCCGACGGCGTGTCGCATTTCGACGTGCTGTGGGACAACGTGCGCATCAGCCGCAGCCATACGCGGCTCGTGTTCGGCATGCTGATGCGTCTGCCGATGCTGCTCGCGCACAAGCTGATGCCACGCCGCGGCGCGCTTGCCGACACAGCGGACGACTGTGCCGACGAACCCCGGCCCGAAGCCTGGTGGCGTATCGCCGAACGCGGCAGCCGGCTCGGCATGAGCCTGCTCGCGCTGAGCTGCAAGCTGTTCGGCCGCCGCCTTACCGCGCTGTGGCTGCATCCGGTCGTCGCGTACTTTCTGGTGACGGGCCGCGCCGCGCGCGCCGCGTCGGGCAACTACTTCGCGCATCTGAACGCGGTCGCGCCGTCGGCGGAGATGCCGCGCCCGGGGTGGCTGTCCGCGTATCGCCATATGCTCGCGTTCGCGCAATCTGGCTTCGACAAGCTCGCCGCATGGACCGGCCGCGTCGACGACACAGACGTGACGTTCGACGATCCCGCGGCATTCGAAGCCTTGATCGCGAGCGGCAAGGGCGCGCTCGTGATCGGCGCGCATCTCGGCAATCTGGAGATGATGCGCGCGCTCGCGATCCGCGGCGCTCACGCGAAGGTCACGGCGGTCGTCTACACCGAGCACGCGCGCCGCTTCAACGACGTGCTGGCGGCGTCGAATCGCGAGTTCGCGCGGCATTTGCTCGAAGTCGGCGACTTCGGTCCCGAGACCGCGGTGTTGATGCAGCAGCGCATCGATGCGGGCGAACTGCTGGTGATCGTCGGCGACCGGGTGCCGGCGCGTGAGGCGGGGCGCACCACCGACGCGCAATTTCTCGGCGCGAGCGCGCCGTTCGCGCAAGGGCCCTACGTGCTCGCGCATGCGCTCGGCTGTCCGGTCTATCTGTTCTTCTGCCTGAAGGAACGCGACGGCTATCGCATGTACTTCGAGCCGTTCGCCGAGCGAATCGAGCTGCCGCGCCGCGATCGCGCGCGGCATCTGGCCGCGTGGGCGCAACGCTATGCGCTGCGCCTCGAACACTATTGCCGCAAGGCCCCATATCAATGGTTCAACTTCTTCGATTTCTGGGCCAGCTCCGAGGGAGGCGCGAATGGCCGATCATGATCTGAACGATGTGCGACCCGCGCGCGTTGTTGCGAATGCCGCTTCCGCCGCCGGCTGCACGCCGATCGTCGTCGGTGCGCGCCGACTGACGATCGAAGAGGTCGTCGCGATTGCGCGGCAGCGGGCGTGCGTCGCGCTGAGCGACGATGCCGTATGGCGTGCGCGCATCGAGCGCGGCGCGGCGTTCCTGCGCCGCCAGTTGGCCGCCGGCGCGACCGTGTACGGCGTCAACACCGGTTATGGCGACGCCTGCGTGGTCGACGTGCCGACGGCGCTCGTCGAGGCATTGCCGCTGCAACTGACGCGTTATCACGGCTGCGGCATGGGCGCGTATCTCGACGATGCGCAAACCCTCGCCGTGATCGCCGCGCGTCTGAATTCCCTCGCGTATGGTTTTTCGGGCGTGCGCACGGTGCTGCTCGAACGCCTCGCGGCGTTGATCAATCATCGCGTGTTGCCGCGCATCCCGTCCGAGGGCTCGGTCGGCGCGAGCGGCGATCTGACGCCGCTGTCATACGTGGCGGCGGCGCTCGCGGGCGAGCGCGACGTGCAGTACGCCGGCGCGTTGCGCGCGGCGCGCGACGTGTGGATCGAGCTTGGTGTCGAGCCGCTGACGCTCGCGCCGAAAGAGGGCCTCGCGCTGATGAACGGCACCGCCGTGATGACGGGTCTCGCGTGTCTCGCGGTGGCGCGCGCGGAGCACTTGACGCGGCTGGCCGCGCGTTTGACCGCGCTGGCGACCGTCGCGCTCGACGGCCGCGCCGCGCACTTCGACTCGGCGCTGTTCGACGTGAAGCCGCACGCGGGCCAGGCCGAAGCGGCCGCGTGGATTCGCGCCGATCTGGCCGGCCGCGCCGACACGCCCGGGCATCGTCTGCAGGACCGCTATTCGATTCGCTGCGCGCCGCATGTGATCGGCGTCGCGCGCGATGCGCTGGGCTGGGTGCGCCGCGACGTCGAAAACGAGCTGAACAGCGCGAACGACAATCCGCTCATCGATCCCGACAACGAACGCATCTTGCACGGCGGCAACTTCTACGGCGGCCATATCGCGTTCGCGATGGATGCGCTGAAGGTCGCCGTCGCGAATCTGGCGGATCTGATGGACCGGCAGCTCGCGCTGCTGGTCGATATCAACTTCAACAATGGCCTGCCGCGCAATCTGTCGGGCGCGGCGCCCGCACGCTCGGCGATCAATCACGGGTTCAAGGCCGTGCAGATTTCGTCGTCCGCCTGGACCGCCGAGGCGCTGAAGAACACGATGCCCGCGAGCGTGTTTTCGCGCTCGACCGAAGCGCACAATCAGGACAAGGTCAGCATGGGCACGATCGCCGCGCGCGACTGCCTGCGCGTGCTCGAATTGACAGAGCAGGTCGCCGCCGCGCACACGCTCGCGACGGTGCAGGCCGTGCATTTGCGCTTGCGCATCGATAGCGCGACGCCGGTGCCCGCGCCGCTGCGCGCATTCATCGACGAGGTGGGCGCGCATTCGCCCTTCGTCGACGAGGACCGTGCGCTCGAAGGCGAGCTGCGCGCGCTCACCGCGCGCATTGCCGCGTGCGAACTGCTGGACATGATCGACGATCAGGAAGGAGTCAAGCTATGAGCGTGCCCGCGAAAACGCAGCACGTGCTCGCCGCGAGTGCGACCGTCGAAGTGCCGTTTCACGACGTCGACGCGATGAACGTGTGCTGGCACGGCAATTATCTGAAGTACTTCGAGCTGGGCCGCGCGGCGCTGTTGCGCGCGTTCGACTACGACTATCGCCAGATGCGGGCGTCCGGCTATCTGTGGCCGATCGTCGAGGCGCATCTGAAGTACGTGCGGGCCGCCGTGTACGGACAGAAGCTCGAAGTGCGCGCGCAACTGCTCGAATACGAAAACCGCCTGAAAATAGGCTATGAAATCGTCGATTGCGCATCCGGTGCGCGGCTCACGAAGGGCTATACGATCCAGGTTGCCGTCGATGCCGCCACCGAGGAATTGCAGTTCGTGTCGCCGCAGGTCGTATTCGACAAGCTGGAGCGCGTATGGGGACGATGAACCGAGGTGCGTCCGTGTTGCGGATCGCGGGCGTGATCGGCACGATCGGCGCGACGTGCGTGCCTGGATGGGTGGCACCAGCGCATGCGGCAACGGCTAACACTGCGCCCGCCAACGCCGCGCTCGTCTCGCAGATCGCCGCGCATCTCGCGCAGCCCAAGGGCGTGCGCTCGCAATTCACGCAGACGCAGACGCTCGCCGCGATGAAGCAGCCGCTCGTCAGCAACGGCACGTTGCTGTTCTTGCGCGAGCGCGGCGTGATCTGGCAAATCGACACGCCGTACAAGGCCACCTACGTGATCACCGATGCGGGCGTCGTGCAGGTCGACGCCAGCGGCCGCCGCGTAAGCACACATAGCGCGCAGGGCACGCGAGGCGTCGCACAGGTGTCGAAGATGATGCGCGCGATGCTCGGCGGCGATCTGTCGGCGCTGTACTCGCAGTTCGACGTGAGTGCCGAAGGCAGCGCCGCGCAATGGCGCATGCGCCTCACGCCGAATCAACCGCAGCTCGCGCAATCGATCAAGGGCCTCGACATGAGCGGCGGCGCTTATCTGCAAAGCCTGCGCATCACGCTCGCTAACGGCGACGTGACGAAGCTCGAGTTCGCGAACAGCACGGCCGTCGCCGAGCCGACGCCGGACGAGCGCAGCCTGTTCGGAGCGCCGTGATGGAGATACCGCAGCAGCGAGCCGCGAAACGCGCATGGGGCGTGCGCGCGGCATGGCTCGCGCTCGCGCTGCTGGCGGCGCTGTATTGCGGCTGGCGCTTCACCGGACCGTCACCGCTCGAAACCAATCTGCTCACGCTCTTGCCCGCAACCGAAGCGGACCCGGTCGCCGAAAAGGCGGTCGACACGCTCGCGAGCGCGCTCGGCGATCGCACCGTGCTGCTCGTCACGAGCCGCGACGATGCGCACGCGAAAGCGGCCGCGAAGCAGCTGGGCGCGTCGTTGCGAAAGAGCGGCGCATTCGCGTCGGTGACGGCCGAACTGCCGCCGTTCGACCTGTCGCAGATCTCGGCGCTGTATCTGCCGTACCGCTTCGGCCTGCTCGCGCCGGCCGATCGCAGCGCGCTCGCGAGCGCCAGCGCGACGACGTTGCACGACATGCTCGCGCAGCGCATCTACAGCCCGCTGCAAGGCGGCCTCAGCACGCAACTCGCCGACGATCCGTTCGGCTGGCTCGAACGCTGGCTCGGCGATCTGCCGCTCGCGGCCACGAATCTCGCGGTCGAGGACAACCTGCTGGTGTCGCATGGTCACGACGCGCAGGGCGATAAGACCAGCGTGCTGATCGTCGCGACGCTGCCTGGCTCCGCTTATGAAACGAAGACGCAGCGCGCGGTACACGCGGCGCTCGCCGACGCCGAAAACAGGTTGCGTCAGGCGTTCCCCGATGTATCGGTCGCGCGCACCGGCGCCGTGTTCTACGCCGAGGCTGCGCGCAGCGCTGCCGAACGCGAGGTGCACGTGATCGGCATCGCATCGCTATGTGGCATCGCTCTGCTGATGATGTGGGTGTTCCGCTCGCCGCGTCTGTTGCTGCTCGGCTTCGTTTCGACCGCGCTCGGCATTGTCTGCGCGCTGGCGGCGACGCTGCTGATCTTCGGCAAGCTGCATTTGTTGACGCTTGTGTTCGGCGCGAGCCTGATCGGCGAGGCCGTCGATTATTCGATCCAGTACTTCGTCGTCTATCTCGGCGCGGGCCGCGACTGGGACGCGCGGCAGGGCGCGCGCAGCGTGCGACCCGCGCTGAGCGTGGCGCTGGCGACGAGCCTGCTCGGCTACGCGATCCTGATGTGGGTGCCGTTCCCCGCGTTGAAGCAGATCGCGTGCTTCGCAATGGTGGGCATCACGACCGCGTTCGCGTCGGTGCTGTGGCTGCTGCCCGCGCTGCTCACGCGCGCGCCGAAGCACAGCCCGCGACACCTGTTCGCGAGCGCGGCGCGGCTGCTCGCGCGCTGGCGGCATGCGCTCGGCGGCAAGCGCGCGTGGCTGGTCGCCGCGCTGCTGCTGATCGCGTCGGTGCCCGGCTGGCTGCGGCTGAGCAGCGACGACGACATCCATCTGCTGATCCAGCGCGATGCGTCGCTGGCCGCGCAGGAAGACACGGTGCGCGCAGCGGTCGGCGTCGATAACAGCGCGCAGTTTTTCGTCGTGCGCGGCGCGAGCGAGGAAGCGGTGCTGCAACGCGCCGAAGCGCTCGGCGCGAAGCTCGATGCGCTGAACGGCAGCGCGGATAGCGTCGGCGGCTATCAGTCGGTCGCGCACTTCGTGCCGTCCGCGCAACGTCAGAGCGAAGATCGCGCGCTGCTTGCACAGCATGTGTTCGGCGACTCCGCCGCGTTGCGCGCGACGCTGCTGCAAGCGGGCTTCAAGGACGAAGTCGCCGAGGCGTGGCTCGCCGGCTTCGCCCGGCCGTCCGCGCCGCTGACCGTCGAGCGCTGGCTCGCGGCGCCTTGGTCGCAGCCGTACCGGCATTTGTGGCTCGGCGCGGTGGGATCGAACGACGCGAATCGGGCGCATGAAACAAGCTATGCGGCCGTCGTGATTCCGCAAGGCGTGACGCCGCGCAACGAACCCGCGCTGATCGCGCTCGCGCGCGGCCTGCCCGGCGTCGTGTTCGTCGACAAGGCCGCGAGCGTGTCGAAGCTGTTCGGTGCGTATCGCGTGGATAGCGGCTGGTGGCTGGGCGGCGCGCTCGTGCTCGTGTGCGTGCTGCTGATGGTGCGTTACGGGGCGCGCGGCGGTATCGCCACGACCTTGCCCGTGCTGTTCGCGGTCGGCGTCGCACTGGCGGTGTTCGGCTACGCGGGCGTGCCGCTCAATCTGTTCAACTGGCTCGCGCTGATGCTGGTGCTCGGCGTCGGCGCAAACTATGCGGTGTTCCTGCGCGAAGGCTGCGCCCGCGCGGACGCGGATCTCGGCGCGGTGTGGACCGGCGTGCTGCTGTCGGCGGCGACCACGTTGTTGTCGTTCGGCATGCTCGGCCTCAGTGCGATGCCCGCGCTCAGGAGTTTCGGCACCACGCTCGCGCTCGGCATCGCGGTTGCCGTGTTGCTCGCGCCTATCGGCATGCCATCGGCGAAGTCATCCGGCAAGTCATCAGAATCACGGAGAGCGGCATGAAAGCGCCAACAGTTTATTTGCACGCGCTCGGCATGATCAACGCGCTCGGTGGCGACGTCGGCCAGATCGTGCCGGCGCTCGCCGCCGCGAATTCGCCCGGCATGGGCAACGTGCATACCGGCATCGGCGACGCGTTCGTCGGCAGCGTGCTGACGCCGCTCGAACTCGCGCCGCGCGCCGATCTCGCGCGCTACGACTGCCGCAACAACCGGCTGCTGCTCGCGGCATTGGCGCAGATCGCGCCCGCGATCGAAGCCGCGCGCGAGCGCTATGGGCCGGAGCGGATCGGCGTCGTGCTCGGCACCAGCACGTCGGGCATCGAAGCGGCCGAAACCGCGTTCGTCTATCACGCCCGAGCCGGCGAGCTGCCGCAGAGCTTCAACTACCGGCAGATGGAAATCGGCACCGCCGCGCCATTCGCGGCCGCCGCGCTCGGCGTGCACGGGCCGGCGTTTACGATTTCGACCGCGTGCACGTCGAGCGCGAAGGCGTTCGCATCGGCGCGTCGGCTGCTGCAATTGCGGCTGTGCGATGCGGTCGTCGTCGGTGGCGTCGATTCGCTCTGCGAATTGACGGTGCAGGGCTTTGCGTCGCTCGAATCGACCAGCGGCACGCGCACCAATCCGAGGAGCCGCAATCGCCGCGGCATCAACGGCGGCGCGGGCGCGGCCGTGTTCCTGTTGAGCCGCGCCGAAGCGGCGGTGCGGCTCGCCGGCGTCGGCGAGTCGAGCGACGCGCATCATATTTCGGCGCCGGACCCGCAGGGCGTCGGCGGCGAACTCGCGCTTCGCGACGCGCTCGCGGACGCGGGCATCGCGGCGTCGGCGGTCGGCTATGTGAATCTGCACGCGACCGCCACGCAGAAGAACGACGAAATGGAAGCGCATCTGATGGCGCGCGTGTTCCCCGCTGGCGTCGCCGCGAGCGGCACCAAGCCGCTGACCGGCCATCAGCTCGGCGCGGCCGGCGCGACCGAACTCGGCTTCGTGTGGCTCACGCTCGCGCACGAGAACGCGACGCTGCCGCCGCATCTGTGGGACGGCGAAGCCGATCCCGCGCTGCCCGCGCTCGACCTCGTCGCCGGCGCGCGCCATTTGCCGCGCGGCACGGGCACGCAGTACGCGATGAGCAATTCGTTCGCGTTCGGCGGCAGCAATGTCAGCCTGATCCTCGCCCGGTAAAGCGCATGACGACTCCGCCACTCACCGTCGAGCAACTCGTGCGTCAGCCGATCGAAGCGATCATCCCGCATCGCGGCAGCATGCTGCTGCTCGACGCGATCGATACGTTCGCCGACTCCGCGCTCAGCGCGTTCGCCTGCGTCGATCCGCACGCATGGTATGCCGACGCCGCCGGCGCAATGCCCGCGTGGATCGGCATCGAGGTGATGGCGCAGGCGATCGCCGCGCACATCGCGCTCGTCGCGATGCGCGGCGGCGGCCATGCGCGTCACGGCGTGCTGCTAGGTTCGCGCAGCTATCAGGCGTTGCAGCCGGTGTTCCGAAGCGGCGCGCGCTTGCGCGTTCACGTGAGCGAACTGCTGCGCAGCGACGCAGGCCACAGCGCCTACGAATGCACGATCGACGACGGCGAGACGCGCTGCGCCGAAGCCGTGATCAAGGTGTTTCAACCGCCCGATTTCCAGTCATTCATCGAAGGGAGTATCAGTACATGAGCCGGCGAGTTCTCGTTACCGGCGCAAGCCGCGGCATCGGCCGAGCGATTGCGTACAAGTTGGCCGCCGACGGTTTCGCCGTGACCGTGCATTGCCGCACCGGACGCAGCGAAGCCGACGCGGTCGCGACAGGCATCGCCGCGCAGGGCGGCACGGCGCGCGTGCTGCAGTTCGACGTGCGCGAACGCGCCGCGTGCCGCGAGGCGCTCGAAGCCGACGTCGCCGCGCACGGTCCGTACTACGGCATCGTGTGCAGCGCGGGCGTCACGCGCGACGCGGCGTTTCCAGCGCTCACCGAAGAAGACTGGGACGTCGTGATCGAAACCGGCCTCGATGCGTTCTACAACGTCGTGCATCCGCTGACGATGCCGATGGTGCGCGCGCGTCAGGGCGGTCGTATCGTCACGATCGCTTCGGTGTCGGGCGTGATGGGCAATCGCGGCCAGGTCAACTACAGCGCGGCGAAGGCGGGGCTGATCGGCGCGACCAAGGCGCTCGCGGTCGAACTCGCGTCGCGCAGTATCACCGTCAATTGCGTCGCGCCCGGGCTGATCGAAACCGGCATGCTCGAACAGGTCACGGTCGACCACGCGTTGAAGACCGTGCCGATGAACCGCGTCGGCCAGCCGGCGGAGGTCGCGTCGGTGGTGAGCTTTCTGATGTCGGATGGCGCGTCGTACGTGACGCGCCAGGTGATCGGCGTGAACGGCGGGATGGTCTGATGAAGCGTGTCGTCATCACCGGCATGGGCGGCGTGACCGCGTTCGGCGATAACTGGGACGCGGTTCAAGCGCGCCTGAAGCGCGGCGAGAACGCGGTGCGCCGCATGCCCGAGTGGGACTACTTCGAGTCGCTGCATACGCGGCTCGCGTGTCCGCTGCCCGAGTTCACGACCCCCGCGCATTACCCGCGCAAGAAGGTCCGCTCGATGGGCCCGGTGTCGCTGTACTCGGTGCGCGCGAGCGAACTTGCGCTCACCGATGCAGGCCTCGCCGAAGACACGGCCATCGCCGACGGCCGCATGGGCGTCGCGTACGGTTCGTCGTCGGGCTCGGTGCAGCCGATCCGCGCGTTCGGCACGATGCTCGAAACCGGCTCGATGAGCAACGTCACGTCGAACAGCTATGTGCAGATGATGCCGCACACGGCCGCCGTCAACGTGAGCCTGTTCTGGGACCTCAAAGGCCGCATCATCCCGACCTCGTGTGCGTGCGCGTCGGGCAGCCAGGCGATCGGCTATGCGTACGAGGCGATCCAGTCCGGCAAGCAGACGCTGATGCTGGCGGGCGGCGCGGAAGAGTTGTCGGGTCCGGCGGTCGCCGTGTTCGACACGCTGTACGCGACCAGCACGCGCAACGACGAGCCGCATCTGACGCCGCGTCCGTTCGATGCCGCGCGCGACGGCCTCGTGGTCGGCGAGGGCGCGGCGACGCTGGTGCTGGAAGAGTACGAGCACGCAATGGCGCGCGGCGCGCGGATTCATGCCGAGGTGGTCGGCTTCGGCTGCAACTCGGACGGCGCGCACATGACGCAACCGACCGCCGACACGATGGCGCTCGCGATGCAGCTCGCGCTGCGCGACGCGCAATTGGCGCCCGAAGCGATTGCCTATGTGAACGCGCACGGTACGTCGACCGATCGCGGCGATATCGCCGAAAGCCATGCGACCGCGCAGACCTTCGGCGCGCGCATGCCGATCAGCTCGCTGAAAAGCTATGTGGGCCACACGCTCGGCGCGTGCGGCGCGATCGAAGCGTGGTGGACGATCGAGATGATGAAGCACAACTGGTACGCGCCGACGCTGAATCTCGATCACGTCGATCCGGCTTGCGCGCCGCTCGATTACATCGTCGGCGGCGCGCGCGAGATCGACGCCGAGTACGTGATGAGCAACAACTTCGCGTTCGGCGGCATCAACACGTCGCTGATTTTCCGGCACGTTCGATGAGCGGCGGCCTGCAACGCGTGGTCGTGACCGGCATGGGCATCGTGTCGTGTCTCGGCAATACGCTCGACGAAGTTTCCGCTGCATTGCGTGCGGGGCGCTCGCGCATCGAGCGTATCGACGCGTGGCGCGAGCGCGGGTTTGCATCGCAGGTTGCCGGCGTCGCGTCGGTCGCGCACGAGGCGCCGTTCGAGCGCAAGCTCGAACGCTTCATGGGCGACACCGCGCGCTTCGCGTGCCACGCGGCGCAACGCGCGATCGCCGATGCGGGGCTAGACCTCGTTTCGTTGCAGTCGCCGCGCGCGGGCGTCGTGATCGGCTCGGGCGTCGGCACGTTAGCGAGCTACGACGCGGCGCTCGCAATCGCGCAAACGCGCGGCGTCGACAAGGTGCCGCCGTACACGGTGCCGCAGGCGATGAGCAGCACCGCGTCGGCGAACGTCGCGCAGATGTTGGGGCTCGAAGGCGTCAGCTATTCACCGTCGTCGGCATGCACGACATCGGCGCTCGCGATCGGGCAGGCGATGCAACTGATCCAGACCGGCCGCCAGCAGATCGTGCTCGCGGGCGGCAGCGAAGCGCTGCACGACAACACGACGCTGATGTTCGACGCGATGGGCGCGTTATCGCGCCGTTTCAACCACACGCCGGCGAGCGCATCGCGTCCGTACGACACGCAGCGCGACGGCTTCGTGATCGCGTCGGGCGGCGGCGTGCTGGTGCTCGAAGCGCTCGATCATGCGCTCGCGCGCGGCGCGCGCATTTACGCGGAGCTGAGCGGCTTCGACGATTGCACCGATCCCGCGGGCATGGTCGCGCCGCGTGCGGCCGGCATCGCGCGCGCGATGCGCGGCGCGCTCGCGCAGGCGGGCCGCCGTCCCGACTACGTGAACACGCATGCGCCGTCTACGCCGCTCGGCGATCTCGAAGAACTGCATGCGTTGCGCGACGTGTTCGGTGCATCGGCGCAAGGGGTGCCCGCGTTTTCGTCGACCAAGGGCATGACAGGTCATTCGCTCGGCGCGTGCGGCGCGCACGAAGCGATCTATACGCTGCTGATGATGCGCGACGGCTTTATCGCGGGCACGGCGCTGGTCGAGACGCCGGAGCCGCAAGTGCGTGATATGCCGCTCGTGCGCGCGACGCGCGACGCGCGCATCGACACGGCGATGTCGGTTTCATTCGGGTTCGGCGGTAGTTGCGCGAGCCTGATGTTCGAAGCGTGGCGCGGTCCGCATACGGCGCGGCCGCCCATGCAAACCGTTGGAGGAGTGATTTGAACAGCGATTCTTCAAAGCGGACCGTGGTCGACGTTGCGATCATCGGCGCGGGTCCGGCCGGCGCGGTAGCTGCCGCGCTATTGCGCAAGGCCGGCCGCTCGGTGCTGGTGCTGGAGCGTCAGCATTTTCCGCGCTTCTCGATCGGCGAGAGCCTGTTGCCGCAAAGCATGGCGTACCTCGAAGAGGCCGGCATGCTGCAGGCCGTCGTCGAGGCGGGTTTCCAGTACAAGAACGGTGCGTATTTCGTGTATCGCGACCAGACCTCGTCGTTCGACTTCCGCGACAAGCATTCGCCGGGCTGGGGCACCACGTACCAGGTCGAACGCGCGCTGTTCGACGACGTGCTGATTCGCTGCGCCGCCGGGCAAGGCGCCGACGTGCGCTTCGGTCATACCGTGAGCGCAGTAAAAACGGGTGCGGCGCCGGTGCTCGACGTCGCCGATGAAGCTGGGCACACATATCAGGTCGAAGCGGGATTCCTGCTCGACGCCAGCGGCTTCGGGCGCGTGCTGCCGCGCCTGCTGAAGCTGGAGACCCCGACGCGCATGCCGACGCGCGCCGCATTGTTCACGCACGTGCGCGACGGCCTCGCGCTCGATGTCATCGATCGCAACAAGATCTGCATCGCGACGCATCCCGAGCGTCGCGACGTGTGGTTCTGGATGATTCCGCTCGCGGGCGGCCGCTCGTCGGTGGGATGTGTCGCCGAGGCGAGCTTTCTCGACGTGCCGGAAGGCGAGCGCGAGGCGGCGCTGCGCGCGCTGATCCAGCAGGAGCCGACGCTGAACCGGCTGATCGGGCAGGCGCCGTTCCTGATGCCGGTGCGGAGAATCGGCGGCTACGCGGCGAACGTCGCGAGTCTGCACGGGCCGGGCTATGCACTGCTCGGCAATGCGGGCGAGTTTCTCGATCCGGTGTTTTCGTCGGGGGTGACCATCGCCCTGCGCTCCGCGCATCTGGCGGCGCGCGCGCTGAACCGGCAGCTCGACGGCGAGAAGGTGGACTGGTCAGCCGATTACGACGTGCCGTTGCGCAAGGGCATCGACACGTTCCGCGCGTTCGTCGAGCGCTGGTACACGGGCGAGCTGCAGGACATCATCTACTACCCGGAGCAGGTGACGCCGATCCGTCGGATGATCTGCGCGGTGCTCGCCGGTTATGCGTGGGACGAGTCGAATCCGTATGTCGCGGACCCGGCGCGGCGGCTCAACGCTTTGCACGAGGTGTGCAAGGCGGGCTGAGGCCCCCGTCAACCGAGCGAGTCTCAAGCCGCGATCTTCGCGCGCCCCGGCACGTGCTGGCGCGCGTCGTCGCGGCGGTGCACGCGCTTGCCGGCCGCATACGTTTCATACACCGCACGATCGTCGCCGAGCAGCGCGAACGCGAACAGCAACTCTTCGAGCGATTCGCGCCGCGCGGTGCGGCGCGCGAGCAGCGGCGTCGCCTGCGGATCGAGCACGACGAAATCCGCTTCTGAGCCGTCCCTCAGCGTGCCGACCTTGTCGCCGAGATCGAGCGCTTCGGCCGCGCCCGCGGTCGCCAGATAGAACATGCGCGTCGCCGTCAGATGATGGCCGCCGAGGCGCGCAACCTTATGCGCTTCGTTCATCGTCTGCAGCATCGAGAACGACGTGCCGCCGCCGACGTCGGTCGCGAGCGCGATCGGCATGCCGGCCGAGTCGGCCTTCTCGAAGTCGAACAGCCCGCTGCCGAGGAACAGGTTCGACGTCGGGCAGTGCGACGCGAGCGCGCCGGTTTGCGCCATGCGCTTGCGGTCTTCGTCGTCGAGGTAGATGCAATGGCCGTACACCGCGCGGCGGCGTAAAAGCCCGTAGTGATCGTAGATGTCAAGATAGCTGCGGTGGCCGGGGAACAGCTCGGCGACCCATTTCACTTCGTCGGTGTTTTCCGCGACGTGGCTCTGGATGAACACGTCCGGATGCAGTCGCGCGAGCGCGCCGCATGCTTCGAGTTGCGCCTCGGTCGAGGTCGGCGCAAAGCGCGGTGTCAGCGCGTACATCTGGCGGCCGCGATTGTGCCAGCGGCCGATCAACTCGGCGCTGTCGTCGTAGCCCGATTGCGCGGTGTCGCGCAGGAATTCGGGGCAGTGGCGGTCCATCAGCACCTTGCCGGCGACCATGCGCAGATTGCGCGCTTCGCTCTCGGCGAACAGGGCGTCGGCGGATTCCTTGTGCACCGTGCAGTACACGAGTGCGGTCGTCGTGCCGCAGGCGAGCAGTTCATCGACGAAAAAGCTCGCGGTGTCGCGCGCGTGGTCGATGTCGGCAAAGCGGTGCTCGGTCGGGAACGTGTACGTATCGAGCCACGGCAGCAGACCCGGCGCCGGCGACGCGATCATGTCCGTCTGCGGATAGTGGATGTGCGTATCGATGAAGCCCGGCACGATCAGCTTGTCGCGTCGCTCCACGATCTGGGTGCCGGGCGCGAGCCGCGATGCGAACGCCGCATACGCGTCGGCCGCGACGACGCGGCCGTCTTCGACGATCAACAGACCGTCCTCGTGAAACACAGCGGCGTTCGGCGCGTGCGCCGGATCGCCGTTGAAGGTCAGCAGCGGCGCACGGAATGCAGTCTGTGCCGCTTGCGCGGTATGAGCCGATTCAGTCATGGAAAAGCTGTCTCCGAATGTTGAAAGCTGGGCGGCGCAGGCAACGGTTTCCCGGTTCGGGGTCTTACCGATCCCTGAACGAAGCGAAACCGCTGGCCGCCGACGTCAGTCGAGGCCGGTCAGTTGAAATCCATTAACGCGTGGCTTACTGCCGCCAGTGCGCGTCGAGCTTAGCGATCAGCATCGCGCGTTCCTCGGGCGTCACGAACGACGCCTCGAAGCCGTTGCGGATGATCGTGTAGACCTCGGCGTCGTCGAGCTTCAGCGCGTCGATCGTCGCCAGATAGTTCGCGTTCACGTAGCCGCCGAAATAGGCCGGATCATCGGAATTGACGGTCACCGCGACGCCGCGATCGAGCAGCTCCTTCAGCGTGTGTTTGGTCAGGTCGTCGAACACGCACAGCTTCAGATTCGACAGCGGGCACACGGTGAGCGCGACGCGCGTGTCGGCGAGGCGCGTGACGAGCGCCGGGTCCTCGATGCTGCGCACACCGTGATCGACGCGGTCGACTTTCAGCACATCGAGCGCTTCGTAGATGTAGGACGGCGGGCCTTCCTCGCCCGCATGCGCGACGAGCTTCAGACCGAGCGCGCGGGCCTTCGCGAATACGCGCTCGAACTTCGACGGCGGATGACCGCGCTCCGACGAATCGAGCCCGACGCCGATCAGCCGATGCTGGTACTGCTCGAAGAGGGGCAGCGCTTCGTCGAAGGTGGCGAGCGCGTCGTCCTCGGACAGATGGCGCAGGAAGCACAGGATCAGCTTGCTCGTGATGCCGCGCTTCTCCGCGTCGGCCAGCGCGCGTTCGATGCCGGCCACCACGGTTGCGATCCGCACGCCGCGCTCGGTGTGCGTCTGCGGGTCGAAGAAGATTTCGCTATGCACGACGTTGTCGGCGACACAGCGCTCGACGTAGGCCATCGTCATGTCGTAGAAGTCCTGCTCGTGCAGCAGCACGCTCGCGCCCGCGTAGTAGATGTCGAGGAACGATTGCAGATCGGTGAACGCATAAGCCGCGCGCAATGCTTCGACCGAGTCGTACGCGAGCTTCACGCCGTTGCGCTGCGCGAGCGCGAAAATCAGTTCCGGTTCGAGCGAGCCCTCGATGTGGATATGCAGCTCGGCCTTCGGTGCGCGCGCGGTTTTCTCGGCGAGCGCAACGGCGGAAACGGGGGTAGCGGTTGTCGTATTCATGGTGATTTGGAATTGTGTATGGGGTAGTGAGCGGTGCGGCTCGCGGATCAGACCGACTGCGTCGCGTGGCGCGCGCCCGCGTTCGCCTCGACCGCCTGCAATACCTGCGCGGCCGCCGAGATCGCGATGACCTCGGGCGACTTGTCGACGATGCCCTCGACGCCGAGCGGACACTTCATCCGCGCGATCCGCGCCGGATCGATGCCGTGCGCCGCGAGCCGGTGCTCGAACTGCTTGCGCTTGGTGTGCGAGCCGATCATGCCGAAGAACGCGAAATCGCCGCGCCGCAGGATGCGCTCGGCGAGGTCGAGATCGCGCGCGTGGTTGTGCGTCATCACGATGAAGTACGTGTTCGGCGCGGCCTGATCGATCGCTTCGTCGGGTGCGTCGTTCGCGTCGATCGTCACGTTCGGCGCATGCAGCGTATCGAGCGGCGGAAACTGCGCGTCGCGTTCGTCGACCCAGCGCACCGTGCACGGCAGCGTCGCGAGCACGCGCACGAGCGCCGCGCCGACGTGACCGGCGCCGAACAGCACGACGGCGAATTCGCCCGGCGCGATGGTTTCGGTCAGCAACGCGCTGCTGTCGTCGAAACCGGCGCCGTCCCACAGCAGACAGTCGGCTCCGTCGATGCCGGGCTCGGGCTCGGACAGCATCACCGCATCCGGCGCGGGGCCGAATGATACGCTACGCACCGTCGATTGCCCCGCCGCGAGGCGCTTGGCGAGCGACGCGAGCCAGCCGAGATCGCCGACGTCGAGCCGCTCGAATGCGAGGACCACGGCGCCGCCGCAGCACTGCCCGAGGCTCGGCCCCAGCGCGAAGCGTTCGAGCCGCCGCATGTGCGGTGCGCGCATGCCGTCGCGCAGCACCTGGCGCGCGGTCTCGATCGCCTTCCATTCGAGGTGGCCGCCGCCGATCGTATGCCTGGCCGCCTCGCGCGTGACGATCATCTTGGTGCCGGCTTCGCGCGGCGCCGAACCTTCGACGCGCGCGACCGTCACCAGCACGGCGGCGTCGCCATGTGCGAGCAGATGTTGCAGGTCAGTGAGCCAGGCTTGCATCCGGCGATTCTCCTTGCGGGGCCGCGTCGGGTGTCGGCGCGGCGGGTGGCGTGGGGGTGTCGGCGCTGTCGGGGTGCGCGGCGGCTTCGGTCGGATCTGCGTGCTGGGACGCGTCCGACGCGCTCAACGCGTCCAGCGCGTCGAGTATCGCCTCGGGCGTCGCGGGCGCGCGCAACAGCGGAGCATGTTGCGCGCCCGGCACCGCGGCTGCGATCGCGTCGCGAATCGCTAGAAACACCGAGAACGGCAGCAGCAACGGCGGCTCGCCTACGGCCTTCGAGCGGAACACGGTCGGCTCCGCATTGCTGTTGTCGTAGAGCCGCACGTGGAACGCGGCGGGCGTGTCGCTGACCGCGGGAATCTTGTATGTCGACGGCGCGTGCGTCATCAGGCGGCCGTCGCGGTTCCACCACAGCTCTTCGGTGGTGAGCCAGCCCATGCCCTGAATGAAGCCGCCTTCGATCTGGCCGAGATCGATCGCCGGATTGATCGATTGGCCCGCGTCGTGCAGCACGTCCGCGCGCACGAGCTTCCACTCGCCGGTCAGCGTATCGACGACGACCTCCGACACCGCCGCGCCATACGCGAAGTAATAGAACGGATGACCGGTCAGCGTCTTCGCATCCCAATGCACTTTCGGCGTCGCGTAGAAGCCGTCCGACCACAACTGCACGCGCGCGAGATACGCGGCGTTGACGAGCTGTTCGAACGGCAGCGCGCCACCGTTCACCGATACGCTGCCGCGCGCGAACTGCACGTCGCTCGCGTCGCCGCCGAGCTGGCGCGCCGCGACTTCGGCGAGCCGTGCGCGGATCGTCTGCGCGGCGGCTTCGGCTGCCATGCCGTTCAGATCGCTGCCGGTGGAAGCCGCGGTCGCGGAGGTGTTGGCGATCTTCGAGGTATCGGTCGCCGTCACCCGCACGCGCGATAGCGGCAAGCCGAACTGATTCGCGACTACCTGCGCGACCTTCGTGTTGAGCCCCTGGCCCATCTCGGTGCCGCCGTGATTGACGAGCACGGAGCCGTCCTTGTACACGTGCACGAGCGCACCGGCCTGATTCAGGAACGGCACGTTGAACGAGATGCCGAACTTGACCGGCGAAAACGCGAGGCCGCGTTTGAGCACGGGACTCTTCGCATTGAATTCGGCGAGCGCCGCGCGCCGCGCGCGGTAGTCGCTCGAAGCGAGCAGCGCGTCCGTCAGCGGCGCGATGATGTTGTCTTCGACGCGTTGTCCGTATGGCGTCGTATCGCTTTCGCCGACGCCGTAGTAATTCGCGAGCCGTACGTCGAGCGGATCGAGCCGCAACTCGCGCGCGATGCCGTCGAGCAGCACCTCCATCACGAGCGCGCCCTGCGGTCCGCCGAAGCCGCGAAACGCGGTGTTCGACTGTGTATTGGTCTTGCAGCACAGCGCGACGATATCGACGTCGGGCAGGTAGTACGCGTTGTCGAAGTGGCATACGGCGCGCGTCGCGACCGCGCCCGACAGATCCGCGGAGTAGCCGGCGCGCAGCGCGATTTCGACGCGCACGCCGAGCAGGCGGCCCTGATCGTCGAAGCCCGCCTCGTATTCGTAGACCGCGTCGTGGCGCTTGCCGGTGATCAGGAAGTCGTCGTCGCGATCGGCGCGCAGCTTGACCGGCCGACGCAAGCGTTGCGCCGCGAGCGCGGCCACGCACGCGAATAGCGCCGATTGCGATTCCTTGCCGCCGAAACCGCCGCCCATGCGCCGGCATTCGCACACGACGTTATGCGCGGGCCAGTCGAGCATATGCGCGACCACCTGCTGCATTTCGCTCGGATGCTGCGTCGAACTGTAGACGAGCATGCCGTCCATCTCCTTCGGCACCGCATAGGCGATCTGGCCTTCGAGATAGAACTGCTCCTGGCCGCCGACCTCGAACGTGCCGGCCAGTCGATGCGGCGCGGCGGCGATCTTCGCGTCCGGATCGCCGCGCCGCAGATGCAGCGGCGGCAGCACGAACTGCTTCGCGGCTTTGGCATCGGCGGCGGTGAGGATCGCGTCGAGCGGCTCGTAGCGGATCACGTCGTCGCTTTTCGCGAGCGCGGCCGCGCGGCGGGCGAGTTCGTGAGTTTCGGCGATCACCGCGAAGACCGGCTGACCGAGGTACAGCACTTCGCCGTCGGCGAGGATCGGATCGTCGTGCAGCACCGGGCCGCAATTGTTTTCGCCGGGGATATCGTCGGCGCCCAGCACCGCGATCACGCCGGGCGCGTTTCTGACCGCGGCGAGATCCATCGACACGATCCGCGCATGCGCATGGCGCGATAGGCCGAGCGCCGCGTGCAGCGTGCCGTGCAGCTCGGCGATGTCATCGGTGTAGGTCGCTTCGCCGCTCACGTGCAGCGCGGCGGATTCGTGCGGCAGCGGCACGCCGATCGACGCGCTGCTACTGCCATCGTTAGGCGTTGCATCGCGTTGATCGGCATGCTCGCCCGCGCGTTCGATAAAGGCATCGGTCCGGTTCATCACGGCGACTCCTTCGCGACGGCTGTGTCCGCTTCGAACGCGAACGCGTTGACATCGCAGAGCGCGAGCGGCGCGTCGTCGCGCGTTTCGAGGTAGAAGCGCCACAGCAGATTGCGCGCGACCTTCAGCCGATATGCGCTCGATGCGCGCATGTCGGTGAGCGGCTGGTAGTCGGCGGCGAGCGCGTCCATCGCGCGACGGGCGGTTTGTTCGTTCCACGCCGCGCCGTCGAGCGCGGCTTCGGCATGCGCGGCGCGCTTCGGTGTCGCCGCCATGCCGCCGAACGCGACGCGCGCCGCGCGGATCGTGCCGTCTTGCGCGACGTGCAGCGCAAACGCCGCGCACACCGCCGAGATGTCCTGGTCGTAACGCTTCGCCACCTTGTAGGTGCGAAACCGCAGCGCGCCTGCCGGGCGCGGCACGCGCAGCGCGCTGACGAATTCGCCGGCCGCGAGCGCGGTCTTCTGATAGCCGAGGTAGAACGCGTCGAGCGGCAGCGTGCGGGTCGTGCGATCGCGGCGCAGTTCGACCTCGGCGCCGAGCGCGAGCAGTGCCGGCATCGAATCGCCGATCGGCGAGCCGTTCGCGACGTTGCCGCCGAGCGTGCCCGCATTGCGGATCGGCAGCGAGGCGAAGCGCGTCCATAGTTCGGCGAGCTCGGGGTAGTCGGCGGTGAGCGCCGCGTACGCGTCTTCGAGCGTGGCCGCCGCGCCGATCGTCAGCGTTTGCGCGTCGCGCGCGATCGTCTTCAACTCGGCGACGTTGCCGATGTACAGCAGGTCGCCGAGATCGCGAAACTGCTTGGTGACCCACAAGCCGACGTCGGTGCTGCCCGCGACGATGCGCGCGTCCGGATACTGCGTGCGCAGCGTCGCGAACGCGTCGAGCGTGAGCGGGGCGTGGAAGGTGGGTGCGCCGAACGCGGCGCCACGGGTGTCGGGGGCGCTGTATTCGAACGTGTCTTTGCGCTGCAGCGTGCGCAGCGTGGCCGCGACCGCATCGCGGTCGAGCCCGACGCGCGGATGCTGCGCGTAGTCGAACATCTTCTGCGCGGCATCGATGATCGGCCGGTAGCCGGTGCAGCGGCACAGATTGCCGGACAGCGCGGCGTCGATTTCGTCGCGGGTCGGCAGGCCGGCGCTGGCGGGCTGGTTCTCGTAGAGCGCCCACATCGACATCACGAAGCCGGGTGTGCAGAAGCCGCATTGCGAACCGTGACAGTCGACCAGCGCCTGCTGCACCGGATGCAGCGCGCCGTTCGCGGCGCGCAGGTCTTCGACGGTGAAGAGGGCGCGGCCGTCGAGCGTCGGCAGGAACTGGATGCAGGCGTTGACCGCCTTCAGAGTGAGCTCGCCGCGCGCGTCGAGTTCGCCGATCACGACCGTGCACGCGCCGCAGTCGCCTTCCGCGCAGCCTTCCTTGGTGCCGGTGCAGCGCAGATCCTCGCGCAGGTGCTGCAGCACGGTGCGCGTCGCCGGAACGCCCGCGACCTCGCGGACGGACCCCTGGTGATAGAAGCGGATGGTTTGCGTTGTCATGGCGGATCGGAAGACAGTGCGGACCGGGCGCGCGTTACGCATGGGGTCGCAAAAGCCGGCCTCGCGCACGTAGATCGCCATCCATACCCGAAGATAGCACTACCCCGGCCCGAAAATATTTCCCCCGTCGCATGAAGCTCATGCGGCGGCGATCATGATCCTGGTACGATTCGCGCGGCAGCGAGAAGTTGCGTACGCGGGGCGGGGAGCGACGACAATGGTGCGCGATCGGTGGACATCGCGCAGAAAAAAACGCCGGACTCCGGTGGCCCAAGCATGGGCGACATGAAGTCCGGCGTCATTGGCAATGCGGATCGGTCGTCAGGACACCCGATGGCGATTGCGCACCAGGCTCAGCACCAGCGCGACGAACGCGACGATGAACGCGACCCCCGACCACATTGGCAGCGTCAGCCCGAGAATCGGCGGATATGCGGTTTCGCACAGGCCCGCGACCTTGAAAACGCTCGGCAGCCAGTGCGCGGGCGGCAGGCTGTCAACGATCGGCTGCAGCTCGTCGAAGCCGCAGCTGAAGCCAGGATTCGCCTGGATGTACACATGGCGCGCGGCGGTCGCGATGCCGGCGAGCGCCGACAGCGCCGCCATCACTTCGAGCAGGCGCACGCCGCGCCAGTTCTTGAAGCGCGCGCCAAGGAACGCGAAGATCGCGATCAGCAGAAAGAAATAGCGCTGGATGATGCACAGCGGACACGGGTCTTCGCGCAGGCCGAACTGCAGGTACAGCGCACCGCCCACGAGGGCGAGACAGATCAGGCCGAGCAGATTCAGCAGGGTGCGCTCGCGGCGCAGCATCGCGGAGTCGTTAGTCATGGATCTTCGATTGGTCTGGAGACGATAGAGCGGGTGCCGGCGATTCTAGCGCGAACGCCTTTCGCGCCGCTTCTCGCCTGACGATTGCCGCGCTTTAGCGGATCGCTTTCAACACCGCCTCGGCCGCGCGGCCGATTGCGAGCAGCGCGTCGTCGGCGTGCGGCGCGCCCGCCAGCATCAGTCCGACCGGCGCGTCGCCGCGCAGATGGCACGGCAGCGACAGCGCGCAGCTATCGAGGAAGTTGAACACGCTCGGGTTGCGCAGGATCAGCGCGTTAGTGTGGCCGAACGTGTCGTCGTCGTCGAGCAGGTCGGCGAGGCGCGGCGGCACGACCGGCACGGTGGGCGCGACGACCGCATCGAAACGCTGCCACAGCGTGCGCGCGGCTTCGTCGAGCATCGCGGCGCGCTCGGCGAGCAGGTCCAGATAGTCGACCGCGGTGGCCGGCTGTCCTTTCATGATGCGCACGAGCACGCGCGGGTCGTACTGCTCGCGATGCTTGTCGAGCAGCGGGCGATGCCACGCATATGCCTCGATCGGCGAAAAGCCGAAGCGGTTGATTTCCGGCAGGCGGTCGAGCGGCGCAAAGCGCACCTCGCTGACGATCGCGCCGGCCGCCTCCAGGTGCTTGAGCGCGGTGTCGATCGCGCGCGCGACTTCGGGCTCGACGCCGTCGGTCACGAAGTTGGTCAGCACGCCGAGACGCACGCCTTCGAGCGGCCGCGCGGCCGGGATGCGCGGCTCGAGCCCGGCGAGCATCCGGTCGACCAGCGCGCAGCAGGCGACCGATACGCCGATCGGCCCGAACGAATCGAGCGTCGACGACAGCGGCACGCCGCCCTGTTTCGGGATGCGCGCGGCGGTCGGCTTGAAGCCGGTCAGCCCGCACAACGCGGCTGGAATGCGGATCGAGCCGCCGGTGTCGGTGGCGAGCGCGACCGCCGCCATGCCGTCGGCGACCGATGCCGCCGCGCCCGACGACGAGCCGCCCGAAACCCGCTCGTCGCCCTTCACGCCGCGCCGGTACGGCGACAACGGATGGCCGTAGTGCGGATTCAGGCCGAGCCCGGAAAACGCGAACTCGCTCATGTTGGTGCGCCCGACGATCACGGCGCCGGCCCGCTTCAGCCGCGCGACCGCGACCGCGTCGGCTTTCGCGGCTGGCGCATCGGCGAGCACGACGGAGCCCGCGCGGGTCGGCTGGCCTTCGATGTCGAACAGGTCCTTGACCGACACCGGAATCCCGGCGAGCGGCGACAGCACGGTGCCGGCCGCGCGCAGGCGGTCGTGCGCGTCGGCGGCGGCGCGCGCGGCATCGGCGTCGACGTGCATGAAGACGGCGGCGCCCTGGCCGGCGGGGTCGGCGATCCGGTCGAGCGCGGTTTCGACGAGCGCGCGGCTGGTGGTGCGGCCGGCGGCGAGATCGGCGGCAAGCTGGGCAAGCGGCGGGAACGGAGCGAAGTCAGTGGCCATGATGTCGGTAGAGATCCGGTTGAGCGCGGCTCGGGCGCATGAGCGGGGCGGTGTCGAGCCAACGGAAAGGTCCGTCCGCATTGTAGAGCAAGGTTTTGCGGCCGAGCGGCCTGCCAGGGCCGGCGCGGCGCGGCGCGAGAATTCGCCAAAAACATCGCCGGCCCGTTTGTTACACTGCGCCTTCCGAGATTACCGTTTGTAAGGAAAACGCTCATGCACCATGGCATTGGCTTCATCCAGGATCTGGCTGTCGTGATGGCGCTGGCGGGCGTCGTCACCGTGCTGTTCCATCGCCTGAAGCAGCCGGTGGTGCTCGGCTATATCGTGGCCGGCGTGATCATCGGACCGTACACGCCGCCGTTCCAGCTGATCCATGACGAACAGACGATTCAGACGCTCGGCGAGCTGGGCGTCGTGTTCCTGATGTTTTCGCTGGGCCTCGAATTCAGCCTGCGCAAGCTGTTCAAGGTCGGCGCGACGGCGATCGTCGCCGCGCTGTCCGAGATCGTGCTGATGCTGTGGATCGGCTACGCGATCGGCAATGCATTCGGCTGGAGCCCGATGGATTCGCTGTTCCTCGGCGCGATCCTCGCGATCTCGTCGACCACGATTATCGTGAAGGCGCTGTCCGACCTCGGACTCAAACGCGAAAGCTTCGCCCAGCTCGTGTTCGGCATCCTGATCGTCGAAGACATTCTGGGCATCGCGATGCTCGTGCTGCTGACCGGCATCGCGCAGACCGGGCAGTTGTCGGCCGGGCTCGCGGCCGTCACGCTCGGCAAGCTGCTGCTGTTCATGACGGTGTCGCTGCTGGTCGGCGTGCTGCTCGTGCCGCGCGCGCTGAACTACGTCGCGCGCACCGGCAGCAGCGAGATGATGCTCGTGTCCGTGCTCGGCTTCTGCTTCGGCTTCTGTCTGCTGGTCGTCAAGCTCGATTACAGCATCGCGCTCGGCGCGTTTCTGATCGGCGCGATCATGGCCGAGTCGCGCCATCTGCATCGGATCGAGCATCTGATCGCGCCGCTGCGGGACGCGTTTTCCGCGATCTTCTTCGTGACGATCGGACTGATGCTGAACCCGGCCGTGATACTCGACTACGGATGGCCGATCGCCGTGATCACGCTCGCGGTGATCGTCGGCAAGATCGTGTCGTGCGGGCTCGGCGCGTTTCTGTCGGGGCAGGACGGGCGCACGTCGATGCGCGTCGGCATGACCGTGTCGCAGATCGGCGAGTTCTCGTTCATCATCGCGACGCTCGGTTTGACGTTGAAGGTGACGAGCGGGTTTCTGTATCCGATCGCGGTCGCCGTGTCGGCGTTGACCACGCTGACGACACCCTATCTGATCCGCGTCGCCGATCCGCTGACGCGCCGCATCGCGAACGCGATGCCCGCCACGTTATCCAACGCGTTCGGCATGTACGGGCAATGGCTGCGCAGTTTGATCGCGGCGCGCGGCGAGCCGACGCTGATCAGCATGACGCGGCGCATCGTCGTGCAGATCGGTGTGAATCTCGCGCTCGTCGCGGCGATTTTCCTGGTCGTGTCGTATAGCGCGCCGCATAGCGGCCGGCTGCTCGCGCACTGGCTCGACGATGAGCCATTGCAACGCGTCGTGCAGTGGAGTGTCGCGCTGGTGGTGTCGCTGCCGTTCCTCGTGGCCGTGTATCGCAAGACCAAGTCGCTCGCGCTGCTGCTCGCCGAAGTCAGTGTGCTGCCGACCACTGCCGGGCGCTTCACCAGCGCGCTGCGTCACGCGATCGCCGACCTCGTGCCGATCGTGTCGATGATCGGCGTGTTTCTGCTGGTGGCGGCGCTGTCGGGCAGCATCCTGCCGCCGACGGGCCTGCTCGTCGCGGTGCTCGTGTGCGCCGCGCTGCTGCTCACGCTCGTGTGGCGATGGTGCGTGAAGATTCACGCGTCGATGCAGATCGCGTTGCGGGAGACTTTCGACGAGCGGCCAGACCCTTGATTCAGAGGGTCTGTGTAAAGCTTCGCAACAATGTGAGTAATTGTTTGCGGGTTTGCCGGGCCTGCTGCACTGACGGATAATCAGGGCATATTCATTCGTTCGCGCGGAAGGCGCCCGTCCGACAGTCATGAGCGACAAACCCGAAAACGCCGGCACGACCGGCAGCCCACCGCCGAGCTCGCCCGCGCCGAGCGGCACGCCGGCCGCACCGGCGCCCTCGCTTCCTCCGTCGCATGAAGATGCCACCCAGTCGGCCGCCAAAGACACGAGCCCGGCCATCGAGGAGGCGACCGCGCGGTCGTCGACCGACGATCCGATCAGCGCATCGTCAGTCACTCGCGAAGATCCGCGCGCGGCGCGGTTGCGCGACGCGGTGGAGGCACGCAGCGCCGCCGCCGAATCGACCGCGCGCCAGGAAGCCGCGGTGCACGAGCGCGAAGCGCGGCGCGCCGGTACGCGCCCCGGCGGCGCGACCACGGTGAAACCCGAGCCAGCCGTCAAACCGACGGCAGCCGCCGGCCAGCCTCTAGTGGGTGGCGGCCTCAGCGCCGCGGACGTCGCCACCGACGGCGAGATCGCCACCGAGGAAACCGCCGCGCGCGCGGCGCGCGCGCCCGGCTCGCCGCCGCCCGGATTCGGCGCGGCACCCGATTTCAGCGCCACCAATCCGCCTCCGCCCAACGCCCTTCCGCCGTCGCCGCCGCGTTATCTGAAGCAGAGCGATTCGGCGTGGAGCGTGTTCGGCCGTATCGTCGCGGCGCGCGCGCGGCAGCTGTTCGATCGCGCGGGACAGCGGATCACGCAGCGCACGCTGCGCATCGGCGTGTCGGCGCGCATCTTCCACCCGGAACCGGGCGCGAAGGGCTTGCGCGGCAAGACGCTGCAGTATCTGGAAGAGTCGATCGCGCACTGGGTGATGTCGCGCGACGTGCTGGTATTCATGATCCCGACCGTCGGTCATCAGGGCATGCTGCACCCGAGCAACATCCGTCTGCGCGACTATGCGAAGCATCTCGACGGCCTGCTGCTGCAAGGGGGCGCCGACGTGTCGCCGCAGACCTACGCGGAAACGGCGAGCAGCCACGAATGGCCCGGTGACCGCGTGCGCGACATGTACGAGCTCGAACTGCTGCACGAGTTCGTCGAATCGGGCAAGCCGGTGCTCGGCGTGTGCCGCGGCTGCCAGCTGATCAACGTCGCGTTCGGCGGCACGCTGTATCAGGACATCGCGACCGATGTGCCTACCGCGAACGCCCACGTCAACGAGAACTACGATCAGCACCGGCACGGCGTGCATTTTCCCGATGGTTCGACGCTGCTGAACATGTTCCCCGGACGACGCGACGCGATCGTCAACTCGATCCACCATCAGGCGGTGAAGACGCTGGGCCGCGATCTGAATATCGAGGCGGTGTCGGCGTCGGACGGCATCATCGAGGCCGTGCGCTATCGGCGGGCGCCGTTCGTGATGGGCGTGCAGTGGCATCCGGAGTTTCATCGCGCGGGCGGGCCGGAGCTACTCGATTGCACGCCGTTGCTCGATACGTTCCTGCGGGTCGCGCGGGAGACCCGGTTTTGAGCAGGGCGGGTTCGCGTCGGCCCGACGGGGCCGTCCCACCCATTTGACGCACTGCCACGCTATGTGGCTGGCGGCGATCATTGCGCGAATTGTTCCGGGATTTCGGTGACGCGTCGCTGCGATATGTGATTCATCCACTCGGAGCTGTCCGCCGGCCGATCGTTCGACACGGTGGAGCGCGGCAGCGGCGCGGCGTCGTGTGAAGACATCATCGCGAAGGTCGTCACATCGGCGTATTCGTGATCGCCGACCCGGGTTCGAACGCGCGCTTCATGCGACGACTCGTTTGCGGCATGGCGATTTACCGAAAGCGGACGCGTTTGCGCGCGAAGCGCACGACTCGCTGGCGCGGAGTGAATCGCATCACGCGGCGTGCGCGGATTTCGCGTGGTGTTGCGCTGAGGCAAAGCCGCTATGGGCGCGGGTGCAGCGGCGGCCACGTCGACAGGTAATGGCGGAAGCACAGCGGCCGGTGTGACGGCCTCGGCAATCACCGGCGCATCGCGATGCGGCATCAAAGCCTGCGCCGACTTCAGCATCTCGGAGGCCATCTGCCGCGGCGCCAGAGGCTGATCGACGATCCACCACACTAGCGCCGCGACGCAGCCGACTACCCCGGCACTCGCCGCGACCGTACGTCGATTCCAAACTGAGCGCCGTTGCGCGATTCGCGGCGAGCGGGCCTTGAGCGCGATACGCATTGGACCCTGAGGCACCTTCCGTTGCATGGCGGGACGCGTCACCGTCGCGGTATGCGCCGCTTCCGCGGCATGCTGCGTGGCGTCCGCGACCCGAGCCTCCGCCGGACGCTTCACGTCGCTCAGCGCGCCCTCGATCGACACCCACTGCCCATACGACAGCAACGGCTGATCCCTGATGCAGACGGTGCGCAGCAGCGCGGCATACAGCGAATCGAATCCGGCTCGCCAGCACTGAGCGTCGGGCAGCAATGCCCAATCGCGGCCGAACCGTTCGGAAAGTTGATTGAGCGGACGGAGAGGGGGAAGGGCGAATGCGCCTTCGATCAAGGTGAGCGGCGTGCTGGTCATCGGTTTCTTCCGGTGTCTCGTGACAGGACGACCGGCGAGGCAGGGACGGAATCTGTAGGGGACCGATGAAGCCATCGGCGACAGAATATCGTGCCTCGAAACTACCTTGTCCACCCTTCGGATGACTCCGAAAACGGGGACATCACGGGTGTTCGCTTCGCGCAGCCCAACTGCGATGCTCAGGGCTTCAACCGGTACACGTAGCGCAGCGCGGTGATATCGACGCCGCCCATATGGTCGGGCTCCGCGCCGACCAACTGCCAGCCGTGCCGCTCGTAAAAGCCAATCGCCGCCGTATTGCCCTCGAGCACGTACAGATACAGCTGTGCCTCGCCTTGGGCGCGGGTCCAGTCAACGGCTGCGTGCATCAGTGTTTTACCGACGCCGATGCCCTGATAACCGGGCAGCGCATGCAGGTTGTCGAGCAGCACGCCCCATGCGGACTCGGGCTGTCGCTCGACACACACGAAGCCGATCGGCTCGCCGGCCAATTCGGCGATCAGCACGATGCGGCGCTCGCCGCCCGGCGCGCCGAGACGCGCTTCCCAATAGGCGGCGCGTTCGCGCGTGACTTCGCCGTCGAGGAACGCGTCGGGCAACAGACCGCGATAGGTCGCCTGCCAGCTGGCGCTGTGGATCGACGCGATCAGCGCGGCGTCCTCGAGCGTGGCGGGGCGCAGGGAGAGAGCAGGGGTGGTTTGCATCGGAGTAATCAACTGAATGGCTTGCGCGGGCAGTCTACCGCCGCCCGCAGGTGTCGCGCGTAAGCAAACTGTATGCGTTTCGCGGCGACCTTATCAGCAGTAACATTACGTGGCATCGGCCCCGCATCAAGCTCAGCGTTTACCCTGATCCCGGATGAACGCCGTGGACAGCAGGATGCGGCGTCCCCGGGCGCGCTTCCCTAATCGATAACCGCGTGTCCGCCTGTGTGATCCGCTTGCCAATCGCGGTGGATCGTTCCAACTGCCCGCTCGTCACCGTCCGCGTCGATCCGTCCGACTGGGCGGCGGGCCTCTCCGAGAGTGTCATGTCTACCGCGACCCACGCCGCTTCCAATACCAAAGAATCCAAGGTCAAGACAGTGTTCCGCGTCGTCAGCGGCAACTTTCTTGAGATGTACGACTTCATGGTCTACGGCTATTACGCTTCCGCGATCGCCAAGACCTATTTCCCGAGCGGCAGCGATTTCGCGTCGCTGATGCTGTCGCTGTCCGTGTTCGGCGCGGGGTTCCTGATGCGTCCGCTCGGTGCGATCGTGCTCGGCGCCTACATCGACCATCACGGCCGTCGCAAAGGCCTGATCCTCACGCTGAGCCTGATGGCGCTCGGCACGCTGACGGTCGCGACGATACCGGGCTACGCGACCATCGGGCTCGTGGCGCCCGTGCTCGTGCTGCTCGGCCGGCTGCTGCAAGGTTTCTCGGCCGGCGCCGAGCTCGGCGGCGTGTCGGTGTATCTGTCGGAGATCGCGACGAAGGGCAACAAGGGCTTCTATTGCTCGTGGCAGTCGGGCAGCCAGCAGGTCGCGGTGGTATTCGCCGCGCTGATCGGCGTGGGGCTCAACAAGATTCTTCCCGCCGATCAGATGTTCGCGTGGGGCTGGCGCGTGCCGTTCCTGATCGGCTGTCTGATCGTGCCGTTCCTGTTCATCATCCGCCGCTCGCTGCAGGAGACCGAGGAGTTCACGGCTCGCAAGCATCGTCCGGGCATGGGCGAGATCCTGAAGTCGATGGCCGCGAACTATCCCGTAGTGCTGGGCGGCATGGGCATGGTCGTCATGACGACCGTGTCGTTTTACATGATCACGGCTTATACGCCGACCTTTGGCAAGGAGGTGCTGAAGCTGACGGCGATCGACGCGCTGGTCGTCACCGTCTGCGTCGGCATCTCGAACCTGATCTGGCTGCCGGTGTCCGGCGCGTTGTCCGATCGCATCGGCCGCCGTCCGGTGCTGCTCGCGTTCACGATCCTGACGATCCTCACCGCGTATCCGGCGCTGCAATGGCTCGTCGCCGACCCGTCGTTCGCGCGTCTTCTCGCCGTGCAGCTGTGGCTGTCGTTCCTGTATGGCTGCTACAACGGCGCGATGGTCGTCGCGCTGACCGAAGTGATGCCGGTCGAAGTGCGGACCGCCGGCTTCTCGCTCGCGTACAGTCTCGCGACCACGATCGGCGGCTTCACGCCGGCCATCGCCACGCTGCTGATCCACGTGACCAACAACAAGGCGGCGCCGGGTCTGGTTCTCGGCGTGGCGGCGATCTGCGGTCTGCTCGCGACGCTGTTCCTGTATCGCACGCCGGAGGCGCGCAATCAGTATCGGGCGGCCTGACGGGTTCGCCCGATGTTCTGAAAGCAAAAACCCCGCGCAAGCGGGGTTTTTGCTTGTTGGCGGAGCGTGGTCCGTCGCTACCCGTGGCGCAATTCGTTGGCGACCGCTTCGACGACTTCATCCCACGCGCCCGGCCGCGGCTGACGCACCAGCGTCGCGCCCGGATACCACGGGCTGCGCGTGTCGCCGTCGAACCAGCGCCAGTCGGCGGCGAACGGCAGCATCAGCCACAGCGGCTTGCGCAGCGCGCCGGCGAGGTGCGCGATCGAGGTGTCGATCGACACCACCGCGTCGAGCCGCTCGACGATCGCCGCGGTATCCGCGAAGTCGCCGATGCGCTGGTCGAAGCGATGGATCGCGGCCGCGCGCGGATGTGCGTCGAGCGCCGCGCGTTCGTCGTCGGACAGATCGGGCTGCAGCACGATCCAGTCGATGCCGTCGAGGGCGAACAGCGGCTCCAGCGCGGCGAGCGGCATCGTGCGGGTTTCGTTGCGCTGGATGCGCCCCGACCACGCGAGCCCGATCTTGCGCTTCGCCTGACCGCCGAGCGAGCCGCGCCATTTGCGGCGATAGGCCGGCGGCACGCTCAGATAGGGCGTGCGTGCTTCGATCGTGTCGTAGCGCGTGCCGAGCGCGAGCGGCAGGCTCAGCAGCGGAATCTGCAGATCGGCGGCGGGGCGCGGCTGACCTTGCGCGATCAGCGAGACGCGCCACGCCTGCGCGACGGGCGCGAGCAGCGGCACCAGCTGCGGCTGCACTTCGAGCACGACGCGCGCGGCGCGTTGCGTGGCGAGCGGCACGAAGCGCACGAATTGCAGCGTGTCGCCGAAACCCTGTTCGGCATGGATCAGTAGCGTGTACTCGTCGATTGACTCGCCGTGCCAGCGCGGCAGCGTCTGGATCGCCGGTTGCACGACGGTTTGCAGGCGCCATTCGTATTCGGGCAGACCGCGCTCGAAGTCGCGCATCGCAAGCCACGCGAGCGCTCGGTTCATATGCGCGGACGCGAGGTCGGGGCGCAGCCGCAGCGCCTGATCGAGCGCGCGCACCGCGGCCGCGTGCGCGCCGAGCGCCTGGTGCGCGGTGCCGAGCGCGACCCACGCGAGTGCGAATTGCGGGTCGAGTCCGACCGCGCGCTCCAGATACGGCAAGGCCTGCTCGGCCCGGCCGAGCGCCGCGAGCGCGTTGCCCATGCCATAGATCGCGGGCGGCAGGTTCGGCTGCAGCCGCAGCGCCGCTTCGAATGACGCGACTGCCTGCGCATGTCGGCCGGTCGCATCGAACGTGTTCGCGAGGTTGAAGTGCGCGGCGACGAAGCGCGGCTCGGCGGCGAGCGCGGCCTCGAAGCAGGGCACCGCTTCGTTCGGCCGATCGAGCGCGTTCAGCGACATGCCCATGTTGTTCAGCGCGCCCGCGTGACCGGGGCGCAGTTCGAGCGCGCGCCGGAACGACGCGATCGCGTCCGCGTGACGGCCGAGCGCGTGCAGCGCATTGCCGAGATTGTTGTGCGACGACGCGTCATCCGGCTGCAGGCGCAGCGAGCGTTCGAACGCATCGGCGGCGTCTTCGTGACGGCCCAGCGACGCGTATGCGTTGCCGAGGTTGTAGTGCGCCATCGGGAACGTCGGCGCGAGCGTCAGCGCGTTGCGGAACTGCTCGATCGCGGCGTCGATCTGGCCGAGCGCCTTCAGAGCATTGCCGAGGTTCAGCTGCAGCGCCGCATCTTCGGGGCGCAGGTCGACCGCGCGCCGCACGAGCGCCGCGGCTTCGGCGTGCTGGCCCTGCTGGTGGCGCAGCACGCCGAGCAGATGCAGCGCATCGACATGGCTGGGGTCGTGGTCGAGCGTGGCGCGGTAGCCGCGTTCGGCGTCGTCGAGGCGGCCGTCACGATGCGCCGCGAACGCGCGGTCAAATACAGGTTGCATGACGGGGAGGGCATTCGGATCAATCAGACTGGGCCGCATTTTCCCATACTTGCGCAAGGGGCCCGGATTTGCGCGGCTCGCAGGCGCCTCTACAGCGCCGCGGCGTCCCTTCTGCGCGATTGATGCAGCGCACCGGTGTGCGCGAGGGCGGCGGCGTACACTAGAACGCATTGTTGCCTCCGGAGTTCCGCATGGACGCTGCCGCCTACGACGCGTCGCCGGTGCTGATCGTCGGGGCCGGTCCCACTGGACTTGCCGCAGCGATGAGTCTCGCGCGTGCTCACATCCCCGTGCGTTTGATCGACAAGGCGCCGCAGCCGAACCCTTACTCGCGCGCGATCGGCATTCAGGCACGCACGCTCGAGCTGCTCGAGCAGCATCGGCTGATCGAGCCGTTTCTCGAACTCGGCCATCGCGCGCGCGTCGCGAATCTGTTTTCGAACGGCATGCGGCTTGCGCAGCTCGATTTCGACCCGCTGCACACGCGCTATCCCTATCTGCTGTTTCTCGACCAGTCGGTGACCGAACGGCTCCTGACCGAGCATCTGGCGACGCTCGGCGTGAAGGTCGAGCGCGGCGTCGAACTGATGGCGTTCATGCAAGGTTCCGCGAGCATTCAGGCGACCCTGCGCCGCGCGGACGGCCGTACGGAAGGCATGCGCCCGTCATACATGATCGCCGCCGACGGCGCGCATAGCTCGATTCGCCATCGCCTCGGCCTGAACTTCGAGGGCAAGACCTTCGAGCAGACCTTCCTGCTCGCCGACCTGCACGCGGAAACCGACTGGCCCGACGACGAGTTCCATATCTTCGCGTCGGGCGACGGTCTCGTCGCGCTGTTTCCGATGGGCCACGGCCGCCATCGTTTGATCGCCGATCACGCGGTCGAGCCGTCCGGCAGCGCCGCGGCGCCGACCCCCGCGGTGCTCGGCGAGCCTCCGCTGGACGAGGCTCCGGCGCCGTCGCTCGAACAATGCAAGGCGCTGATCGCGCGACGCGTGCGCGAGCGTGTCGACGTGTCGGATCTCGCGTGGTCGGCGTATTTCCACGTGAATAGCCGGATGGTCGATCGGCTGCGCGTGGGCCGCATCTTCCTCGCCGGTGACGCCGCACACGTGCACAGCCCCGCCGGCGCGCAAGGCATGAACACCGGCATCCAGGAAGCGCTCAATCTCGGCTGGAAGCTCGCGCGCGTGATCGGCGGCGCGGCGCCGGATCGCCTGCTCGACACGTACCACGCCGAACGGCATCCGATCGAGCGCGAGGTGCTGCGGCAGACCGGCTTCATCACGCAGATGGCCGAGGCCGATCACGGTCCGCTGAAGCTGCTGCGCGAGCGCGTGATGCCGGTGCTGGCCGCGCTCGGGCCGCTGCGCGATGCCGCGCGCGCGACCATCAGCGAGCTGTCGATCCAGTACCGGCGCAGTCCACTGACGCTCGAGCGCGTGCTCGACGGCGGCCCGCGCGCGGGCGAGCGCGCGCCGGATGCGCTGGTGCATGTCGTCGACGGTCCGCTCGGGCGCGCGCCCGGCGTCGGCTGCATTTTCGATCTGCACAATCCGGCGTTCTTCTCGCTGTTTCTGCTGGTGCCGCCGCTGCCCGTCGATGGCACGCCGCTCGATCCGGCCGCGAAGCATGCGGCGCCGCCGGACCCGGAGGTGGAAAAGCTCGCCGCTGAGGTCGAGCGGCTGCTGCCGAACGCGGTGCGGATCTGGCGCGTCACCGATACGACCGGTGATGGCGGCCCGGCGCTTTCCGAATCGTATGGGCGTACGCGGCCGTCGTTTTATCTGGTGCGGCCCGACGGCTATATCAGCGCGCGCGGACGCACCGGCTCGGACCTGCACGGTCTCGTACGGCACTGCGAGGCGTGGTTTGCGGTGGGCGGAGAGATAGCGGAGCAGGCGACGTTGTGATCAGGATTGCCCGTTGCGCGGCGGCGAATCTTGCCGCCGCGCCTTGCTGACTAAAGAAATGGCCTAAGCCTGAGCCTGGGCCGGCGTCAACTTCTCGCGATACCTGACGATCGCCTCGCGCGTGAAGTTCGTCAGAGCGATGTCATAAGTGTCCGGCGCTTCGTCGAGCGTTGCGAGCAGCGCGCGACGCATGCGCGGCTCCCAGAAGCGGCGAATGTGTTCGGCGACGCCGGTCAGCGCTTCCTCGTGGTCGGGCATCGACTCGAAGAAGTCGCCGATCCGGTTCGCCATGTCGATCAGATTCCGATTGTCCATGGTTCGCCTCACTTGCCCGCGGTAACGGCCGCGGCCGAATCGGCCTGTTCGCGCCGTTTCAGCAGATCGAGCTGTTCGCTACTGAAGCGCGAATAGTCCTTCTGCCATTGCGACGGCTGCTCGACCGGCATCACCTGCACCGCGGTCACCTTGTATTCGGGGCAGTTGGTCGCCCAGTCGGAACTGTCGGTCGTGATCACGTTCGCGCCCGATTCGGGGAAGTGGAACGTCGTATAGACGACGCCCGGCTGCATGCGCTCCGTCACCTTCGCGCGCAACACGGTCTGCCCCGCGCGCGATTCGATGCCGACCCAGTCGCCGGTCTTGATACCGCGTTCCTCCGCATCGTCCGGATGCAGTTCGAGCCGGTCTTCGTCATGCCAGAGCGAGTTGTCGGTGCGGCGCGTCTGCGCGCCGACGTTGTACTGCGACAGGATGCGCCCGGTCGTCAGCAGCAGCGGATACTTGCGCGTGACCTTCTCCGGCGAGGCGATGAATTTCGTGATCACGAACCTGCCCTTGCCGCGCACGAAGGTACCGACGTGCATCGTCGGCGTGCCGTCGGGCGCGTCCTCGTTGCATGGCCACTGGATGCTGCCCAGTTCGTCGATCTTCTGGAACGACACGCCGTGGAAGGTCGGCGTGAGCCGTGCGATTTCGTCCATGATCTCGGATGGATGGGTGTAGTCCATCTCGTAGCCGAGCGCGCGCGACAGCAACTGCGTGACTTCCCAGTCCGCGTACCCGCCGAGCGGCGGCATCACCTTGCGCACGCGCGAGATGCGGCGCTCGGCATTGGTGAACGTGCCGTCCTTTTCGAGGAACGACGAGCCGGGCAGCAGCACGTGTGCATACTTGGCGGTCTCGTTCAGGAAGATGTCCTGCACGACGATGCATTCCATCGACGACAGCGCCGCCGCCACGTGATGCGTGTTCGGGTCCGACTGCACGATGTCCTCGCCCTGGCAGTACAGGCCCTTGAAGCTGCCGTGCAGCGCGGCGTCGAACATGTTCGGAATGCGCAGGCCCGGTTCCGGTTGCAGCGTGACGTTCCAGGCGTTTTCGAACTGCGTGCGCACGAGCGGATCGCCGATGTGCCGATAGCCGGGCAGCTCGTGCGGGAACGAGCCCATGTCGCACGAGCCCTGCACGTTGTTCTGGCCGCGCAGCGGATTCACGCCGACACCTTCGCGGCCGATGTTGCCGGTCGCCATCGCGAGGTTCGCGATGCCGATCACCATCGTCGAGCCTTGCGCGTGTTCGGTGACACCGAGGCCGTAGTAGATCGCCGCATTGCCGGCGCTCGCGTAGATGCGCGCGGCTTCGCGCACCTGTTGCGCGGGCACGCCGGTTGCCGCTTCGGTCGCTTCCGGCGAGTTCTCCGGCAGCGCGACGAAATCGCGCCACTGCTCGAACGCGCGTGTTTCGCAGCGCTCGGCGATGAACGCTTCGTCGAGCAGGCCTTCGGTGACGATCACATGCGCGAGCGCGTTGACGATCGCGACGTTGGTGCCGGGCCGCAATTGCAGATGATGCGACGCCTTCACGTGCGGCGTATCGACGATATCGATGCGGCGCGGATCGACCACGATCAGCTTCGCACCCTCGCGGACGCGGCGCTTCAGGCGCGAGGCGAACACCGGGTGGCCGTCGGTGGGATTCGCACCGATCACCATGATGACGTCGGCCTTATCGACCGAGGCGAACGTCTGGGTGCCCGCCGATTCGCCGATCGTCGTCTTCAGGCCGTAGCCGGTCGGCGAATGGCAGACTCGCGCGCAGGTGTCGACGTTGTTGTTGCCGAACGCGGCGCGCACGAGCTTCTGCACGAGGTAGGTTTCCTCGTTCGTGCAGCGCGACGACGTGATACCGCCGATCGAATCGCGGCCATGCTTCGCCTGGATGCGGCGGAATTCCGACGCCGCATACGAGATCGCTTCGTCCCAGCTGACTTCGCGCCACGGGTCGGTGATCTTCGCGCGGATCATCGGTTTCTTGATGCGGTCCTTGTGCGTCGCGTAGCCCCACGCGAAGCGGCCCTTCACGCATGCATGGCCTTCGTTGGCCTGGCCGTTCTTGTGCGGCACCATCCGCACGACCTGATTGCCCTTCATCTCGGCCTTGAACGAGCAGCCGACGCCGCAATACGCGCAAGTGGTGACGACCGAGTGCTCGGGCTGGCCGAGCATCACGACGGTCTTTTCCTGCAAGGTCGCGGTCGGGCACGCGGCCACGCACGCGCCGCACGACACGCACTCCGATTCCATGAACGGCTGGTTCTCGCTCGCCGCGACGCGCGATTCGAAGCCGCGTCCGGTGATCGTCAGCGCGAACGTGCCCTGGGTTTCCTCGCACGCGCGCACGCAGCGATTGCAGACGATGCACTTCGACGGGTCGTACGTGAAGTACGGATTCGATTCGTCCTTCCTGTCCTTCAGGTGATTCTCGCCGTCGAAGCCGTAGCGCACTTCGCGCAAGCCCGTCACGCCGGCCATGTCCTGCAGTTCGCAGTCGCCGTTGGCGGGGCAGGTCAGGCAATCGAGCGGATGATCGGAGATGTACAGCTCCATCACGTTGCGACGCAGCGTCTGCAGACGGTCGGTCTGCGTGCGCACCTTCATGCCGGCTTCGACCGGCGTCGTGCACGAGGCCGGATAGCCGCGCCGTCCTTCGATTTCGACCAGACACAGACGGCATGAGCCGAACGGTTCGAGAGAATCGGTCGCGCACAGCTTCGGCACGTTGACGCCGGCTTCGGCCGCCGCGCGCATCACCGACGTGCCGGCGGGCACGGTCACCGCCTGGCCGTCGATTTCGAGCGTCACGTCGACGTCCGAGTGGCGCGCGGGGGTGCCGTAGTCGGTGTCGTCGGTGAACGGGTTGGCGGCGCGTGCCATGGCTTGCGACTTGCACGCGCAGTTGCCTGAGCCGCAGCCGCCCCCCAGGGGGACGGGAGAGTTGAACTGGTCGGACATGGTGAACTCCTGGTGTCAGGCCGCGGCCGCTTTGCTGGCGTGGTCGGCAGTGGGATCGGCGGCGAGACCGAAGTCTTCAGGGAAATGATCGAGCGCGGACAGCACCGGGAACGGCGTCATGCCGCCCATCGCGCACAGCGAACCGGACACCATCGTGTCGCACAGATCGCGCAGCAGTTGCACCTGACGCGTCGAGGTATCGCCATTACGAATCCGCTCGATCACTTCGACGCCGCGCGTCGAGCCGATCCGGCACGGTGTGCATTTGCCGCACGATTCGAGCGCGCAGAAGTGCATCGCGTATTGCGCGAGCTCGGCCAGGTTCGACGTGTCGTCATGCACGACGAGACCGCCGTGGCCGATCACCGCGCCGACTGCCGCGTACGCTTCGTAGTCCATCGGGATGTCCCACTGGCTTTCCGGCAAATATGTGCCGAGCGGACCGCCGACCTGCACTGCGCGCGCCGGTCGGCCACTCGCGGTGCCGCCGCCGAAGTCGTCGAGCAGTTGGCGCAATGTCACGCCGAACGCGAGTTCGACGAGGCCGCCTCGCTTGATGTTGCCGGCCAGTTGGAACGGCAATGTGCCGCGCGAGCGGCCCATGCCGAAGTCCTTATAGAACGCCGCGCCGCGCGCGAAGATGATCGGCACCGTGGCGAGCGTGATCACGTTGTTGATCACGGTGGGCTGGCCGTAGAGACCGACGAGGGCGGGCACCGGCGGCTTCGCGCGGACGATGCCGCGCTTGCCTTCGAGCGATTCCAGCATCGCGGTTTCTTCGCCGCACACGTACGAGCCCGCGCCTTTCGCGACGAACAGCTCGAAGCGCTGCCCGCTCGAGAGCACGCTGTCGCCGAGCCAGCCGGCTGTGCGCGCGCGGGCGATGGCCGCTTCGAGCGTCGCGATCGAGTGCGGGTATTCGCTGCGCACATAGATGTAGCCGACGGTTGCGCCAGTTACGATGCCCGCGATGATCATGCCTTCGATCAGCACATACGGATCGCTTTCCATCACCAGGCGATCGGAGAAGGTGCCCGAATCGCCTTCGTCGGCATTGCAGACGACGTACTTCTGCGCGGCCTTCGCGCCGCGCACCGTGCGCCACTTGATGCCGGCCGGGAAGGCCGCGCCGCCGCGGCCACGCAGGCCGGATTGGATCAGCGCTTCGCACGCGGCATCGCCGTCGGTTTGCAGCGCGTTGCGTAGGCCTTCGAGGCCGCCATGTGCGACGTAGTCGTCGATGGACAGCGGGTCGGTGATGCCGATCCGCGCGAAGGTCAGGCGCTGCTGCTTCTTCAGATACGGAATCTCGTCGACCACGCCGACGCGCCGCGCATGCTCGCCGCCGTCGACGAAGCCCGCGTCGAACAACGCAGCGACGTCTTCCACGTCGACATTCGCGTAGCCGATACGGCCTTCGGGCGTCGCGACTTCGACCAGCGGTTCGAGCCACAGCAACCCGCGCGAACCGTTGCGGATCAGTTCGATCGCCATGCCGCGGCGCGCGGCTTCGCTGGCGATGGCTTCGGCCAGCGCATCGGCGCCGAGCGCGAGCGCCGACGAATCTCGCGGAACATAGATGCGCGTCATGCCGGCACCTCCACGCGTTTGCTGGCTGCGGCGAGCAGCGCGTCGAATTTCTGTGGCGTAACGCGTGCGTGCAGCGTGCCGTTCAGCATCATCGCCGGCGACAGCGCGCATTGGCCGAGGCAGTACACCGATTCGAGCTCAACCGTCGCGCCGTCATGGTGACCGGTGTCAAAGCGACAACCCGTGTGCGCCTCGATGTGCTGGGCGAGCGCCTCGGTGCCCATGCTGCGGCATGCTTCGGCGCGGCACAGCTGTACCGTGACGGGCGCGGCCGGCGTGGTGCGGAAGTGATGGTAGTAGGTGATGACGCCGTGCACTTCCGCGCGCGACAGGTTCAACGCGCGGGCGAGCGGTCCGACTGCGGCAGGTGGCACAAAGCCGAGTTCGTCCTGGATCGCATGCAGGATCGTCATGAGCGTGCGGCCCGGTTGCGCGTGTCGTTGCACGAGCTGATCCGGCGCCGTGGCGAGAGAATCGTCCAAAGTGGGGGCTCCTCCAAAGCGATATATGCACTTGTTATTCATAATATGTGCACGTATGCTTCGCTTATTCGATATGGTATAGCCGAAAGATAGGCGGGCTAACCGGCGCGTGCAATAGGAAACGGTCAAACATATATGGTCAGGATCGAATGTCAGGTCGAGCTGGTCGTGAAGGGTGCGGACGGCCGCGAGGCCAGCCTGTCTGACGTGGTGCCGCTACTCGCGCTTGTCGATGAATCTGGCAGCATTGCGCAGGCGGCGGCGCTTAAGGGTTTGTCCTACCGGCACGCGTGGGGTTTGCTGCGCAGCATCGAGGAGCGGCTTGGCGGTCCGCTGATAGCGAAAGAGCGGGGGCGCGGCTCGGTTTTGTCCGACCTCGGACACGCGGTGCTGCATGGGCAGCGGCTCTGCGGTGAGCGGCTCGACGGCAATCTGCAGGCGCTCGCGAGCGAAGTGGCGAGCGATCTGAACCGCTGGCTCGCGCCCCCCACCGATAACGTGCGCATCCACGCGTCGCACGGTTATGCGGTGGCCGCGCTCGTGACTGCACTGGTCGCCAACGATCTGCCGGTCGAGATCAAGTACCGCGACGGCGCCGACGCGGTCAGCGCGCTCGCGCGCGGCGAGTGCGATCTGGCGGGCTTTCACCTGCCGCTCGGCGAGTTTCGCGCGGTGTGCGCCGATACCTACCGGCGCTGGCTCGATCCGCAACGGCATGTGCTCGTGCATCTGACCCGGCGCAAGCAAGGGCTCTTCATCGGCAAGGGCAATCCCAAGGGAATCGGTGGGCTCGGCGATCTGGCGCGCGACGACATCCGTTTCGTCAACCGCCAGCCCGGCTCGGGTACGCGGATGCTGCTCGATCTCGCGCTGCGACAGATCGGGGTGGACCCGGACCGCGTGAATGGCTATGCGTCGACCGAGCTGACGCACTCCGCGATCGCGGCGTTCGTCGCGAGCGGCATGGCGGACATAGGCTTCGGCGTGCAGCCCGCTGCGCATCATTTCGGGCTCGACTTCATTCCGATCGTCGACGAGGACTATTACTTCGCGTGCGACCGCGCGCACCTGTCACGCGCGCCGCTCGCGACGGTGATCAATCTGTTGCGCGGCAGCGCGTTTCACCATCGCGTCGAGCAGCTCGCCGGCTACGATCCGTGCGACTGCGGCAGGCTCGTCGATCTCGACGAGGGGCTCGGCGGCGCGCTAGCTTAACGGCGGCGTAAGAGCTCGTAATCAGAAACTCGATGGCGCTCGGCGCGCACTGCTGCGCGGCAAGCCGGTTTCGGCTACTCTCTTGGCTTCGTATCCGCTCTAACCGCGCGGCAAGCCGCGCCGAACCAACATGAAAGCTCTTTTCCACGCATGCGCCGCCGCTGCCGCGGCTGGTGTGCTCTGTGCCACCGTCTCCGTCGCTTACGCGCAAAACTCGCCTGGCGTGCCGGGGGGCATCCTGAACGATGAATTCCGCCTCAACGAGCATCCGCAGATGCCGTTCGCCGCGTCCGCGCCGTCGGACAAGTATCAGCACGGCAAACGATCGGCAGCGCGCAAGCGCGGTGACATGGGCGATCCGAGCGGCTGCAATCTGCAGTGCCCGAAGGACGACTGAGGAACGGCGCGGGCTTCGCCCGAGCTTCGAGGTTTGACGCAACGCCGGTCCTTGGGCCGGCGTTGTGCTTTGTGGCGGGTGCAATGGTGGCGCAGTTTGCGGACCGGCTGTGTCCTTGAAGCCGTCCCTTTGCATCGCCGGCTTGCTTGTCGGCCGCGTAGTGGTGCAGCGGATGGCCCTTGTACGCCCATCGCTGCTTGCCGTCCGAGCTCGGGATTAGAGTCCAGTCGCCCGACGGCTTGTCGGTCGGCGCCGCCGTGGCCGTCGGCCAGTTGCTCATGCAGCCGGCGGTGCTACCGGGTCATGTTGTTGGTCGCGGACGGTACCGAAAATAAAAAACCCCGGCAGCGTGAAGCTACCGGGGTTTTTCGGAGCCGTTCATTGCGAACGTGCCAGGTATTTGGTGGAGGCGGCGGGAATCGAACCCGCGTCCAGAAGTCCTCTACGACCAGTTCTACATGTTTAGTTCTGTCTTTTGATTTAACCGCAGCGACGCGGACGAACACGCTGCGCTACGGCGATTCACTAGATTTTCGACCCGGACGTCGTGACGCCGCCAAGGCTTAACTGACGTATATGACCTCTGTCGGTATTGCTACCGGTCTTGCGACACTAGCCCGTCAGTGAACTAGGCAGAGGACGGCGGCCCTTAGGCTGCCAGTGCGAACGTATCGTCGTTTGCAGTTACGTTTTTCCCATTGATTAACGAGGTGACGGGTCCTCGACATGCCCTAGCCGCTTCGCAACCCCTGTCGAAACCAGGTCGCCCCCGCGGTTCGTTGCTCACATATATGAGCCAAAGGAGATTTTACAATAGATTGACGGCACGGGTCGCACGCATTGGCTGGCCGGACCTGGTCAGACAATGTCGCGCAGCAGCGTCTGCAACTGGGCCGTCGACTCCACCACGTGTTGCGCGTGCCACCGTGTCGGCGGAATGTCGTTGCCGCAATAGCCGTACGCGGCGGCGACGGTCTTCATGCCGGCAGCAAAACCGGCCTGCACGTCGCGCAGATCGTCGCCGATATAGACGACGCGCTCCGGCGCGATGTCCAGCTCACGCGCCGCGTGCAGCAGCGGCGCGGGGTGCGGCTTCGAATGTGGGGTCGTGTCGCCGCTCACCACGCAGCCGGCGCGCTCCTCGAGCCCGAGTTGCGCGACGAGCGGTTCGGTGAGCCGCGCGACCTTGTTCGTGACGATGCCCCAGCGCACGCCGCGCGCGTCGAGTTCGTCGAGCACTTCCGCGATGCCCGGAAAGAGCGTCGTCTCGATGCACAGGTCCGCTTCGTAGTTCGCGAGAAACTCCTCGCGCATCGATGCGAATTCGTGATGATCGGGCCCGATGCCGAACGCGCCGCAGATCAGTCCGCGCGCTCCGGCCGAGGCGAGCGGGCGCAGCTTCTCGAGCGGCACCATCTCGAGTCCCCGGTCGTGGCGCATTTTATTGACGGCTGCCGCGAGGTCGGGCGCCGTGTCGGCAAGCGTGCCGTCGAGGTCGAAAAGCACGGCGAGGCAAAAGCCGAGCGTGTCGTCGTTGTCTTCGCGTTGCGGCAGGGGAGTCGGGTCGCTCATTGTTCGTTTCGGATACGGCGGATCGGGGCGGTTCTGGCAGGTCAGGCGTCGCGGCGACAGGCGAGCATATAGTTGACGCTCGTGTCGGACGACAGCGCGAAATGCTTGCTGAGCGGGTTGTACACGATGCCCTTGATGTCGGCCGTGCGCAGATCGGCGGCGCGCACGAAGCCGGCGAGTTCCGACGGGCGGATGAAGCGCGCGTAGTCGTGCGTGCCCTTCGGCAGCATTCGTGCGATGTATTCGGCGCCGATCACCGCGAACAGATACGACTTCACGTTGCGGTTCAGCGTGGAGAAAAACACCCACCCGCCCGGCTTCACGAGATTCTTGCAGGCCTCGACGATCGCGGCCGGCTGGGGCACGTGCTCGAGCATTTCCATGCAAGTGACCACGTCATAGGTGCCCGGTTCGCGCGCGGCCAGCGCCTCGGCCGCGATTTCTTCGTAATCGACAGTTACACCGCTTTCAAGGCTGTGAAGATCGGCGACGCCGAGTGCCTGCGTCGACAGGTCGATGCCCTTAACATGCGCGCCCAAGCCTGCCATCGATTCCGACAGGATGCCGCCGCCGCAACCGATATCGAGCACCTTTTTGCCGGCGAGATGCGCGTGCGCGTCGATCCAGCGCAGGCGAATTGGATTCAGTTCGTGCAGTGGTTTGAATTCGGCGTTCGGGTCCCACCAACGATGCGCGAGGTCGCTGAATTTCTGTAGTTCGTGGGGATCGGCGTTGGTCATGGCGAAGGCTGCCTCGATGAAAGCGGTGAGCGGACGCTCGAGGATAAACTCTGAGTATATAGGGCAAGAGAAAGAGCGGCAAAAGCGCGCCAGCGAGCGGCTGCCAATCCGAGCTGCGAGCCGCTAGTAGCGGAACGGGGTGTTCCTCCGCCGCGCATCACGCCACGTGGCGGCACCCGCACATAAAAAAAGCCCCGCCGAAGCGGGGCTTTCGATACTGCGGTAATTTTCCAGCTTACTGCTTCGGCGTACCGACAACTTCGACTTCCACGCGGCGGTCCGGTGCGAGGCAGGCGATGAGTTGCTTGCGGTTCTTCTGGTTGCAACCGGTGGTAACCGGGTTGCGGCGGCCCTTGCCTTCCGTGTAGATACGGTTGGCTTCGACGCCCTTGCTGACCAGGAAGGCCTTCACAGCTTGAGCACGACGCAGCGACAGACGGTCGTTGTAAGCGTCCGAACCGATGCGGTCGGTGTGGCCCGTAGCAACGACGACTTCGAGGTTGATGCCTTGGATCTTCGATGCCAGTTCGCTCAGACGTTCCTTGCCAGCCGGCTTCAGGATTGCCTTGTCGAAGTCGAACAGCGCATCAGCTTGATACGTAATCTTTTCGCTGGAGATTGCCGGGGCCGGAGCGACCGGTGCCGGCGGGGTCGGAGCCTGAGCAACCAGAGCGCCGTCGCACTTGGCGTTAGCCGTTGCGGGCGTCCAGAATGCATCGCGCCAGCAAAGCTCGTTCGTGCCGTTCATCCACACGTATTCGCCAGTACCATTCACCCAGTTGTCGTTGGTAGCTTGTCGCGACGCCGGCACCGACTGCGCCATGGCGGATGCAGCCATAACTGCGGTAGCTGCAATGAACGCGAGCTTTGAAAGTTTATTCATATTTCTCCTCTCGAAATTGAGATTACCGCAGGTTTACTGCGAGCCTGTTGACGGATGACCAGTCATACATTGCTCGAAGTATAACATTGGTGCGGAACAAAAACCGGCTGTATAGACTTCGAGCAGTGTCTGACTCTTTGTGCGTTGGCATTTTGCCATATCGTTCCCCTCCGACGAAAAAAAAATCTGCCCCCATTCAAATCCCCCTCCAAATGTGGTGCATGCGCAACAAATGTTTTCGTCTGAGCGGTCCGCCGGCTCTGGCTGAGCGGGGAATTGGCCCTACGCAGGAATCGAGCCTGGTGAGCCTGAAAGTGCGGGATCGGCGAGGTGTTGGCGGGTGCCCCTCTAATATGTATACGTACCTGCGTCGGGCGCGGATGCGTGGCATGTTAGAATCGCGTGATGCGTTGCGCCTGCAATGCTTACGCGAAGTTGCGGCGAACCCCCGCCTTCGCACGTAAAAGATACGGATAATGGATCAATTCGCCAAAGAGACTCTGCCAATCTCCCTTGAGGAGGAAATGCGCCGTTCGTATCTCGATTACGCGATGAGCGTGATCGTAGGGCGAGCGCTTCCCGATGTCCGCGATGGCCTGAAGCCGGTGCACCGGCGCGTGCTGTACGCGATGCATGAGCTGAACAACGACTGGAACCGCGCCTACAAGAAGTCGGCGCGTATCGTCGGCGACGTCATCGGTAAATACCATCCGCACGGTGACACTGCTGTCTACGACACGATCGTACGGATGGCGCAGGACTTCTCGCTGCGCTACATGCTCGTCGACGGCCAGGGGAACTTCGGTTCGGTCGACGGCGACAACGCCGCGGCGATGCGTTACACCGAAATCCGCATGGCGAAGATCGGCCACGAACTGCTGGCCGACATCGACAAGGAAACGGTCGACTTCGTGCCGAACTACGACGGCAGCGAGAATGAACCGGCCATCCTGCCCGCGCGCATCCCTAATCTGCTGATCAATGGCTCGTCCGGCATCGCGGTCGGCATGGCGACCAACATCCCGCCGCACAACCTCAACGAAGTCGTCGACGCGTGTCAGCATCTGCTGAAAAACCCGGAAGCGACGATCGACGAACTGATCGAGATCATCCCCGCACCCGACTTCCCGACCGCCGGCATCATCTACGGCGTGGCCGGCGTGCGCGACGGCTATCGCACCGGTCGCGGCCGCGTTGTGATGCGCGCGCTGACGCACTTCGAGGAAATCGACCGCGGCCAGCGCATGGCAATCATCGTCGACGAATTGCCGTATCAGGTGAACAAGCGCTCGCTGCTCGAGCGTATCGCCGAGCTCGTCAACGAGAAGAAGCTCGAAGGCATCTCCGACATCCGCGACGAATCCGACAAGAGCGGCATGCGTGTCGTGATCGAGCTCAAACGCGGCGAAGTGCCCGAGGTCGTGCTGAACAATCTGTACAAGGCGACCCAGCTCCAGGACACGTTCGGCATGAACATGGTCGCGCTCGTCGACGGCCAGCCGAAGCTCCTGAATCTGAAGGAAATGTTGACGTGCTTCCTGTCGCATCGCCGGGAAGTGCTGACGCGGCGCACCGTCTACGAGCTGCGCAAGGCGCGCGAACGTGGCCATGTGCTCGAGGGTCTGGCGGTTGCGCTCGCGAACATCGACGAATTCATCGCGCTCATCAAGGCCGCGCCGACGCCGCCTATCGCCAAGCAGGAACTGATGTCGCGCTCGTGGGATTCGTCGCTCGTGCGCGAAATGCTGTCGCGCGCCGAGACGGATAACGCGTCGGCGGGCGGTCGCGAAGCATATCGTCCGGAGGGGTTGAACCCGTCGTTCGGCATGCAGGCCGACGGCCTCTACCGTTTGTCCGATACCCAGGCGCAGGAAATCCTGCAGATGCGTCTGCAGCGCCTGACCGGTCTCGAGCAGGACAAGATCATTGGCGAATACCGCGATGTGATGGCGCAGATCGCTGACCTGCTGGACATTCTGGCTCGCCCGGAACGCATTTCGGCGATCATCGTCGACGAACTCTCGTCGATCAAGGCCGAATTCGGCGATGCGCGTCGCTCGAAGATCGAGTTGAACGCGACCGAACTGAACACCGAAGACCTGATCACGCCGCAGGAAATGGTCGTGACGATGTCGCACGCGGGCTACGTGAAATCGCAGCCGCTGTCCGAATATCGGGCCCAGAAGCGCGGTGGTCGTGGCAAGCAGGCCACTTCCATGAAGGAAGACGACTGGATCGACACGCTGTTCATCGCCAATACGCACGACCACATCCTGTGCTTCTCGAATCGCGGCCGGGTGTACTGGGTCAAGGTCTACGAGGTGCCGCAGGGCTCGCGCAATTCGCGCGGCCGGCCGATCGTCAATATGTTCCCGCTGCAGGAAGGCGAAAAGATCACGGTCGTGCTGCCGGTCAAGGAGTTCTCGGCCGACAAGTTCGTGTTCATGGCAACCGCGTTAGGAACGGTAAAGAAGACCCCGCTCGAGGCATTCAGCCGGCCGCTGCGCAAGGGTATTATTGCGGTCGGTCTCGATGAGGGTGATTACCTGATCGGCGCCGCGATCACCGATGGCCAGCACGACGTGATGCTGTTCTCTGATTCGGGCAAGGCAGTGCGCTTTGACGAGAACGACGTGCGTCCGATGGGCCGCGAGGCGCGCGGCGTGCGCGGCATGCAACTCGAGGACGGCCAGAACGTGATCGCGTTGCTGGTGGCCGGCGACGAGCAACAGTCCGTGCTCACCGCAACCGAGAACGGCTTCGGTAAACGCACCCCGATCACCGAGTACACGCGTCACGGCCGCGGCACGAAGGGCATGATCGCGATCCAGACGTCGGAGCGCAATGGCAGGGTCGTTGCCGCGACGCTCGTGGATTCGGAAGCGCAGATCATGCTGATTACCACGACGGGCGTGCTGATTCGCACGCGCGTGTCGGAAATTCGTGAAATGGGACGCGCAACGCAAGGTGTTACACTCATCAGCCTTGACGAAGGGACCAAGCTGTCCGGTCTGCAACAGGTAGCTGAGGCCGAGGGCGAGTCGGAAAGCGATTCCGACGGCTCCGCTGAAGGTGATAACGGCGGTGAGGGCGGCGGCGCGGCTTGATCCGTGCCAGCGGCTTTCAGTCTCAGTTAATACGTTGAAGCTACGCTGCGGGTCAACGCGTATCAGGCCGGTACGCTTTCCCGTGCGGCGTGCGGTTCAAGTTAATTTCTCTTAGGGAGTAATGATGCAAAAACGATTCAAACAACTGATGTTGCTGGCTGCCATCGTGCCGACCTTCGCCATGGCTCAAGCGCTGCAGAACCAGGCGCCCGCAGCTCCGGCTGCCGCAGCAGCACCGGTTGATCCGGCCAAGCAAGCTGCCATCAAGGACCTGCTCGACGCCATCGACGCGCAGAAGCTGGTTGGCGCAATCGGCAATAGCGCGCAGATGCAGGCCAAGCAGCTCGTGCCGGCAATCCTGTCGGACGCGCTGACCGAGAACAAGACGATGACGGACAAGCAGAAGCAGGCCGCCGTGCCGACCCTGCAGAAGAACGCGGTGCCGAAGCTGGTGGACGCGGCAGGCCAGGTCTTCGCAACCGACGGCTTCCGTCAGGACGCGATGCAAGCTCAGTACGATGCATACGCGAAGTACTACAGCGTGTCGGAAATCAAGGACCTGACCACGTTCTACAAGAGCCCGACCGGACGCAAGTTTATCCAGGTGCAAGACCAGGTTGGCCGCGACGTCGTGAACGGTCTGATGCAGAAGTACATGCCGGAATCGATCAAGGCAACGCGTGACCAGGCCGACAAGGAAGTCGCATCGGTCAAGCCGGCTGCCAAGTAAATTCCGCTCGCAGGCCGCGCTAATCAGCCGGCCTGTCGCCGCGCCCATTGGGCCACCCGGCGTGGCGGGTTGGCGGCGACAATGCGATAATGGCCGTTTGCGCACTGGCGCAGACGGCCATTTTCTTTTTCGGCGAGCCATTTCGCAGTTCTTTTCGCCGATTCCCGCGCGACTTCGTTATTTCACGCCCGCTTCCAGGACCTCACATGCGCGTTTTTAATTTCTCCGCCGGCCCGGCGGCCATGCCCGTAGAAGTGCTGCGCCAGGCAGCCGACGAGATGCTGAACTGGCAAGGTAGTGGTATGAGCGTGATGGAAATGAGCCATCGCGGCAAGGAATTCATGTCGATCCACGAAGCAGCGCTGACCGATCTGCGCGAGTTGCTGCAGGTGCCGGCAAGTCACCGCATCCTTTTCCTGCAGGGCGGCGGGCTCGGCGAGAACGCGATCGTGCCGATGAACCTGCTCGGCTCGAAACCGCGGGCGGACTTCGTCGTCACCGGCTCGTGGTCGCAGAAATCGTTCAAGGAAGCGGAAAAATACGGCAGCGTGCATCTTGCCGCGACCGGCAAGACGGCCGAGGGCTACACGCGCGCGCCGGCGCGTGCGGAATGGCAACTGTCGGACGATCCGGCTTACGTGCATTTGTGCACCAACGAGACCATTCACGGCGTCGAAACCTTCGAGATTCCCGACCTCGGCGATATTCCGCTCGTGGCGGACGCGTCGTCGCACATCCTTTCGCGCCCGATGGACATCGCCAAATACGGCGTGCTGTTCGGCGGCGCGCAGAAGAATATCGGCATGGCGGGCGTGACGGTCGTGATCGTGCGTGAGGACATGCTCGATCGCGCAATGCCGATTTGCCCATCGGCGTTCGAATGGAAGACCGTCGCCGAGAACAACTCGATGTACAACACGCCGCCCACCTATGCGATCTATATTGCCGGGCTCGTGTTCAAGTGGTTGAAGAACCAGGGCGGCCTCCAGGCGATGGAGGCGCGCAACCTCGAAAAATCGAAGCTGCTGTACGACACGATCGACTCGAGCAGCTTCTATCTGAACAAGGTCGAACGTGGCTCGCGCTCGCGGATGAACGTACCGTTCTTCCTCGCCGACGAGTCGCGCAACGAAGATTTCCTGTCCGGCGCGAAAGCGCGGGGATTGGTGCAGCTAAAGGGCCACAAGTCCGTCGGCGGCATGCGGGCGTCGATTTATAACGCCGTCCCGCTCGAAGGCGTCAAAGCGCTTGTCGAATACATGAAGGAATTCGAACAGCGCAGCGCCTGAGTCACACTGACCGGCAGGCGTGCGCATCTTTTCCAGCAGTTACCCGGCAGAGCCGTTTTACGCATGGACGACGAACTCAATACACGACTCAAACCTCTGCGCGATCGCATCGACGCGCTCGACGCGCAGCTGATCGCGCTCCTGAACCAGCGCGCGTCGGTCGCGCTCGAAGTGGGCGAGATCAAGAAGCATTTCAACGCGCCGGTGTTCCGGCCCGAGCGCGAGATGCAGGTGATCGCGCGCCTGCAGGAAATGAGCGCGGGGCCGCTCGCGGACGAACACATCAGCGCGATCTGGCGCGAGATCATGGCCGCGAGCCGCGCGCTAGAAAAGAGCATCAAGGCCGCGTATCTCGGGCCGGTCGGCACCTATAGCGAACAGGCGATGCACGAGTACTTCGGTCAGTCTATCGAAGGGCTGCCGTGCCCCTCGATCGATGAAGTATTCCGCTCGGTCGAGGCGGGCGCCGCCGACTACGGCGTCGTGCCGGTCGAGAACTCGACCGAAGGCGCGGTGTCGCGCACGCTGGATCTGCTGCTGCAAACCCAGCTGACCATCGGCGGCGAACTCGCATTGCCGATCCATCACAACCTGCTCACGCAAAACGGGCTCGCTGGCGTCACGCGCGTATGCGCGCATGCGCAGGCGCTCGCGCAGTGCCAGCGCTGGCTGTCGACCAATGCGCCGCATCTCGAGCGCCAGGCGGTGTCGAGTAATGCCGAAGCTGCACGGATGGCGGCCGAAGACCCAACTGTCGCGGCCATCGCCGGCGATCGTGCCGCGATCCACTACGGCCTGCAGGTCACCAACGCGCTGATCCAGGATGATCCGCACAACCGCACGCGCTTTGTAATGATCGGCAAGGAGCCGACCGGTCCGAGCGGCTACGACCAGACCTCGCTGATCGTGTCGGTCGCGAACGAACCGGGCGCGATGGTCAAGCTGCTCGAGCCGCTCGCTCGCCACGGCGTGTCGATGACACGTTTCGAATCGCGTCCGGCGCGCGTCGGCACGTGGGAGTACTACTTCTATATCGATGTCGAAGGCCATCGCGACGATCCGGCTGTGGCTGCCGCGCTCGCCGGTCTCGGCGAGAAGGCCGCGTTCCTCAAAATACTCGGCTCATATCCGCGCGCCCGCTAAGGGCTGGCAGCGCAGTCCGGGCGGCGCCGCGTGCGCTGCCCGAACGCAGGTTTCACTTATCCATCGTCGTTCGGAGATTTTCATGACAGCGTCTTTCGGCCCTTCCTATGTGCGCGCGATCGCGCCGTACATCGCCGGCAAGCCGATTTCGGAAGTGGCCCGCGAGTTCGGTCTCGACGAGGCGAGCATCGTGAAGCTCGCATCGAACGAGAATCCGCTCGGCATGCCGGAATCCGCGCAGCACGCGATGGCGCAGGCAATCGCCGATCTTGGCCGTTATCCGGACTCGAACGGTTTCGAGTTGAAGGCGGCGCTCGCCGCGCGCTACGGTGTGCCGGCTGAGTGGATCACCCTCGGTAACGGCAGCAACGACATCCTCGAACTCGCCGCGCACGCGTTCGTCGAGAAGGGCCACGCGGTCGTGTTCTCGCAGTATTCGTTCGCGGTCTATGCGCTCGCGACGCAAGGCGTCGGCGCGCGCGCCATCGTCGTGCCGGCGGTGCGCTATGGTCACGACCTCGACGCGATGCTCGCCGCAATCGACAACGACACGCGTCTCGTGTTCGTCGCGAATCCGAACAATCCGACCGGCACGTTCGTCGACGGCCCGACGCTCGAGGCGTTTCTCGACAAGGTGCCGCGCCACGTGGCCGTCGTGCTCGACGAGGCGTACACCGAGTATCTGTCGGCGGACAAACGCTATGACTCCATTGACTGGGTGCGCCGCTATCCGAACCTGCTGGTTTCGCGTACGTTCTCGAAGGCGTTCGGGCTTGCGGGCTTGCGCATCGGTTTCGCGATCGCGCAGCCCGGGTTGACCGATTTGCTGAATCGACTGCGTCAACCGTTTAACGTAAATACGCTCGCGCAAGCCGCGGCGATCGCGGCACTGAACGACAGCGCGTTTCTGCAGAAAAGCGCGGCGCTGAACGCGCAGGGCTATACGCTTTTGACAGAGGCGTTCGACAAGCTTGGCCTCGAATACGTGCCGTCCGAAGGCAACTTTGTGCTCGTGCGCGTTGGCAGCGACGACAAAGCCGGCGCCCGCGTGAACCTTGCGCTGCTGAAGCAGGCCGTGATCGTGCGACCGGTCGACAGCTACGGCTTGCCGCAGTGGCTGCGCATCACGATCGGCTTGCCGGAGGAAAACGAAGCGTTCCTCGCGGCGCTCGAAAAGACGCTTGCCGAGCCTGACGCAGCGTAAGCCTTGATCCTTGACCCCGCGCGTCGACCGGCAGGAGTGGCGCGCTTAATGTCCGTATTGTGTGAGCGACGTGGCCGCGTTTTCCTTTAACAAGTTGGTGATTTTCGGTGTTGGCCTGATCGGCGGATCGCTCGCGCGCGCGTTGCGTGAACGCGGCGAGGCTGGCGGGGCACGCATGGTGGTTGGGGTCGGACGGACCTCCGCGTCGAGCGAACGGGCGTTGGCGCTTGGTGTGATCGACGGCGCCGCGGCGCTCACCGACGACGCCGCGCTGCGCGGCGCGCTCGCGGGCGCGGACTTCGTGCTGCTCGCGGCGCCGGTCGCGCAGACCCAGCCGTTGCTCGAGCGCATCGCGCCCCATCTCGACGCCAACACGATCGTCACCGATGCGGGCAGCACCAAGTCCGACGTGGTCGCCGCCGCCCGCACGGCGCTCGGCGCCCGGATCGGCCAGTTCGTGCCGGGCCATCCGATCGCCGGTCGCGAGTCGAGCGGGGTCGATGCCGCGTTGCCCGATCTGTACGTGAACCGCAACGTCGTGCTGTGCCCGCTGCCCGAGAATACGCCGGACGCGGTCGAGCGCGTCGCGGCGATGTGGCGCGCCACCGGCGCATTGGTGCGGGACATGACGCCGCAGCAGCACGACCGCGTGTTCGCGTCGGTCAGTCATCTGCCGCACGTGCTGTCGTTCGCGCTCGTCGAGCAGATCCTCAATTCGCCCGACGCTGCGTTGAAGTTCTCGTTCGCGGCGGGCGGTTTTCGCGACTTCACGCGCATCGCCGCGTCGAGTCCGGAGATGTGGCGCGACGTCTGTGTCGCCAATCGCGTGGCGCTGCTCGACGAACTCGACGCGTACACCGCGGTACTCGCGCGCCTGCGCACGGCGATCGAAGCCGGCGACGGCGCCGCGCTCGAAGCCGTGTTCGCGCGCTCGCGCGTCGCACGCAGTCAGTGGCAGGAGCAGCGCGCGGCTGGCGTGGCCAGCGGCGACGCGTCGAAATAACCGGAAACTGGACACATCATGGAATTCCTCGATCTCGGACCTTTTTCCCGTGCGTCCGGCACGGTTCGTCTGCCCGGCTCGAAGAGCATCTCGAACCGCGTGCTGCTGCTCGCCGCGCTCGCCGAAGGCGAGACGACGATCACGAACCTGCTCGACTCCGACGACACCCGCGTGATGCTCGACGCGCTCGAAAAGCTCGGCGTACGTTTGAAGCGCGACGGCGACACCTGCGTCGTGACCGGCACGCGCGGCGCGTTCACCGCGCGCACGGCCGACCTGTTCCTCGGCAATGCTGGCACGGCGGTGCGCCCGCTGACCGCGGCGCTCGCCGTGAACGGCGGCGACTACCGGATTCACGGCGTGCCGCGCATGCATGAACGGCCGATCGGCGATCTCGTCGACGGCCTGCGCCAGATCGGCGCGAAGATCGACTACGAGCAGAACGAAGGCTATCCGCCGCTGCGCATCCGTCCCGCCCAGATAACGGCCGACGCGCCGATCCGCGTACGCGGCGACGTGTCGAGCCAGTTCCTGACCTCGCTGCTGATGACGCTGCCGCTGTTGCGCACCGCGAGCGGCGTCACCACCGTGCAGGTCGACGGCGAACTGATCTCGAAGCCGTACATCGAGATCACGATCAAGCTGATGGCGCGCTTCGGCATTGAGGTCGAGCGCCACGGCTGGCACCAGTTCGTGGTGCCGGCCGGGAAGCGGTATCAGTCGCCGGGCACGATCATGGTGGAAGGGGATGCGTCGTCGGCGTCGTATTTCCTCGCCGCGGGCGCACTCGGCGGCGGGCCCCTCAGAGTCGAAGGCGTGGGCCGCGCGAGCATCCAGGGCGACGTCGGATTTGCCGATGCGCTGATCAAGATGGGCGCGAACCTGCAGATGGGCGACGACTGGATTGAAGTGCGTGGCGTCGGCAACGACCACGGCAAGCTCGATCCGATCGACATGGACTTCAACCTGATCCCCGATGCCGCGATGACGATCGCGGTCGCCGCGCTGTTCGCGGACGGCACGAGCACGCTGCGCAACATCGCGAGCTGGCGCGTGAAGGAAACCGACCGCATCGCCGCAATGGCGACCGAGCTGCGCAAAGTCGGTGCGAAGGTGCAGGAAGGCGAAGATTTCCTCGTCGTCACGCCACCCGAAAAGCTGATCCCGAATGCCGCGATCGACACTTACGACGACCACCGCATGGCGATGTGCTTCTCGCTCGTGAGCTTGGGCGGTGTGCCGATCCGCATCAACGACCCGAGGTGCGTCGCCAAGACGTTCCCCGATTATTTCGAGCGCTTTACGGCGCTCACACAACCCTGATGCAACCCGGATTCGCGTGCGAATCGCCCGATGTGCGACATTTTTAGATGAAACCGACTCGTCCCTTTCACCAGACGCCCGTCATTACGATCGACGGCCCTAGTGCCTCCGGCAAAGGCACTGTGGCCGCGATGGTGGCCGCCAACCTCGGCTTTCACCTGCTCGACAGCGGCGCGCTGTATCGGCTCGCGGCGCTCGCGAGCCTGCGCTATAGCATTGCGGCGGACGACGTCGACGCACTTGTCAACCTGATCGATGACCTCCATATCACGTTTCGCGAGGGGCTCGCGCAGCTTGACGGGGTCGATGTATCGACCGAAATCCGCGCCGAGGAAGTGGGCAGCCGCGCTTCGGCGATCGCCGTGCATGCGCCGGTGCGAACCGCGCTGGTGGCGCGCCAGCGGGCGTTTCGCAAGGAACCGGGACTGGTCGCCGACGGCCGCGACATGGGCACCGTGATCTTCCAGGACGCCGCGCTGAAGGTGTTCATGACCGCGAGCGTCGAGGCCCGCGCGATGCGCCGGCATAAGCAATTGATCCAAAAAGGATTTTCTGCTAATATAGATGACTTGCTCCGGGATTTGCGTGAGCGTGACGAGCGTGACAGTCAGCGCGCGGCCGCGCCGCTCAAGCCCGCGGCGGATGCAAAGCTGCTTGATACCTCCGCATTGTCGGTCGACCAGGCGGTCGAGCAGGTGGTGCAATGGTATGAAGCGCTGGTCCCGCATGCGTGACTGAAAACGGTCGCGCAGAAGTGGCCAGCAGCGGCAGTCCCGTTGTTGGTAGGTGCTTCGCAATGGTCGCGAAGCGTTGTTTTTAACCCTTTAACCCCGCGTGGCGTTCGCGTATATGCCGCAGTTGCTGACCGGTCCGGTGAGCCAGGCGTTGCGAAGACCATGCAAACTCTGATTTTTATGTCCGACCTGCAAACCTCTACCCCGAATACCGAATCTTTTGCGGCTCTGTTCGAAGAGTCGCTGACCAAGCAGGACATGCGCGCTGGCGAAGTAATCTCCGCCGAAGTCGTGCGTGTCGACCACAACTTCGTGGTCGTGAACGCTGGTCTGAAGTCCGAAGCCTACATCCCGCTCGAAGAGTTCCTGAACGACGCGGGCGAGGTAGAAGTGCAGGCGGGCGACTTCGTTTCCGTCGCGATCGACGCGCTGGAAAACGGCTATGGCGACACCATCCTGTCGCGTGACAAGGCGAAGCGTCTGGCTTCGTGGTTGTCGCTGGAAAAGGCGCTGGACAACAACGAACTCGTGACCGGCACGATCACGGGCAAGGTCAAGGGCGGTATGACCGTGATGGTCAACGGCATCCGCGCGTTCCTGCCGGGTTCGCTGGTTGATACGCGTCCGGTCAAGGACACGACCCCGTACGAAGGCAAGACCCTCGAATTCCGCGTCATCAAGCTCGACCGCAAGCGTAACAACGTCGTGCTGTCGCGCCGCGCTGTCATCGAGGCAACGCAAGGCGAGGAGCGCGCGAAGCTGCTCGAAACGCTGAAGGAAGGCGCGATCGTCGAAGGCGTGGTCAAGAACATCACCGACTACGGCGCGTTCGTGGACCTCGGCGGCATCGACGGCCTGCTGCACATTACCGACATCGCATGGCGTCGCGTGCGTCACCCGAGCGAAGTTCTGTCGGTTGGCCAGGAAGTCACCGCGAAGATCCTCAAGTTCGACCAGGAAAAGAACCGCGTTTCGCTCGGTATCAAGCAACTGGGCGACGATCCGTGGGAAGGCATCTCGCGCCGTTACCCGTCGGGCACGCGTCTGTTCGGTAAGGTCACGAACATCACCGACTACGGCGCATTCGTCGAAGTGGAATCGGGCATTGAAGGCCTCGTCCACGTGTCGGAAATGGACTGGACCAACAAGAACGTTGCTCCGTCGAAGGTTGTCCAGTTGGGCGACGAAGTCGAAGTGATGGTTCTCGAAATCGACGAAGACCGCCGTCGTATCAGCCTCGGCATGAAGCAGTGCAAGCCGAACCCGTGGGACGACTTCAGCCGCAACTTCAAGAAGGGCGACAAGATCAGCGGCGCCATCAAGTCGATCACCGACTTTGGCGTGTTCATCGGTCTGCCGGGCGGCATCGACGGTCTGGTTCACCTGTCGGATCTGTCGTGGAGCGAAACCGGCGAGGAAGCCGTTCGCAAGTACAAGAAGGGCGACGAAGTGGAAGCGATCGTTCTCGGCATCGACGTCGAGAAGGAACGTATTTCGCTGGGTATCAAGCAGCTCGAAGGTGACCCGTTCAGCAACTATGTTGCAATGAACGACAAGGGTTCCGTCGTCGACGGTACCGTCAAGTCGGTCGACGCGAAGGGTGCCGTGGTCCAGCTGTCGGGCGAAGTCGAAGGCTACCTGCGTGCTTCGGAAATCGCCCAAGACCGCGTGGAAGACGCTCGCAACGTGCTGAAGGAAGGCGACAAGGTCAACGCGATGATCATCAACATCGATCGCAAGTCGCGCGGCATCAACCTGTCGATCAAGGCGAAGGACTCGGCTGAGCAGCAGGAAGCCATCCGCGGTCTCGCTGCTTCGGATTCGAGCGCAGCCGCTACCGGCACGACGAACCTCGGCGCGCTGCTGAAGGCCAAGCTCGACGGCCAGAACCAGTAAGCCTGAGAGGTCTGCTGCAGTATGACCAAATCGGAATTGGTCGCCCAGCTGGCTACGCGATTTCCGCAACTTGTTCTCAAGGATGCGGATTTCGCGGTGAAGACGATGCTTGATGCGATGTCGGAGGCGCTTGCCAAAGGTCATCGCATCGAAATTCGTGGCTTCGGCAGCTTCGGCCTCAACCGCCGTCCCTCCCGCGTCGGACGCAATCCGAAGTCGGGCGAGAAGGTGCTGGTACCCGAGAAGTACGTACCGCACTTCAAGCCGGGCAAGGAATTGCGCGAGCGGGTCGATCGTCGCGCGGGCGAGCCGCTGAAGGCCGAGGAGCCGGATGACGACCTTTAATGACTCCGCTGTGTGTGTATGTTGCAGCGTGGCATAGCTAGCGTCAGCGGCCAAGGCCAGTCGGCAAAAGACCAGGAAAAGCGCCTTCGGGCGCTTTTTTTTCGTCCATCATTTGAGAAGTCGCGCCTTCCGCTGCGGCCTTTGCATTTCGCGAATGGCCCGTAAGTCCGGCATCCCGCCACTTGCTGCCCAGCCGCGAGGGCATCCATTACAATACGGGTCACTTCGGCGCGGGCAACACCGTGGCGCGACGCGTCATCAAGCCGGCGTCATCCCGCAACTGCCGTGAAGAGATTTATTCATGAAATTTATCGTCTGGCTGATCCGTGTGCTGGTGTTCGTGCTGCTGCTCGTGCTCGCGCTCTCCAACACGCAACCCGCTACGCTGAATTTCCTCGCCGGCTACGTCTGGTCGGCGCCTCTGATTCTGATCGGCCTCGCGTTTTTCGTGATCGGCTTGCTCGCCGGGCTCGTGTCGGCGATGCCGGCCGTCGTGCGTCTGCGCATGGAGAATAGCCGGCTCAGGCGCGAGTTGCGCGTGGCGCGCGAGACTCCCGCCGTGGTAGAGCAGCCGCCGATGCCGCCGCTGATTTGAGCTGTCTTGCGCCGTGCGTGCTCCGAGCGCGGCTTTTCGTTTTCGCTTTTCCGCACATTTGCATTAATCGCATGGATCTAGACTTCTGGTGGCTGCTGGTCATACCCGTCGCGTTCGCGTTCGGCTGGATGGCGGCGCGCTACGACCTCAAGACGCTGCTGTCCGAAAGCGCCAACCTGCCGCGGTCGTATTTTCGCGGCCTGAACTTCCTTCTCAACGAGCAGCCCGACCAGGCGATCGATGCATTCATCGAAGTCGTCAAGCTCGACCCTGAAACGGTCGAATTGCATTTCGCGCTCGGCAATCTGTTCCGCCGGCGCGGCGAAACGGACCGCGCGATTCGCGTGCATCAAAATCTGCTGAGCCGCGCGGACCTGCCGGTCAACGAGCGCGATCACGCGCTGTACGAGCTCGGCCAGGACTTCCTGAAAGCGGGTCTGCTCGACCGTGCCGAAGAAACGTTCCGCTCGCTGCAAGCGGGCGATTACGCGCTGGGTGCTCAACGCGCGCTGTTGACGATCTACGAGATCGAGAAAGACTGGGTCAAGTCGATCGATACCGCGCGCCACCTCGAAACGATGGGCGCACCGTCGCTCGACAAGGAAATCGCGCAGTTCCACTGCGAACTTGCGCAGGAAGCGCTGCAGCAGAAGAAACCGGACGAGGCACGTCATCAGCTCGGTCTCGCGCTGAAGGCGAACCCGACCAACGTGCGCGCGACGATCCTGTTCGGCGATGTCGACGCGGCCGGCGGCGCGCCGGAAGCGGCGATTGGGCAATGGCGCCGCGTCGAGGAGCAGAACCCCGCGTATCTGCCGCTCGTCGCCGAGAAGATCATGAAAGCATATGAAGTGCTCGGCCGCGCGCAGGAGGGCGCCGATCTGCTGACCACGTGGGTCGACCGTCATCCGAGCAACGATCTGCTCGACGTTGCGTATCAGCACGTCGCATCGCTGCGCGGCGCCGATGCTGCGCATGCGCTCGCGCGCACGCAGATGCAGAAGTCGCCGAATCTGGCCGGCATGACGCGTCTGCTCGAAGCGCAGCAGGCCGTCGCCGAAGAGCCGCGGCGCGGCGAGCTCGAACTGATGCGCACACTGATCCGCCAGCGCACCAAGAATCTGCCACGCTATACGTGCCAGAATTGTGGTTTCAGGGCCCGGCTTTTCTACTGGCAGTGCCCGGGATGCAGCGGTTGGGAAACCTATGCGCCGCGCCGCGTCGAGCCGATCGCCGCGCCGAACTGACGCCGCAAGCGCGGCGGTGGCCGCGTCGGCGTTCATTGGCGCGCAATCGCCCCGCGAATTTCGCAACGAGTTTATCGCCGGCCTCACGAGCGGCATTCATCACCGGAACCATCTACCGGACAGCGTATGAAAATCACCATTATCGGCACCGGCTATGTGGGCCTTGTCACCGGCGCGTGTCTCGCCGAAATCGGCAACGACGTCTTCTGTCTCGACGTCGATCAGCGCAAGATCGACATCCTCAACAAAGGCGGCGTGCCGATTCACGAACCGGGCTTGCAGGAGATGATCGCCCGCACGCGCGCGGCCGGCCGCATCACGTTCTCGACCGATGTCGCGGCGAGCGTCGCGCACGGCGACGTGCAGTTCATCGCGGTCGGCACGCCGCCCGACGAAGACGGCTCCGCCGACCTGCAATACGTGCTCGAGGCCGCGCGCAACATCGGCCGCACGATGAACGGCTTCAAGGTGATCGTCGACAAATCGACGGTGCCGGTCGGCACCGCGCAACGCGTGCGCGCGGTGATCAACGAAGAGCTCGCGTTGCGCGGGCTCGCCGGCAGCGCGCAGCATCGCTTCTCGGTCGTGTCGAACCCCGAGTTCCTGAAGGAAGGCGCGGCCGTCGACGACTTCATGCGCCCCGACCGTATCGTGATCGGTATCGACGAAGACGAATCGGGCGCGCGCGCGCGCGAAATGATGAAGCGTCTGTACGCGCCGTTCAACCGCAACCACGAACGCACGCTGTACATGGACGTGCGCTCGGCCGAGTTCACCAAGTACGCGGCCAACGCGATGCTCGCGACGCGCATCTCGTTCATGAACGAGATGTCGAATCTCGCGGACAAGGTCGGCGCCGACATCGAGGCGGTGCGCCGCGGCATCGGTTCAGATCCGCGCATCGGCTATCACTTCCTGTACGCGGGCTGCGGCTATGGCGGTTCGTGCTTCCCGAAGGACGTGCAGGCGTTGATTCGCACCGCGAGCGAGAGCGGCCACAACCTGCGCATTCTCGAGGCGGTCGAGGAAGTGAACGACCAGCAGAAGGACGTGCTCGTGAACAAGATCGCCGCGAAGCTCGGCGAGGATCTGAGGGGCCGCACGTTCGCGGTGTGGGGCCTCGCGTTCAAACCGAATACCGACGATATGCGCGAGGCGCCGAGCCGTCGCGTGATCGGCGAGCTGCTCGCGCGCGGCGCGAACGTGCGCGCGTACGATCCGGTCGCCGTGACCGAGGCGCAGCGCGTGTTCGCGATGGATCTGCACGCGGCGCCCGAGCAGCTCGCACGTCTCACGTTCACGAGCGCACAGGACGAAACGCTGACCGGCGCCGACGCGCTCGTGATCGTGACCGAATGGAAGGAGTTCAAGAGTCCTGATTTCGTGCATCTGAAATCGGTGCTGAAGACACCGCTGATTTTCGACGGCCGCAATCTGTACGAACCGGACGCGATGATCGAGCTCGGGATCGACTACCACGCCATTGGACGCCCCTATGCCCAACCCTCTGAACTTCCGGCCGATGCCTGAGGCCATGCCCGCGGCGCCCGCGTCCACCACGGCGCAGAAGCTCACGTTCGTGCCGCGCGGACAGCTCAATGCGGCGCGCGTGCTGGTGGTCGGCGACGTGATGCTCGACCGTTACTGGTTCGGCGACGTCAACCGCATCTCTCCGGAGGCGCCCGTGCCGGTCGTGCACGTGCAGCGCCAGGAAGATCGCCTGGGCGGCGCGGCGAACGTCGCGCGCAACGCGGTCGCGCTCGGCGCGCAAGCGGGTCTGTTGTGCGTGGTCGGTCATGACGAGCCCGGCGAGCGCATCGTGCAGCTGCTCGACGAAAGCGGCGTGACACCGCATCTCGAACGCGATCCGGCCTTGCTGACGACGATCAAGCTGCGCGTGCTGTCGCGTCAGCAGCAACTGCTGCGCGTCGATTTCGAAAACTCGCCGGCGCATGAAGTGCTGCTAGCGGGGCTTGCGCGGTTCGATGAGCTGCTGCCGTCGCACGACGTGATCCTGATGTCCGACTACGCGAAGGGCGGCCTCACGCATGTCACGCAAATGATCGCGAAGGCGCACGCGGCCGGCAAACCGGTGCTCGTCGATCCGAAGGGCGACGACTGGGAGCGCTATCGCGGCGCGACGCTGATCACGCCGAATCGCGCGGAATTGCGCGAGGTCGTCGGACAGTGGAAGTCGGAGGAAGACCTGATCGCGCGTGTCACGAAGCTGCGCGCCGAACTCCAGTTCAAGGCGCTGCTGCTGACGCGCTCGGAGGAGGGCATGACGCTGTTTGCCGACGATGGCATCCTGCACGCGTCGGCCGTTGCGCGCGAAGTGTATGATGTGTCGGGCGCGGGCGACACCGTGATCGCGACGCTTGCCGCGATGCTCGGCGCGGGTCTTTCTCTGGTCGACGCAGTCGGGCTCGCGAATCGCGCGGCCGGCATCGTGGTCGGCAAACTGGGCACCGCCACCGTCGACTACGACGAACTCTTCTCCTGATGCAGCCCGCGGGGCTGCCGTCGTCCGACGGACCAGCGGACCCCGCGGCGTTGACTGAACGAAGCTCACTACAAAGCTCACTACGGCAGGATCATCATGACCGTCATCGTCACCGGCGCGGCCGGTTTTATCGGCAGCAATCTCGTGAAGGCGCTCAACGAGCGCGGCGAACAACGCATCATCGCGGTCGATAACCTCACGCGCGCGGACAAGTTCAGGAATCTGGTTGATTGCGAAATCGACGACTATCTCGACAAAGCCGAATTCGTCGATCGCTTCAGGCGCGGCGACTTCGGCAAGGTGCGCGCGATTTTCCATGAAGGCGCCTGCTCGGACACGATGGAAACCGACGGCCGCTACATGATGGACAACAACTACCGCTATAGCCGCGACGTGCTCGACATCTGTCTCGCGCAGGACGTCCAGTTCCTGTATGCGTCGTCGGCGGCGACGTATGGCGGCTCGAGCCGCTTCGTCGAGGAGCGCGAGGTCGAGCAGCCGCTCAACGTGTACGGCTATTCGAAGTTCCTGTTCGACCAGGTGATTCGCCGCGTGCTGCCCACGGCGAAAAGCCAGATCGTGGGCTTCCGTTATTTCAACGTGTACGGTCCGCGCGAAACGCATAAGGCGCGCATGGCATCGGTCGCGTTTCACAACTTCAATCAGTTCCGCGCCGAGGGCAAGGTCAAGCTGTTCGGCGAATACAACGGCTATCCGGCTGGTGAGCAGACGCGCGATTTCATCTCCGTCGAAGACGTCGTCAAGGTCAATCTGTTCTTCTTCGATCATCCGGAGAAGTCGGGCATTTTCAATCTCGGCACCGGCCGCGCGCAGCCGTTCAACGACATCGCGAGCACCGTGGTCAACACGCTGCGCGCGCTGAACAACGAGCCGGCGCTGTCGCTCGCGGATCAGGTGCAGCGCGGCCTGATCGAATACATTCCGTTCCCCGACGCGCTGCGCGGCAAGTACCAGTGCTTCACGCAGGCCGATCAGTCGAAGCTGCGTGCGGCCGGCTACGACGCGCCGTTTCTGAGCGTACAGGAAGGTGTCGATCGTTACGTGCGCTGGCTGTTCGGCCAGGTGTAATTAGTACGCCGTCCTCTTTAAACTGGAATCTCCTGGCCGGTGATGGTCGCCGGCCAGTGGCAACAGGGAGATTCCAATATGTTTCGAAAAGTACTGGTTACCGCGGCGATGCTCGCCGCTTTCGGCCACGCGTATGCGGCGCTCGACGTCAATACGGCTAACGAGGACGCGCTGCGCGGCATCAAGGGCATCGGTCCGGCAAAAGCCAAAGCGATCGTCGACGAACGCAATGCGCACGGCCCGTTCAAGGACGCGGCCGATCTCGGCAAGCGCGTCAAGGGCATGGGCGGCCACACCATCGAGCGCCTGCAGGCGGAGGGTCTCGCTGTCGGACCGGCTGGCGCGGCTGCTAGCACGCAGGTTGCGGCAGCTGCAGCGGGCAAGGAGCCGGCCGCTGCGGCCGCGCCCGCCGCCACGCAGAAGGGCGCCGCCGCAGTGGCGGTGAAGAAGTAAGCGGCCGCGAGCCTTGCGCATGCCATGCTGACTCGCGGCTTGCGGCGCGCAAGGTCCGCGAACATCCCATTGCTTCGATTTGCACACATCACTTCCCGCGGCTCGCAGCCGCGGGCTTTTTGCGCCGCAAGCGGCATGCATCCATGCGGACAGAAGGGCTGCAGGCCAGCGCCGGAGTTCGTGGTTTAGAATCGATGGATTGAAGACACTCTTTCGCGCATCGACCGCTAGACCCCATATGGCATACAAAACGATTGAAGACACGGTCGGCAACACGCCGCTCGTACAACTCGTCCGGCTTCCCGACGACGAGATCCGCAGCCGCAACAATGTGATCCTCGCGAAGCTCGAGGGCAACAACCCGGCGGGGTCGGTGAAGGACCGTCCGGCATTGTCGATGATCAAGAAGGCCGAAGCGCGCGGGCGCATCAAACCGGGCGACACGCTGATCGAGTCGACCAGCGGCAATACCGGCATCGCGCTCGCAATGGCCGCGGCGGTCCGCGGCTACAGGATGGTACTGATCATGCCGGAAGATCTGTCGGTCGAGCGCCGTCAGAGCATGGCCGCCTATGGCGCGGAAATCATTCTGACGCCGGTCAAAGGCGGCATGGAGTACGCGCGCGATCTCGCCGAGCAGATGCAGCGCGAAGGCAAGGGCATCATCCTCGATCAGTTCGCGAACCCGGACAATCCGGCTTCGCACATCGAAGGCACGGGCCCGGAAATCTGGCGCGACACGGAAGGGCGCATCACGCACTTCGTATCGTCGATGGGCACGACCGGCACGATCATGGGCGTGTCCACGTATCTGAAAACGCAGAACCAGCAGATCGAAATTATCGGCGCGCAGCCGGAAGAGGGCTCGCGTATTCCGGGTATTCGCAAGTGGCCGGAAGCGTATCTGCCGAAAATTTTCGACCGTAGCCGCGTCGACCGTGTGGAGAGCGTCAGCCAATCCGCGGCCGAGGCGATGGCGCGCCGGCTGGCGTCGGTCGAAGGCATCTTCGCGGGAATTTCGTCGGGCGGTGCGTGCGAAGTCGCGCTGCGCATCGCGCGTCAGGTCGAGAATGCGACGATCGTGTTCATCGTCTGCGACCGCGGCGACCGTTATCTGTCCACGGGAGTATTTCCCGCGTAAGCGGGTCGCCGGGCGCCTTCGCGGGCGCACGAGCCAATGAAAAGCGCCGGTCGAGCCGGCGCTTTTTTACGTCCTTCAACGCGAGGCGCGCATGGCGACTCGCGGGGCGACTCACTGCGAATTTGAGTTCGACTGATCTGTCTGACCTTGCGACGCGCCGCCGTTGTTGACCGCCTTCGCGGCATTCGCAGTGTCGATTGCTTCCATCTGGGCCTTGACCTTCTGACCGAGTTGATACACCGCAAGCGCATAGAAGAAGCTGCGGTTGTAGCGGGTGAGCACGTAGAAGTTCTTCAGGCCGAGCACGAACTCGGTGCCCCGTCCCGGGGTCGGCAGATCGACCACCGTGACCGGCGTACCCGCTTCGGAAGCAATGTCGAGGTTCGGCTCGTTCAGCACGAGACCGGCGCGCAGCAACTGGTCGAGCGGCCAGTGCGGCTCCGGCTGGCCAGTGGCCGCCGCCTGCGCGACACCGAGGCTGCCCGCGTCCGAGCCGATTCGCCATACCACCGGCCGGCCGCTTTCCCAGCCATTCTGGCGCAGATAATTCGCGACGCTGCCGATCGCGTCGGCATCGCTCGTGCGCAGATCGATGTGCTTGTTGCCCTCGTAGTCGACCGCGTACTGGACGATGCTGCTCGGCAGGAACTGCGGAATGCCGATCGCGCCCGTGTACGAGCCGAGCACCGTGTTCGGGTCGATCTGCGCGTCGCGCGTCCACACCAGGTAGTCTTCGAGATTCTTGCGGAAGGTCGCTTGGCGGTCCGCGCGATTCGCGGTGTTCGGATAATCGAAGCTCAGCGTGGTCAGCGCATCGAGCACGCGGAAATTACCCATGTAGCGACCGTAGATCGTCTCGACGCCGATAATGCCGACGACCATCTCCGGCGGCACGCCGAACTCCTGATACGCGCGCTGCAGCGTGGCCCGGTTCTCGCGCCAGAACTGCACGCCGGCATTGACGCGCACCGGGTCGAGGAAGCGCGCCTGATACGAGCGCCAGTTCTTGACCGACGGCGTCGGCGACGGCGTGACCAGCTTCACCGCGGTCGCCGAGTAGCTGACGCCGGCGAACAGCGCGTGCAGCGACGCTTCGTCGAAATCGTAGCGCGCGACCATCTCGTTGATGAACGCATCGACGTTCGCGTTGTTCGCATAGCGCTGCGGAATGATCTCTTCCTCAAACGTTTGCCCTTGCGGTACCGGCTGTTGCGGCTGGCTCTGCGCGAGCTGCACCGATGCTTTGCGCGTGGCGCTTTGTGCGTTCGCGGGACTTGCCGCGATGAACATGCACGATGCGACGGTCAGTGAGGCGGCGAGGTTCTTGAGGCGAAGCCGGTTGCGTGGGGATCCTGCGGACAGAGCAAGCTTGACGGTCATGGTGAGCAGTGAGCGCGATGCGTGAAAGGCTGGAAGCAGTCGGAAAGCGGCAGGAACGAAACGGCGAATAACGGGTCGGGGAAGTATACCCGACGGCTTCCGCAAAACCGTGCTGAATCGGCGACAGCGGTGTCGTGTGGTAACTTGACGAATGTAGGCGCGCGGGGGCGCGCGCCGCTCGACGGAGACACGCCGCGCGCGCAATTGATGCGCCGCGCCGTAGAAGAGACGCACAACACGAACTATGGCAACAGGTTTCTATTCCCATCCCGACTGTCTGCTGCACGACATGGGACAGTGGCATCCCGAGTGCCCCGCGCGCCTGCAGGCGATCGAGGATCAGCTGATCGCGAGCCGCATCGACGCGCTGATCGAGCGCGAGTCGGCGCCGCTCGTCGACGAGGCCGCGCTGCTGCGCGTGCACACGCAGGCGCACGTCGACTACATCCGCGGTCGCTCGCCGGTCGAGGGCGTCGCCGAAATCGATCCCGACACGACGATGAACCCGCACACGTTGCGGGCCGCGTTGCGCGCGGCGGGCGCGGCCGTCGCCGCCACCGACGCGGTGATCGAAGGCCGCTACGACAACGCGTTCTGCAGCGTGCGCCCGCCCGGCCATCACGCGGAGCCGGCGCGCGCGATGGGCTTCTGCTTCTTCAACAACGTCGCGATCGCCGCACGCCACGCGCTCGACGTGCATGGTCTCGCGCGGGTCGCCATCATCGACTTCGACGTGCATCACGGCAACGGTACCGAGGCCGCATTCGCGGGCGACCCGCGCGTGCTGATGTGCAGCATCTTTCAGCACCCGTTCTATCCATTCACGGGCGCCGACAACCAGGCGTCCAACATGTGCAACGTGCCGATGCCGGCGCGCTCGAACGGCATGGCCGTGCGCGAAGCGGTCGATATGCTGTGGTTGCCGCGCCTGCACGAGTTCAGGCCGGAGATGCTGTTCATCTCGGCCGGCTTCGACGCGCATCGTGAGGATGACCTTGGCAACATGGGCCTCGTCGAAGACGATTACGCGTGGATTACCGACCAGGTGCGCGAGATCGCGCGGCGCTACGCGCGCGGGCGCATCGTCAGTTGTCTCGAGGGCGGCTACAACCTGTCGGCGCTCGGGCGCAGCGTGGTCGCGCACGTGCGCTCGCTCGCGGAGATCTGAGCCATGAACGTCAACCCCGTCAATACCGGCGACGCGTCGCTGGTCACGATCGAACCCGACGCGTATCGTGTACCGGGCGTCGTGCGCGTAACGATGAACCGGCCCGATGCGTTCAACGCGCTGTCCGAAGCGCTGCTCGACGAACTTCAGCGGACGCTGACCGACATCGCGAAGACCGATGCCCGCGTGGTCGTGATCGCCGGCGCGGGCCGCGCGTTCTGCGCCGGGCACGACCTGAAGGAAATGCGCGCGGCGCCGTCGCTCGCGTACTACCAGCAGCTGTTCGCGCGCTGCACGAAGCTGATGCTGACGATCCAGCGCCTGCCGCAGCCGGTGATCGCGCGCGTGCACGGCATCGCGACCGCGGCCGGCTGCCAGCTCGTCGCCATGTGCGATCTCGCGGTCGCCGCCGAGACCGCGCGCTTCGCCGTATCGGGCGTGAACCTCGGGTTGTTCTGCGCGACCCCGTCGGTGCCGCTGTCGCGCAATCTGTCGCGCAAGGCCGCGCTCGAAATGCTGCTGACCGGCGATTTCATCGACGCCGCCGAAGCCCGCAAGCAGGGGCTCGTGAACCGCGTCGCCCCAGCCGATGCGCTCGACGACGAAGTCGCGCGGCTCGCCGCGAGCATCTGCGCGAAGCCGGTCGAAGCGGTCAGCGCAGGCAAGGGCCTGTTCTACCGGCAGCTCGAAATGGGCATCGAGGCCGCGTACCAGCTCGCCGGGCAGACGATGGCCTGCAACATGATGGACGACTCGGCGCTCGAAGGCGTGCAGGCTTTCATCGACAAACGCGCGCCGGAGTGGAAGCGCTAGCCGACGGCTACCACGCGCCGCATCTTCTCAACTCCGTCCCACCGACCGTCTTTCAATCCAATCGACCAACCCCGCGATCACCCGATCGCGGTCGAGGTCGTTCATCGTCTCGTGATAGCTGCCCTCGTGCAGCGTGAGCGTCTTGTCAGGCGAACCCGCGTGCTCGCCGAACGCGCGGCTGCCGTCGGGCTCGGTCAGTTTGTCGTCGGTGCCGTGAAACACGAGCAGCGGCATGCGCAGCCCCGCGCGGCCACGTTCGATGCGCGCCATCGCCAGCAACAACTCGGCGCCCGTGCGCGCCGGAATCGCGTCGTGATGCACGAGCGGATCGTTGAGGTTGGCTTTGACGACCGGCTGAAGGCGCGACAGCAGCGCGGGGTCGATCTTCATCGCCGGGAAGCCCGGATAGACGCGGCTGATCACCTGGCTCAGCGCGAGCATCCACTTCGGCACGTCGCGCCCCGGCGCAAGCGCGGGGCTCGACAGGATCAGACCACTCAAGCGCCTCCCGCTGGCGTCGAGGCGTTCGATCGCGTACAGCGCGGCCACCGCGCCACCCAAGCTGTGGCCCATCAGGAAGAGCGGCGCGCAGCTTTGCGCGGCGGCGTCGAGCAGCGCCTGCGCATCGAGCAGGTAGTCGTCGAAGCGCTTCACATAGGCGCGCCTGCCGGGCGCGTGGCCGTGGCCGCGAAGATCGACCGCGACGAGTTCGATGCCCGCCGCGTTGAGCCGGTCCGCTACGGCCGCGTAACGGCCGGCGTGCTCGGCGAGGCCGTGCAGCAGCGCGACCGTCGCGCGTATCGGCCCGTTCGGCTGCCAGCGATACAGCGGCAACTCGATGCCATCGGCGGTCGTGACCGACGCGCGCTGCGGCGCGTCTTTATTAAGACTGCCGGCGCTCGCGCGCACCGTGTGGCTCGGGGAAGTTTGCATGGCGGTAGGCTGTGCGGAAGGGGGTGGTCCGATCATAGTCGGAGCGGCGCGATGCGCGAGAGCTTTGTACGTAACGCGCGGCTCTAATGCCCTTTGGTTATGAAAAGATCGGAATTGATTATTAAAGGGTATGTCGGCGCTGCGGTAGAATGGCGACCTTAAATCCCAAATAAAAGAAACGGCGGCCGCTTGTCGGGAGCACGACGCTCGCCGGCAGCCTCCGCCGTTTTCGTTTGTCCATGATCGAAATACGCAATGTTTCCCAGCGGTTCGCCGGACCCCGGGGCTGGGTCGAGGCGCTGCACAACGTCAATCTGACGATTCCGGCGGGCGAGGTGTTCGGCATCATCGGCCGCAGCGGCGCGGGCAAGAGCACGCTCGTGCGCACGATCAACCTGCTGACCCGCCCATCCGAGGGCAACATCCTCGTCAACGGCCGCGATCTGACGACGCTGCCCGCCGCGCAACTGCGCGACGCGCGTCGCGAGATCGGCATGATCTTCCAGCACTTCAATCTGTTGTCGTCGCGCACCGTGTACGAGAACGTCGCGCTGCCCCTCGAACTGGCCGGCATGAAGCGCGACGAAATCGAGGCGAACGTGCTGCCGCTGCTCGAACTGGTCGGACTGTCGGCGCAGAAGGACCGCTATCCGGCGCAGATCAGCGGCGGGCAGAAGCAGCGTGTGGGTATCGCTCGCGCGCTCGCGAGCAAGCCGAAGGTGCTGCTGTCGGACGAGGCGACCTCGGCGCTCGACCCCGAGACCACGCGCGCCATTCTTGATCTGCTGAAGCGCATCAACCGCGAACTGAACCTGACGGTCGTGCTGATCACGCACCAGATGGACGTGATCAAGCAGGTCTGCGATCGCGTCGCGGTGCTTGACGCTGGCCGCGTCGTCGAACAAGGCAAGGTGATCGACGTGTTCCTGCAGCCGCACCACGAAGTCACGCGCGCGCTGATCGGCGACGTGATCGCGCAGGAACTGCCGCCCGCCATGAAGGCGCGCGTCGCGCAGCGCCTGAAGACCGGCAGCGGCCATCTTCTGCGCCTCGCGTTCACCGGTTCGGGCGTGGATCAGCCGATCCTGTCGGAGACGATTCGTCGCTACGAGCTCGACTTCAATATCCTGCACGGCCAGATCGACGAGATCCAGGGGCAGGCGTTCGGCTCGCTCGCGGTTCTGGCGGGCGGCGATCCGGCCAAGGTCGCGCAGGCGATCACGTTTCTGCGCGAGCAGGGTGTCGTAGTGGAGGAGCTCTCGCATGTTGAGTGAAATGTTCGATATGTTCGTCCAGTCGTTCTGGGAGACGCTGATCATGGTCGGCACCTCCGGACTGATTGGCGCCGTGGTTGGCGTGCCGCTCGGCGTGCTGCTGTATTTGACCGACCGCCAGGGCGTGCTCGAAAACGTCGCGGTGAATCGCGTGATGGGCGTGATCGTCAATGCGGTGCGCTCCACACCGTTCATCATCCTGCTGGTCGCGGTGATTCCGTTTACGCGGCTCGTCGTCGGGTCGTCGATCGGCACCGCGGCGGCCATCGTGCCGCTGACGATCGCCGCCGCGCCGTTCATCGCGCGCCTCGTCGAAACGGCGCTGCGCGAAGTCGACCGCGGGCTCATCGAGGCCGCTCAGGCGATGGGCGCGACCACCAGCCAGATCGTCTTCAAGGTGCTGTTGCCGGAATCGCTGCCGGGCGTAGTCGCCGGGTTGACGATCACGTTCGTGTCGTTGGTGGGCTATTCGGCGATGGCGGGCGCGATCGGCGGCGGTGGCCTTGGCGACCTCGGCATCCGCTACGGCTATCAGCGCTTCCTGCCGGAAGTGATGCTCGCGGTCGTGCTGATCCTGATCGTGTTCGTGCAACTGGTGCAGTCGTTTGGGGATTGGCTCGTGCGTCGTTTGAGCCATAAGTAAACAAGGGCGTTCGGAAGCCCGCTCATAGAGATTCGGAAAAGGTCCATCATGCAACGTCGCCTCATTCTCAAGTTGGCCGCCGCGCTCGGCGCGGCAACGCTGTTCGCCACCACCGCGGCGCATGCCGAAGACACGATCAAGGTCGGCGTCACCGGCGGCCCGCACGCGCAGATCATGGACGTCGTGAAGACGGTCGCCGCGAAGAACGGCCTCACCATCAAGATCGTCGAATTCTCCGATTACGTGCAGCCGAACGCGGCGCTCGCGAGCGGCGATCTGGACGCGAACAGCTACCAGCACGACCCGTACTTGCAGGCGCAGGTGAAGGACCGTGGCTACAAGCTGATCCGTGTCGCCGATACGGTCACGTACCCGATGGGCATCTACTCTAAGAAAGTGAAGTCGCTCGCCGAACTGCAGCCGGGCGCGAAGATCGCCGTGCCGAACGATCCGACCAACGGCGGCCGCGCGCTTCTGCTGCTGCAGAAGCAGGGCTTGCTGAAGCTGCGCGCCGATGCCGGCCTGAAGGCGACGCCGCTCGACATCGTCGACAATCCGAAGAAGCTGAAGATCGTCGAGCTCGACGCGGCGCAGATTCCGCGTTCGCTGGGCGACGTCGATGCCGCCGCGATCAACACCAACTTCGCGATGGAAGCGGGCTTGAAGCCGAAGCAGGACGCCATCGCGATCGAGGACCCGAAGGGTCCGTACGTGAACGTGATCGCGATTCGCGAAGCGGACAAGAACAAGCCGTGGGTCGCGAAGCTCGTCGCGGCGTACCACTCGCCGGAAGTGAAGCAGTTCGTCGACAGCAAATTCGGCGGCTCGGTGATCACCTCCTGGTGATGCAATGATCCACGAACCAGGCAGAACACGACGGCAATGGGAAATTAGAGGTCGGAGTCGGAACCCGGGGTTGTTTCCCGGGTTTTTTAGAGATTAAAATAGAACGATCGTTCGATATTGCCGTCACGCCGCGGAGGAGCGATATCCTTCCGCAAAGCGCCCGCGACACGGCTGCCATGAGGGCAGTCGCTATAATGTCTGTCGGGTTGACGTATTCGTAACTTTGGAGCGTGTGCATGAAAATTCTGGTGCCAGTGAAAAGAGTGGTCGACTACAACGTGAAGGTCCGCGTGAAATCGGACGGTACGGGCGTCGATATTGCGAACGTGAAAATGTCGATGAATCCGTTCGACGAAATCGCGGTTGAAGAAGCCGTGCGTCTGAAGGAAGCGGGTGTCGCGACCGAAGTGATCGCCGTGTCGGCCGGTGTGACGCAGTCCCAGGAAACGCTGCGCACCGCGCTCGCGATCGGCGCGGATCGCGCGATCCTGATCGAATCGAACGAAGACCTGCAGCCGCTGGCCGTCGCAAAGCTGCTGAAGGCGCTGGTCGACAAGGAACAGCCTT
>NZ_JBFPKO010000179.1:0-348 GCF_040948765.1 Paraburkholderia sp. BR10923 | reverse complement strand
ACTGGCGCGTCAGGTTCAGCAGGCCACGGGCCAGACGGTCAAGGTGGCGTTCGCGGATCAGGGATATACCGGCGAAGAGCCCGCACAGGCGGCGCTTGACGAAGGGATTGAACTTCAGGTCATCAAGTTGCCTGAGGCGAAAAAGGGCTTCGTGCTGTTGCCGCGCCGCTGGGTGGTTGAGCGCAGCTTCGGCTGGCTCAACCGCTTCCGCCGACTCGCACGAGACTACGAGCGATTGCCCGAAACTCTGGCCGGCTTGCACTTCGTCGTGTTCTCCGTGCTTATGCTCGTTCACTTTGCAACCCTTAGCAAAAGTGCCTTCTATGAGCAGTCGTTTGTCAAGCCCTT
>NZ_JBFPKO010000178.1:0-349 GCF_040948765.1 Paraburkholderia sp. BR10923 | reverse complement strand
AGTGAGCCTGTCGATCGCGACACAACGCGGCAGCCTGCCGATTGCCTGGCAGCTGTATGTCCCCAAGGAATGGATTGAAGACCGGGAACGTGCCCGTCGTGCGGGCATTCCCGACGATCTGGCTTTCAAGACCAAGCCCGAGATTGCGTTGACCCAACTTCGTGAGGCTATAGCATCCGGCGTTGCCCCGGGCATCGTGCTGGCCGATGCCGGGTACGGCGACGAAACCGCCTTCCGGGAGGGCGTAACTGAACTCGGTTTGTTGTACGCCGTAGGGATCCGGCCTGGCACCTCTGTGTGGGCACCCGGTACGGCGCCACTTCCACCCAGGCCATGGAGCCGGCGCGGC
>NZ_JBFPKO010000177.1:0-353 GCF_040948765.1 Paraburkholderia sp. BR10923 | reverse complement strand
GAGGCACAAGCGGGGAATCCGCATTCTGCCGGGCGGCGACTACGGCTTTGCGTGGATGCCTCACGGGACGAATGCGCGTGACCTTGAGCACTTCCAAAAGTACATCGGAATGACGCCCAAGGAAATCTTGTTGGCGGCGACCAAGCTTGGCGGCGAGATCATGATGCAACCCGACAGCATCGGCCAGATTGCGCCGGGATTTTACGCTGACATCCTCCTCATTGATGGCAATCCGCTGGAGGACCTGAAAGTCATGCAAGACCCGACCAGAATCCTGATGGTCATGAAGGGCGGTGACATCTATAAGCACTGCAAGGACAGCGAACCGGTTAGTGCGAGCGTCCATGCGTCAC
>NZ_JBFPKO010000176.1:0-359 GCF_040948765.1 Paraburkholderia sp. BR10923 | reverse complement strand
TAGATGGGTCCGAAGGCGCCTGTAACGGAGAAGGATTTGTTCCGGCATCCACTGCGCGAACAGATCAATCTCAAGCATCCACTGGTACGGCTGGCCGAGCTGATCAATTGGGAGCGGCTCAGTGCATCGATGAGCGCGAGTTTCGTTTCGGGTAAGGCGCGCACGCCATACGAGTTTGGCGTCAAGGTGTCGATCACGACGACACACCGGGAAGGGCTGGTGGTGGGTGCCGGCTCGATGCCGGGCAATCCGTACGATGGACATACGCTGGAAGAAGCGCTGGAGCAGGCAGCGATTCTCAGCGATGTCAAACCTGAAATCGCGATCGTCGACCGTGGTTACCGGGGCGCTGAGCCAGA
>NZ_JBFPKO010000175.1:0-363 GCF_040948765.1 Paraburkholderia sp. BR10923 | reverse complement strand
TGCCGCCACTCCGACCGCAAAGGCGAGGCACTCGCGCAAATATTTCGGTCGCGAACGGGGAGTCGTCGCCTTTACCTCCCTCACCAATCACGTTGCCACACTCACCAACCTCATCGGTGCGCACGAGTACGAAAGCCATTACGTCTTCGACCTCTGTTACCACAACACGACCGATATCGCGCCGACGATTATCACCGGAGACATGCACAGCATCAACAAGATGAATTTCGCGGCCATGACCGCCTTCAACTCGGTACTGCTCTCACAACTGAACGCTACCAACGGGAGGGAAATGAGAAGGCGCTCGCGATGCTGAAGAAGATTTCTCCGGTGGCGTGGCGGCACATCCACTTCCTCGGGCAT
>NZ_JBFPKO010000174.1:0-366 GCF_040948765.1 Paraburkholderia sp. BR10923 | reverse complement strand
TGGCTGGTCGGTGGAATCGCCGGCAGCGTGCTCGCCCTGGGCGTGGCATACGCGTTTATCGCGCCGTCGGTGTACCAGGCCGATATTCTCGTGCAGGTGGAAGACAGCATCCCGACCAACAATTCAAAGAGTCCTCTGGGCGACGTCTCGAGCATGTTCGACGTCAAGACAGAGGCGACGGCCGAGATGGAAATCATTCAGTCGAGAATGGTGGTCGGCAAGGCCGTCGACGATCTGCACCTCGATATCAGCGCAAAGCCAAAGCGCTTTCCGTTGATCGGCGACTGGCTGGGGCGGCAGGCCAAAAGTCTTTCCTCGCCTGGTCTGTTTGGATTTGGCGGATATGCGTGGGGCAACGAATCGGTC
>NZ_JBFPKO010000173.1:0-370 GCF_040948765.1 Paraburkholderia sp. BR10923 | reverse complement strand
CGTTACGACTTCGTGGAGGGTGGCAACACCACCAAGTACGAGTTCCATGTGGACGGCACGCAGAATGTCTCGCTGTTCGGCCCGAACGGCCAGCTCACCGAGTACGCGACGTTCGCCGCCAACGGCTTCAAGACACAGGACCGGTATTTCACGAACGCGACGGAGACCACGCGGTACGACTTCGTGGAGGGTGGCAACACCACCAAGTACGAGTTCCATGTGGACGGCTCGCAGAATGTCTCGCTGTTCGGCCCGAACGGCCAGCTCACCGAGTACGCGACGTTCGCCGCCAACGGCTTCAAGACACAGGACCGGTATTTCACGAACGCGACGGAGACCACGCGTTACGACTTCGTCGAGGGTGGCAACA
>NZ_JBFPKO010000172.1:0-379 GCF_040948765.1 Paraburkholderia sp. BR10923 | reverse complement strand
AACCTCGACGGTCGCACGACGCAGAACACGGGCGACATTGCGCAGAATGCGGGCGATATCGCGCTGAATGCAACTGACATCGCAAAGAACACCAGCAACATCGCGCAGAACGCGTCCAGCATCACGAGCGTGCAGAACCAGTTGTCCGAAGGTACGGTGGGTCTGGTGCAGCAGGATGCAACCAGTCGTGACATCACGGTGGCAAAAGACGCTGACGGTTCGGCGATCAACGTGGCAGGCACCGCGGGCAATCGTACGGTGACGGGGGTGGCTGCGGGCGCAGTGCGGGCATCGAGCGTGGACGCGATCAACGGTGGCCAGTTGTACGGCACGGCGTCGAGCACGGCCCGGGCGCTGGGCGGTGGTTCGATCGTGCTTG
>NZ_JBFPKO010000171.1:0-390 GCF_040948765.1 Paraburkholderia sp. BR10923 | reverse complement strand
CCTGCCAGTTCAAACGCCATCCTTCGACACTGCGTGAATAAAAACCGGGTGAGAGACCGATTCCCACCCCCTAAAAGCGGACATTTGAACTTGGCCAGTAAGCGGACATTTCAAAATGGCTTTGACAGCTAGTTGTAGTGTGGTTGTAGGTCCCAAATAGGGGTTGTAAGTCGGAACCGCAGAAATTTTGGAATGGAAGTCCTTTGATTTCAGGTGGTTAGAGAAGGTCGAGACCCGCAAGCATGGCCGCGATGTCGATCGGATTCTCGTTGCGAAACGTGTAATGCCCGAGGAAGTGGATGTGCCGCCACGCCACCGGAGAAATCTTCTTCAGCATCGCGAGCGCCTTCTCATTTCCCTCCCGTTGGTAGCGTTCAGTTGTGAGAGCAG
>NZ_JBFPKO010000170.1:0-413 GCF_040948765.1 Paraburkholderia sp. BR10923 | reverse complement strand
TGGCCGCCTGCAGCGCGAGACGCGCGTTCTGCTCGACGAGCAGCACCGTCATACCTTCAGCGGAAATCGAGCGCACCACTTCGAAGATCTTCTCGACCATGATCGGCGACAGACCCATCGACGGTTCGTCGAGCAGCAGCAGTTTCGGGCGCGAGATGATCGCGCGCGCCATCGCGAGCATCTGCTGCTCACCGCCCGACAGCGTGCCCGCGTATTGCGAGGCGCGCTCCTTCAGACGCGGGAAGAAGCCGAACATGCGCTCGACGTCCGACTTGATGGCGTCGGTATCGTTGCGCAGATACGCGCCCATCTGCATGTTCTCGACGATCGACATACGCGCGAAGATGCCGCGACCTTCCGGCACCATCGCGAGACCGCGCTTGAGCAACTCGTGCGCGGGCAGGCCTTTGATC